>NZ_KK073872.1:2861269-3174866 GCF_000585335.1 Cloacibacillus evryensis DSM 19522
TCGAACTGGATCGGCAGGGAGTGCGGGGTCTTGACCGAGGAGAGCGACGGCACGGCGGTCAAAGGGCTCACTCGCAACTATATAAGGATCACAGCCGCCTCCGCCGCGGGAATAAACGAAGAAATCACGGCAATTCCTGCTAAGTACGCGGAGGAGGGACTCATAACCGAGGGGATTTTCCAAAATATACAATTCAGTTCTGATGTTTCAGTAATTTAGGTGAATTGTGCTATTCCCCGTCATTGACAAAATGTTGCCATATCCCCCATAATACATAGATGTAATAAATCTGAGAATGACATCAAGCGGATTTTATCTACGTAAATGGTGTTTTCGCTTAGGTGTTGATCCCCGACTGAGAAAGGGGGGAATGTTGATGACCACCGTAACTAGACGCGACAATGAGTCGATCGAAGATGCCCTCAAGCGTTTTAAAAGAGAGCTTCGGAAGGTGGGCGTGCTTCGTGAAGCTAAGAAGCATGAACATTACGAAAAACCCAGCGAAATCAAGAAGCGTAAGAAGGCTGAGATGGCACGAAACAAAGGCAGGAGGGCGGATTATTAATAATGTCTGACCTTGCAGGCAAAATCCAGAGCGATCTGGTTGTAGCTATGAAAAATAAAGATGAGCTGAAGCTTTCGGTGCTGCGTATGCTCAAATCCGCCATGCAGCTCGCACAGGTGGAAAAGGGCAAAGAAAACGCGCTCACTGACGACGACGTGCTCGTACTCGTCCGCAGGCTTATCAAGCAGCGTGTCGAGGCCGCTGAGATGTATAAGAGCGGCGGCGCGGCAGACCGTGCCGAACGGGAACTCGCCGAGGCCCAGGTGCTTGAGATCTATCAGCCCGCTCAGCTTTCGGCTGAGGACATCCTCAAGATCGTGGCGAAGGTGGCGGAAGAGACCGGCGCCGCGGGACCGAAAGACATGGGTAAGATGATGGGCAAGACCATGGCCGCAGTAAAGGGGCAGGCGGACGGCAACAGAGTCAAGAGCGCCGTTCAGCACTACCTGAACCAGCTCGTCCAGTAGTTCATAAGCAAACAATTTAAAAGTGCCGGAGCAGTTTTCCGGCGCTTTTTTCGTAGGCAAAGGAGACTTGAAGAATGCAGACCTATAAAATCCCGCTGGTGCCGGGGCCGTCCTCGGTCCCTCTCAAATACCGCGAAGCATATCTCACGGATTACGGCAGTACGGACCTGGAGGACGACTTCTTCGCGCTGCTCGCGGAGAACGTCTCGCTGCTGCGGCAGGTGCTGAAAACTGAAAACAGCGTCGTCGTCGGCTCGGGCGAGGCGATGATGATACTTTGGGGCGCCCTTAAGAGCGTAGTGAAGCCCGGCGATCGGGTGCTCGCGGTCTCAAACGGCCTCTTCGGCCACGGCTTCGGCGAGATGGCCGAGGCGATCGGCGCGCGTGCGGAATACATGGAGGCCCCCGACGGCAAGTTCGTCGACAAAGAGGCGCTGCGCAAGAAGATAGCGGCGTTCTGTCCCGACGTCGTGACCGCCGTGCACTGCGAGACCCCCAGCGGCCTTCTGAACCCGATCGCCGAGATCGCCCCCGTCGTCGCCGAAAGCGGCGCCCTCTTCATCGTAGACTTCGTCGCGAGCGCCGTCGGGGCCGACGTCCGCGTCGACGAATGGGGCATAGACCTCGGACTGCTCGGAAGCCAGAAGTGCCTGTCGCTGCTGCCCGACATATCGATGCTCACGATAAGCGGCAGAGCCTGGAAACGGGCGGAAGAGGTAAACTACGCGGGGTACGACGCGATACTCCCCTGGAAAGAGGCCTTAAACGTAAAGGCGATGCCCTACACCCACAACTGGCAGGCGAATGCCGCGCTGAACCTCGCGCTCAAGAGCGTGCTCGAAGAGGGACTGGAAAATTCCTTTAAACGCCACGCGGAGGCCGCGGCGTACTGCCGCGCGCGCGCTCGGCAGATGGGACTCAAGCTCTACGCGGCGGAAGAATCGCTCGCCTCGCCGACGGTCACCGCTATCATGGTCCCGGACGGCTGGACGTGGCCGGAGCTTGACGCCGCCTTCCGTAAGGAGGGGCTTGGCGTGGGCGGCAGCTACGGCGCGCTCGCGGGAAAGGTATTCCGTATCGGGCACATGGGCAGCCAGGCCGATATGGAGCTCGTAAAGCGCGGTATGGACGTGATCGAAAGGGTGCTCAAAGGGAGATAGTGCAAGCGTCATGCGCGGAAAAATTCCCCGATCTTTTCCGCGATCTTCGCCGAGGCGCCTCGCCGCAGGTTCAGCTTCGCGTACTCTTCGGCGATCCCGCGCCGCCTTTCCGGGGATTCGATAAGCTCGGAGATGTAGTAACAGGCGCTCTCCGGCGTCATTATCTCGCGCCGCTCCGGCAGCACCGGACGTCCAGCCAGCCGGTTGGGCAGGGAGACATAATTTTCTTTCGAGTTGTACCAGAAAACAAGCCGCTTCTTCAGGAGCCGCAGGCCCGGCGCGCTCGGGGAAATCGCCCCGGCGAGCCCGTCAAGCGGGATGTTCTCGGCCTGATTGAGCGGCGCGATCATAAGCAGCGGCACGCCCAGCGAGGCGATCTGCAGATTGTTGGTGCCGGGGAAAGCCACGGCGAGGGAGGCGGCGGCGATCGCCTCATACTGACCGGAACGCACCAGCGGCACGCGGCAGCCGTCGTCGGGAAGTATCTCCTCCACGTGCTCCCCGCCGCGCCATTTTAGCCCCGCCTTTTCAAGCCCCGAACGAAGACACGCCTCGTCGACCGTCGGCGCCACGGGAAAGACCGCCTGCCAATCGGGATACTTCTTATGAAGGATGCGCGCGCACTCGCTGTAAAAGGCAAAGCCAAGCTCATACTCAAACGGTCGGCTGCCGGGCATAAAGCAGATGATATGCTCCGCGGCAATGCCGTACCGGCGGCGGAACTCTTCCGCGCGGCAGCTGCCGCGTTCCGGCACGCTGTCCAGTATCAGGTTGCCGACAAGGCTGCGCCGGTCCGCCGCCACCCCGGCTTTTTCAAAACGCCGCTGCGCAAACTCGTCAGGAATGAAATAGTGGCGCACACGCCCGCGCCAGCGCGGCCGCGCGGTATATATCATCCACGGGGCGCGGAGCTTCATCGACAGCGCCCAGCCATACATCGGGTCCCCACCAAGCTGCAGGATGAGCCGCCTGCCCTCTGAAGGCGCTGCGCGCATCGCTTCGCGCAGCCGCACGACATCGGCTACCCCGGGCATCAGGCGGGCGCTCCCCGCCTCCATGCCGCTCGCGTACGGGCAGGGCAGCGTCACCCCCGTAATGCTCAACTCAAGCCGGCTCTCGGCCAGGGCCTTTGTGACGGGCCCCATCCAACCGGAGACCTCCCCCGGAGAGTTGGAAAGTATAAATAAAGTGTTCATAAATTCACTCCGTTTCAGGTGGATGACATGGTATAATTATAGACTGATTGGGGGATTCTACAAATGTTTATTCCTCTGGAGGGCGAAAACATCGTCTGCCTCGCCAACGTGGTAGCGATCTACCGAAGCGGAATCCAAACGGTGATCCTCAAAAGAGACGGCTCGACGGAGACGACGTCGTTTACCCCGCCGACCCTGGCAAAGAGGCAGAAAGCCCTGGGGGCCGATATTGACGCGCATTTGGCCCCGACACATACGACCCGGAAGCGCGCCGCGCGAAACACAGGCGAATAGGCGGCGGACGGTTTTGCAAATTCATGATTCTTGAGAGTAAAGGAGTTATATATATGTCAGATATGGACATCCCAGCAAACGCGCAGCAGAACGGAGCCAACGCCTCGGACTATACGGCAAAGGACATCCACGTTCTTGAGGGGCTCGAGGCGGTACGCAAACGCCCCGGCATGTACATCGGCGACCAGAGCCAGCGCGGACTTCACCACCTCGTCTACGAAGTGGTAGACAACTCGATAGACGAATCGCTCGCGGGCTTCTGCGACACGATCGACGTGACGATAAATATCGACGGCAGCGTCACCGTCGTCGACAACGGACGCGGCATCCCCACCGAGATGCACGAGTCGGGCAAGTCTGCGGCCGAAGTCGTCCTCACGGTGCTCCACGCGGGCGGAAAGTTCGACAAGAGCGCCTACCAGGTCTCCGGCGGACTCCACGGCGTCGGCGTCTCCGTCGTCAACGCCCTCTCCGTCTGGCTCGAACTGACGATCTGGCGCAACGGCAAAGAATACCACCAGCGTTATGAGCGCGGCATCCCCATGACGGGGCTGGAGGCCGTCGGCGATACGGAACTGCGCGGCACGCGTGTGCAGTTCATGCCGGACGAAGAGATATTCTCCACGACGGAATTCCAGGCCGACATCCTCAAACAGCGTCTGCGCGAACTCGCCTTCCTCAACTCGCACATCACCATCAACTTTGAGGACCTGCGCCCCGAGAAGCCCGAGAAAAAGAGCTACAACTACCCCGGCGGCATCTCCTCCTTCGTCGAATACCTCAACAAAGGCAAAGAGGTGCTCTTCAAGGGCCCCATGATCATCAGCGGCGAAAAGGACCAGACGCAGGTGGACGTCGCCATCCAGTACAACGACACCTATCTGGAAAGGCTCTACGGATTCGTCAACCTCATCAACACCATCGAGGGAGGCACCCACGTCGCCGGCTTCCGTTCCGCGATGACGCGCGCGATAAACGACGAGGCGCGCAAGCTCAAAATACTGAAAGAGAAGGACAACAATCTCTCCGGCGACGACCTCAAAGAGGGACTCACCGCCGTCATCTCCGTCAAAGTGATGGAGCCGCAGTTCGAGGGGCAGACCAAGACCAAGCTCGGCAACAACGACGTCAAGGGCATCGTCGACTCCATCGTCTACGAGGGGCTCAAAAACGCCCTCGACGAACGCCCCGAGATCCTGAAGCCGATCGTCGAGAGCGCCCTCCGCGCGCGCCAGGCCCGCGAGGCGGCGAAAAAAGCCAAGGAGCTCGTGCGCCGCAAGTCGATAATGAGCGGCCTCACCCTTCCCGGGAAGCTGTCGGACTGCTCGAACCGCAACCCCGCCGACTGCGAAATATACATCGTTGAGGGAGATTCCGCGGGGGGCAGCGCCAAACAGGGGCGCAACCGCGAATTCCAGGCGATCCTGCCGCTGCGCGGCAAGATACTCAACGTCGAAAAGGCCCGCCTCGAAAAGATACTCAGCAGCGAGACGATCCGCAACATCATCCTCGCCCTCGGCTGCGGCGTCGGCGACGACTTCAACGACGAAAAGCTGCGCTACCATAAAATCTTCATCATGGCCGATGCCGACGTCGACGGAGCCCACATCAGGACGCTGCTGCTGACGCTGTTCTTCCGTTACATGCCGCAGATCATCGAGAAAGGCTACCTCTACGTCGCGCAGCCGCCGCTCTTCCGCGTGCAGTGCGGCAAAGATGTCACCTACTGCTTCTCCGAAAAGGAGATGAAAGAGGCGCAGAACAAGGCCAACGGTAAAAAAGTCGACGTCCAGCGCTACAAGGGACTCGGCGAAATGAACGCCGAACAGCTATGGGAGACGACGATGAACCCGGAAAACCGTATCGTCAACCGCGTCGAGGTGCAGGACGCCGTCGAAGCCGACGAACTCTTCGGCATCCTCATGGGCGACGTCGTCGAACCGCGGAGAAAATTCATCGAACAATTCGGCAAAGAGGTCAAGAACCTCGATATATAGCCCTCCAGCGCCGTCCTCCGGAGAAACTATCTCTGACGGCCGGCGCTCATTTTTTAATAGCACGGCGACGTAACAGACATGCCCATACTCAAAATTACGTTGCGGAGGTTACCACAATGACGGATAAAATAGCTCTATTTGAAAACAAAAAGATCCGTTCCGTATGGGCGGAGACGGAGGAAAAATGGTACTTCTCCATAGTGGACGTAATCGGCGCATTGACCGGAAGCGCTAATCCACGTAAGTATTGGAGCGTCTTAAAGACCAGGCTCAAGGCAGAGGGAAGTGAGTTGACTACAAAATGTAGTCAACTGAAAATGCGTGCGGCAGACGGGAAATTTTATAAAACAGACGCCGCCGCGACAGAACAGCTTCTCCGCATCATACAGTCGGTTCCCTCACCCAAAGCTGAACCATTCAAGCTTTGGCTCGCACACGTCGGCACTGAGCGCATCGAAGAGACGACAGACCCAGAACTGGCCATTGACCGCGCCTTTGAGACATATCTGAAAAAGGGCTACACAAAAGAGTGGATACACCAGCGGCTGCTGTCAATACGAATCCGCAACGACCTCACTGCGGAATGGGAGGGACGCGGCGTGAAAAAAGGCGTCGAATACGCCATCCTTACCGATGAAATAACCAAGGCGTGGACAGGAATGACTACGCGCCAATATAAAAACTTCAAAGGGCTGAAAAAAGAAAACATCCGCGATAACATGAGCGACCTCGAGCTGGTGCTGAACATGCTCGCGGAAGCAACTACGACAGAGGTATCAAAAAGCATAACCCCAGAAACCTTCGAGGAAAACCGCAAGGTCGCAATGACCGGCGGCGAGGCGGCCGGAGAAGCGAGAAGGGCCGTGGAATCGCGTACCGGTAAATCAGTCATAACCAAACAAACGGCGCTGGACTTCACGCATATCATAGAGTCGGTCGGCGAGGTCGAAAACAATGATTCATAACAGACCGCTGCCGATGGAAGAATAAGATGTTCCTACTCTACAAATTGGCAGGCTCCATGATCGTCCCACCGGGGCTTTTTATCATCATCCTTCTGCTCCTGGCAGCCGTCGCGTGGAGAAAACCGCGCAGAAAAGGGCTGGCCTTCTCGCTGTGTCTCTTCGCCTTCATACTCTGCGTCATGAGCACCTCCGCCGGCGCGCTGCTGATCACCGGCCCGCTTGAGACATTATACAAAGCTAAACTTCCGCCGCAAAACGCCGACGCCGCGATCCTGGTCCTCGCGGGAGGCTCCTCCTATGACGACAAAGGCTCGTCGGTCCAGCCCGGGGTCTACGCGATGGAGCGCGTCTACGCCGCCGTCCAACTGGCAAAAGAACGCCCCGGCCACTCCACGCTGATACTCTCCGGCGGCAACGTCTTCGGCGCCAACGACCGCTCCGAAGCGGCGGCGCTGCGGGACGCCGCCCGCGCGATGGGCTGGGAGGGCAAAACGATCCTCGAAGAAAAATCCCGCACCACCTCCGAAAACATGAGCCTCAGCGCGAAAATCATCCGGCAGCAGGGCCTCAATCACGTAATAATCGTCACAAACGCCTTCCACATCCCGCGCGCCATACGCCTGGCTGAAAAACAGATGCCATACATACAGAGATACCCCTGCCCCAGCGGACGCCTGACAGACCCCGTGATAAGGGGCCTGTCGTCGTTCCTGCCCAACAGCGGTGATTTAAACGCCTCCTGCCTCGGCATAAGGGAATGGATCGGCATCATGGCATATAAGATAACCGGATTTGTAAAAAGGTAGGTTGTAAGCTAGCCAGCCACATCTACGCCGACATGATACTGAAAATACAAAAAGCTAAGGGGCGCTGCCGGGTATTCTCAGCAAAGCCCCTTAGTTAGGAATCAACCACCTATCGCAGGAAGCTGCGGACAGAGGTTTCTTAACTCTCCATACAGCTCCTTCGCCATCTCAATCCGGCCATCTTTAGCTTTTTGCGGCTTTCGCACAACCGTTTCACTCCATACGTCGACAACGCCTTCCTCTTTTGACAGATAAAGCGCCGTCGCCGCTAATTCCAGTACGACGGAGCTGGAATCAGCGGCTTTTTGCGCAAGTTGGATAAACGCTTCCGGCAACGCGTCGACATCTGACGCTTTGCTATTAGCGGTATAAACAGAATATGCGGTTCCCCAGGAAGTATTTACTTCCTCCTCTTTAAAAAAACCCGACGCGGCGCCATAGTCCGCAGCATCCGCCAGTTCTTCGCAGTAGGGCCCGTAATGATAATATTGGTAGACAAGGTTGGAATCCAGCCCTGCCGCCTGTAATATATACATAGTCTTTTGAAGCCTTATCCGGCCGACCAGTTTTCCGCCAACGGTCTTAATCAGCCGCGCGATCAGCATTGCGTCATCTTTTAGCTGCATTAGGCCACCTCCGTCATTTTATAATTCTTAACCCGATCTTTCAGGTAATTTTCCGCATCGCCGCCATATTCACTGACGTAGCCCCTAATTTCTACAAAAGACCCGATACTCCAGACAACATCGGAAATATCCGTGAGCGATACAATCCTCTGTTTTTCGTCTACCGCTAAAATTTGATTGGAGCGGCTACGGTTTGCTTTAGGGTTGTTATAAGAACCGCGCCGCACCATATCCATAAATATTTTATCACTTACATTTGAATGTTCGTCATTCCAGTTTTTAATATCAGATAATAAATCCGGATAGGCCTTATTAAAAAACCTTTTTATAATCTCTTCTTTGTCCTGCTCACTCTCTTTTATATTATTCTTAATCAAGACATCTTTTATCGGCATTTTTATTGATTTAAACAGTTTTCTGTTATACAACCGCTCGGATAGTTCTCTTATATTTCTATCGTCAGCGCCGCGGAGCTGTTCCAGCATGCCACATATCACTGTGTCATCAAGAAGAAGCGATGACTGCCATGAGCTCATGTCATTCACAAACTTACATATTGGATGATCTTCGGTCATCATCCTGTCTCGCTGCATGTAATCCAGGCGATCCGCATCAAACTGGCCGGAGACTACGGAGCTGTAAATATCTGAATGCTCGCCGATAGCAGCTGCAACATTATTTCTAAACCCCTTATAATAACGATCTAAAATCACGCCAATTTCACCTTCGCGGATAAGCTTATCTGTGATTGATTCATGATTTACCGAAGCTAGCTGAAATTTTTTACCAACCTCTTCGAAAGCATGACTGAACGGTCCATGCCCCAAATCATGCAACAGTGCGGCGCAGAGAGCCGCGTCCTTCTCCGCATTATTCGAAGTCGGAGAACCGCGCTTCTTTAATTTGACGTCGATGATCTCAATCAGACGCCGCGCCAAATGAAAAACACCCAAACTATGCGCAAAGCGGGTATGTGTAGCCCCTGGATATACAAATTCAGAAAATCCCAGCTGCTTAATTCGCCTCAGCCGCTGAAAAGCTTCAGTTTGAATAATTTGCCAGAGCAAATCGTCAACCCGCTCTTCCCGGAACTCGATCAAATTGTACAACGGGTCACGTACCCTCTGCAGCTTCATTGATCTGGACATCTTCTTCACACCTCGCAATAAAAAAATAGAACGCAAATAAAGCTCATGTGCTATGTACAAATTTTCAACTGGTGCTTATATCCTGTCCTTCACTTTTATTATTTGCAAGCTATAACGAATTATCATAGCTATATTTCGTTTTATTATTTACTACAAGTAAAACTTATATTAACAAGACAATCAATACCATTATTTAAAATTCCACAGAGATAAATCGACGGATAAATTACATCTTATTCCGTATCATCTATGATAGACTAAATATAGATTTCTACGCGTGAGGAGGAACATCTATTGAAACACCCGAAGGCTTCCTTAAATTACATAACGCAATTACGCAAAAAAGATAGAGATAGTGACAACCATACGAAGCCCCCTCTGGAATCTAATGACGTCGTACAAACAGGGGATTATACATTCTCAAAAATAACTCCCGGCGGCAGGGTCGGCGACAGCGGGCAATTACTGCTTGCGAAATCCAAATCAGACGCGAAACGAAAATACCTGGTGAAACATGCCTACTGCGACTGCGCGGCAAATGAATTCATATACACTAAACTTGCGTTGGCCATGGGCATGAAGATGCCGGAGGTCGTCCTGTTTCAAATATCTGATGGTGAGCAAAGACGCTGTTTTACAACAGAATATATCATCGGCGCTAAATATCTGGACTTACAGATACCTGACCCAACATACCAACAGATCCGTGAGCATGCTGTTAACTGGCAGGATTATTTCCGTTTCCTTGCAACATATAATATGTTTCTTGAATGTGACAGCCTGGAAATGCCTCTGGCCTCCGACGGTTATCTATATAGGGTCGATACGACAAGTTCATTCATAATATGTGAACACGACCTATTTTCAGCAGGCCTTAATATCGAATATGACGGAATGAATATCAAAGAGGAGACCAGAAAATACATATTAAATAAAGAGCAATTTATATCCTGGACAGACGATAGGTTTGATTACGCCATACAAAAATGCATTCTGCCGCATGGCAAAGAATATATAGCGTACTATCTAGAGCCCTTTAAGTATATACAAGAGATCGATGCGCACTATATCGACGACATCCTGAACACATTGTGTTATTTCTACCCAGATTTTATTGGAGATTACTACAAAAAATTTATCTCCAAATTACAGAAAAGATCGTTAGAATATCTTAAAACAAAAAACTAGACTTTACATAAGGGGCTGATTTTAAGTGGCGTCACGAACGGTTTACCAGTTTCAAGCGGAACTTTGCGATTACACTCCAAAAATCTGGCGGCGTTTCCAAACGGCGGCCGACATCTCGATGGCAAAACTGGGATACATCGTCATGACCATGTTCGAGATGCAGGCCAGCCACCTCTTTCATTTAGACATCCCCGTCATGGACAACACCGTAAAAGAAATGTTGGAACATGATTTAACGGGAAAACTTGATCTTAATGAAGAGGATGTCAAGAACACGTTTGAGCCGAAACACAGAATTTGGCGCGCGAAAATAATCGACGAGAACCTTGCGGGATATGCCCCCAAAGACAGGACGATCATTGACGCGACCGGCGTCAAGGTCAAAGACACTGTATTTTCCCCCGGCAACATTATGACCTTCACATACGACTACGGCGATGACTGGACGATATCGCTGGTTCTGGAAGAGGTCTACAAAAAAAGCGAACTTCCGGCCAAAGAACTGCCAAGAGTATTGGAAGGCGAAGGCTACGGGATCATCGAAGACTGCGGCGGAACATTCGGGCTGAAAGAGCTCGCCGCGGAATTCAAAAAGGGAAGGGGCCCCAGATACAAAGAACTCCGCGATTGGCTGGGCACGGACAAACTTGACCTCCGCTCCTTCGACATTGGAGAAATGAACTTCCGCCTCAAAAAAGTGCCGCGCATCTACGCCGACATCTATGAGCACAAACTTGAACCGACCAAACGTTCATGGGACATACTGACGAGAAAATATCTGGCGTAGGCATTTCTCGACACCGCTGGCAGTGGCAAATATCCAAACACAAATCCTACTACAGCAAAAAAACATCTGAGAAACAGCCAACTAAAGCGAAATCGCTATACGCGCGCTTCTTTCCGCAAATCTCAGCCGCACTGTAAAACTTCGTGCGGCTGGGATTTGCGGAAAGACGGCGCGGCTGCATGCTGAAACAGGAAAAGTACAGAGACACGTATAAAAAGTACCTCGCTGCCGACGGGGACGAACACAGCATCGATAAATACTACACTTTCGATGAAAAAGGGCACATCATGGTCGTGACAACATCACATGACACCGACGACATCGCCCCCGCCGTCAGAGAGACTTTCCAAAAGGTAATAGTATTCTTCGGCGCGTGGACCGCCGCACTGGCAAAAAAAGGGTACAGCCTCTTCAACTACGACGCGGTAAACAAAATCATAGCTTCCAGCGGATTCTTCGTCTCAATGGGCAAAGAGGCGCGCTCCTTCAACTCCGACACCACAAAGGCATCGCTTAACACCAACATCATCGGAGCCGTATTGGGCTCGGACATCACAGGAGGCGGCATGGCGATAGCCAAAAAGACCCTCGCCGTGATCGGCGGCGAAATCAGCGGAAGCTTCGCGGAACAGAAAACGAACAAAGAGATAGCCCATCTGCTTTTCATCTGCGAATCACTTATGGGGATGCCCATCGTCACCATCTCGCTCTACCACTCCAAAATGGAACAGTTCGAATGGGTACAAAAAACCAACTGCGAAGAGGTCAGCCGGCAGACGATAAATTTCAAATTCGACGCGGATGATTATCTTTTCGTCGACCCCGACTACATAAACAAATTCACCGCAGATTTTGTGAAAAGCGACGCCTATGAAAAGCTGATCGAAAACCTCTCAAAAATACTCGATGAGCCGCAGCAATAAATTAGGAGGTGGGAAGAATGCTTTTCTGTAAAGTGGATATCAATAAACCCGTTTCCTGCATCACGTTTCCCGAACTAATTCAGAGCGCAGAATATAACGCAAGGGCGTTTTCATTGGAAGAAGCCATTGAAGCCCCGATCAACATCGGAAAAGGTCTATATGAGAAACCAATAGCTGGAAAATGCCATATCCTTGGAGAAAATGACGGTATCGATTTCAGCGCGGCAGAGTGGTGCGACTATGTTACGATGACCGCTCTCTCCTCCTGCGCGCCGGTGATAGTTTATGACACGGACAAAAACAGCGAAACCGGCGGGAACGTATGGGCATTCCACGCGCGCGGCGGGGATATCCCGGACGGCAGCATGCTATTCACCCTCAAGGATCGCCGCGAAAAACTGTTGATATACACGGTTAGGGAGTATGGTCGTGACTATAATACGCACATAGAAAAAATCTTGAGCTTCGGCTATCTAAGTTCAAATATATGCATCGTAACCGGCTACCCCAACAACATCTTTGTAGACAAAAACGGCGGTGTCGCCTTCTTTTAGCCGCCGTTCAAAAACATAAGCCCACCGCGCGTCGGTACGCCCTTGCCAAGGCGTACCGACGCGTCTTCGTAAGTGGATATATCCATAAATGCGGCAGGAACGCCGCCCGCATAAGGCATTCGTCCCAGCGGGCAGGCTGTGACGCCCGCGAAATAAAAAATTGCTATTCTTGTAGTTTGGCTACCGTATAAATTGATATACATTATGCTATAATCATGGCTGAGGCAACAAACTATCATATGCTGGGACGGATGTGTTCGTGACAAATACAAAAACCTACCTTCTGACCGGGGCAGCCGGGTTCATCGGCAGCAACCTCGCGCATTGCCTTACGACAGGCGGGGACAACGTGGTCGTTTATGACAAACTGACCTACGCGGGAAACGCCGCTTCGCTTGACGGTATCGCCGCGGAGAAGTTGGATTTCGTTCATGGCGACATCTGTGATACCGAGTTGGTCTGCGAGACACTCGCAAGACATCACGTCGACGCCGTCTTCCACCTCGCGGCAGAGAGCCACGTCGACCGCTCGATCGACGGCCCCGGCGCATTCATAGAGACAAATATCAACGGGACATTTTCGATGCTTTCAGCCTCGCGCAGATATTACGAAACATTGGACGGAGAGCAAAAGAAAGACTTCCGTTTCCTCCACATCTCCACGGATGAAGTCTATGGCAGCCTCGGGGACAGCGGTTACTTTACCGAAGAGACTCCTTACGCGCCAAACTCGCCCTACTCTGCCTCAAAGGCATCGTCGGACCACTTGGTGCGCGCCTGGTTCCATACCTACGGATTCCCAACGCTGACGACTAACTGCTCAAACAACTACGGGCCGCGTCAGTTTCCTGAGAAACTGATCCCCCTCATCATACATAACGCACTGGCCGGCAAACCTCTGCCGATATACGGCGACGGCAAGAACGTCCGTGACTGGCTCTACGTGGAAGATCACTGCCGCGCGCTACATACGGTTATGCTTAAAGGCTCTCTTGGAGAGACATATAATATCGGCGGCAGCTGCGAGCGGCAAAATATACAGATAGTAAAGACGGTCTGCTCGATCCTTGACGAGATCCGCCCAAAGGCGGATGGAGCAAAATATGAATCACAGATAACATATGTAAAAGACCGTCCCGGCCATGACCGCCGCTACGCGATCGATGCCGGTAAAATAAAAAAGGAACTTGGCTGGCAGCCGCAGGAGACCTTTGAAAGCGGCTTACGCAAAACCGTTGAATGGTACTTGAATCATCAACCATGGATAGAAAATATACTAAATGGCAAATACCGCTGCGAAAGGCTCGGACTGGGAGGTACGCAGGAATGATCACCAAAGGCATAATTCTCGCCGGCGGCTCCGGCACACGCCTCTGGCCGCTGACCATACCCGTCAGCAAACAACTGATGCCGGTATACGACAAACCGATGATCTACTACCCGCTCTCGACGCTGATGCTCGCCGGCATCCGCGACATCCTCGTCATCACCACGCCGGAAGACAGCGAATCTTTCCAACGGTTACTGAAAGACGGCTCCCAATGGGGTATAAAGATATCCTACGCCGTTCAGCCAAAGCCTGAAGGACTGGCCCAAGCCTTCATCATCGGTGAAGAATTCATCAATGGCGACGCCTGCGCACTGGTACTCGGAGACAATATCTTCTACGGGCGCGGTTTAATAAAAATTCTTCAAGATGCGTCAGCAAGAGACGTTGGGGCTACGATCTTCGGGTATACTGTAGATGATCCCGAACGTTATGGCATTGTAGAATTTGATGAAAGTGGGCACGTAACAACACTTGAAGAAAAGCCCTCTATTCCCAAATCAAACTGCGCTGTAATTGGTCTTTATTTTTATGACGATAAAGTTTCTAGTTTAGCACAAAGTATAAAACCGTCACAACGTGGAGAACTTGAAATAACGGATTTAAACCGACTTTACTTAAACGCAGGAGAACTAAGTGTTAATATTTTTGGACGAGGTTTTACGTGGTTTGACACAGGTACACATGATAGCTTACTTGAAGCATCAAATTTCATACAAATAGTACAAAAACGGCAAGGACTTATGATTTCATGTCCTGAAGAAATAGCGTGGAATAAAGGATGGATATCTAATATACAATTGCTAAAACTTGCTGGTTATCTTTCAAAAACAAATTACGGAAAATATCTATTAAAACAGGCTGAATTAAACAGAAAAAATCGATGAAGTAAGCACATAAAAATATTGCATTCGATATAGTGTTAACAAAATGGATTTTTAAGAATATGAAGGAGTCTTAATATTCATGATACCGTTTAATAAACCATATCTAACAGGTAATGAAGTAAAGTATATTAACGAAGTATTAACCTCCAGAAGATTTTCCGGGGATGGTCGTTTTTCAAAAAAATGTGCTCACTGGATGGAAAAAAACCTCAATTGTAAAAAGGCAATACTTGTGCCATCCGGTACCGCCGCCCTTGAAATGATGATGCTTTTAGCTGATATAAAGCCGGGAGATGAAGTCATAATGCCTTCATTTACTTTTAGTTCAACAGCAAACGCAGTTGTGCTTCGTAATGCCACTCCGGTTTTTATAGATATTCGTCCTGATACATTAAACATAGACGAAAAACAAATTGAGGCCGCAATAACACCAAAGACAAAAGCTATATGCCCTGTTCATTACGCTGGAGTACCATGCGAAATGGATACCATAATAGCTACTGCAAAAAAATACAACCTTCTAGTATTAAACGATGCTGCTCAAGCTATTCTATCAAAATATAAGGACAACCAAGTATGTTCTATGGGTGATATGTCTGCAGTTAGTTTCCACGAAACAAAAAATATTCAATGTGGAGAGGGGGGAGCCTTGTTAATTAATAACCCACAATTTATAGAGCGCGCAGAAATAATAATGGAAAAAGGAACAGACCGAAGCAAGTTTATTCGAGGCGAAGTCGATAGATATACATGGGTTGATTTAGGGTCTTCTATGCTAATTAATGAAATTACTGCCGCATTTTTATGGGCACAATTAGAGTATGCACGTATTATAACCTCAAAGCGATTAGAACTGTGGAATAAATACAATGAAGCATTCCTGGAATTAGACGAAAAAAATATCATCAAAAAGCCTAAGCTTCCCGTCGACTGTAAGCATAATGGTCATATTTATTATCTTTTAACCAAGAATAGTAACGATAGAGATGTCATCATGGATAGGCTAAAGGAACACAAAATACATTCTACATTCCACTATATACCTTTAGATTCTGCAAAAGCAGGGGGACGTTTTACTCATAAACATCCTAATAATCTACCAATTACATCAGATATTTCTTCACGCATATTAAGGATGCCGTTATATTATGAACTTGATATTGACAAGACAATAAAACTTAGTACTAACATAATAGAAAGTGTAATTGTAAATTGAAAAAAATCGCTATCATTGGTGCAAATGAATTCCAAAACCCCTTGATACTTAAAGCAAAAGACATGGGCTTTGAGACTCATGTTTTTGCGTGGAAATGTGGTGATATAGGAGAAAAAAACGCAGATTATTTTTATCCAATCAGCATTGCAGAAAAAGAAAAAATTCTAAAAATATGCGAAAGCATAAAAATATCTGCAATAGTATCAATTGGTTCAGATTTTGCTGTTCACACAGTTAATTATGTTTCAAGAATCATGGGTTTTCCATGTAATAGTGTTGAATGCGAAAAAATGGCTACAAACAAATATGCCATGCGCATGGCTTTTTTAGAAGCAGGAGTCCCGGTACCGAAATTCACCAAAGCTAATGTCAATTTTGATTTTAAAACATTGTATAATTATACTTTTCCTCTAATTGTAAAACCAACAGATCGATCAGGAAGCAGAGGTATTTTTAAATCTGATACACTAAAAGATGTAAGAGATGCTATTGCCATAGCATGTAAAGAATCTTGGAAACATGAGGCTATCATCGAAGAATTTTTTGAGGGAAATGAATATAGCTGTGAGAGTATATCTTATGCAGGAAAGCATCATATTCTGGCATACACACAAAAATTTACTACAGGGGCACCACATTTTATAGAAACAGGTCATAAGCAACCTGCAAATTTCCCCAAATACATGGAACCACTAATTCGAGACCATATAACCAAGGCGCTAGACGCTTTAGACATAAAATACGGTGCCTCGCATACAGAATTCAAAATATTGGATAACAATCAAATAAGAATTATTGAAATAGGAGCACGTATGGGAGGGGATTATATAGGTTCAGATTTAGTACCATATTCAACAGGATATGACTATATGAGAATGGTGATCGATATTTCATTAAATCGACCTATCTGTTGGGATAAAATGAACAAGCCTCACAATATGGAAGTTCGCTTTATATTTAATACAACCGATTATGATTATATGCAAAATATTATCAGAAATCAGCCCCAAAAAGTTGTACGAGCTACTTGCAGCAACAGGAATATATTTGAGAAGGTCACGGATAGCTCAAATAGACACGGTTATATTATTATAAAGGATTAGGAGAAATAACATAAAAAATGAAAGATCTAATCATTTTTGGTACGAATGCATTTTCGAAACAACTTAAGCAGATAATCGAAAAGGACTCTGACAGAAGGATCAAAGCGTTTTGTCTAACTACAGATTATATAAAAACTGATACCTTTTGTGGCATACCTATTATAGATTTTGATCATCTAGAAACCTGCTTTAAGAAAGATACTTTTGAAATACTTGTATCTGTCGGTTACGGCAATATGAATAATAATAGAGAATATATATTTAAAAAGTGCATAAATAAAGGATACAACGTTGCCTCATATCGACATTCTACTGCTAAAATAATGACGGATAATATTGGCATTGGAAATATTTTTTTAATTAATTCGTTTGTTTCTGATTTTACAAAAATTGGCAATGGTAATATAATACATAATAATGTAATAATTGAACATGAATCCACCATAGGGGATTATAATTTTTTTGCCGGTGCTGCTGCAACAGCAGGACTGGTGAAAATAGCTAGCCATTGTTTTTTGGGAGCAAAGTCCGTTATTTGTGATGAAGTTAGTATCGCCGACTATAATTTAATTGGAGCAGGGGTTGTTATTTCAAGTGATACTGAAAGTTACTCCATTCATAGCGTTGCAAAAACTAGAACAATACGTAATGCAAGCTTAGAAATGATGAATTATTTACTAATCAAATGATACTATTCGAATTTTGTTCCAGATAAAACTAAGGAGGACAACTTGTGCAAATTTCATACTATACTCCTATAACTCGCCTAAACAATGAATATCTTGAATCTTTATACGCCAACCCCTCTTGGACGGCGTCAAAGATATACCGCAAGACTGGCATCAAGTCACGTCCTGTCGCTGGAACGGAGCTTGTCTCTGACATGGCGGTGAAGGCGGCGCAAAATCTTTTTGACGAATACAATATATCCCCGCAGGATATAGACTTCGTTCTGCTTTGCACCCAAAGCCCCGATTATTTCCTGCCGACGACGGCCTGTCTTGTACAGGAACGTCTCGGTATCCCCACAACATCTGGGGGCTTTGATTACAATCTCGGCTGCTCCGGCTACATCTATGGACTGGCGACCGCCAAAGGGCTGCTCTGCGCCGGCATCGCAAAAAATATCCTGCTCATTACCGCCGAGACATACACCAAACATATCAATCCGCTGGACAGGAGCACGAGAACAGTATTCGGAGACGCGGCAACGGCCACATATCTCACCATAGAGGATATTGACCTGATTGGGAACTTTGTACTCGGCACCGACGGTAAAGGCGCACAAAACCTTATCGTCCCAGCAGGAGGCATGACACGGACACGAGATGACCAGACCGCTGTCGAGCATGAAGATGCCAGTGGAAACATCCGCAGCGATAACGACCTCTACATGAACGGGCCGGAAATATATGCCTTCACCTTGCGGGCGGTTCCGGGACTAGTCTCGGAGATATTAACTAAAAACAGCCTGACAATGGAGGACATTGACTACGTGATACTCCACCAGGCCAACAAACTTGTTCTCACCTCATTGAGAGACAAGCTTGAAATTGCTGAAGAAAAATTTTGCATCGATGTTGAAGAACTGGGCAACACCGTCAGTTCCACTGTCCCCATCGCGATAAAGAGGGCACTCAAAAAAGAACAGGAGAAACTTCACCCAGGCGCAAAAATCCTCATCGCGGGATTCGGCGTCGGCTACTCCTGGGGAGGAACGGTCGTCACGCTCTGACAAAAACAAAACGAATAACCAAAACGACATACACAAGATAAGAATACTAAGAAAGGAAGATCACACAATGACTATAGAAGAAAAAATCATACTGATAGCCGAAACACTGGATACGGATCAGAACAACGTCAAACCGGATGCTGAGCTCAAGTCCATAGAAGAATGGGACTCCATGGGAGTGATATCGACGATAGCCATGCTCGACAGAAAATTCGGCAAAATCCTCAGCGCCGAACAAATAGAAGAGCTAAAGACAGTCCAGGACATCCTCAACCTGATGATTTAATAATGAATAACGGCGTATTTGGACTTGAAGGACAAAAAATACTTATAACCGGCGCCTCCTCCGGCATCGGCAGAGCGACGGCTCAGTTAGCCGCCGCACAGGGAGCCATATGCATAATCAACGGGCGTGACGGGACCAGGCTGGACGAAACACTTTCAACTCTTGAAGGTGAAGGTCATATCGCAATAGCTTCTGATCTGACTCCTGAAAACTGCTCTGTGCTGGTCAAAGAAGCAGTCGCTAAAGCTGGTCTATTGAACGGCTTTGTCCATTGCGCCGGAATCGAAAAAACTTTGCCATTTCGTATGACAGAGCTTTCGGATTTGCACGAAATAATGTCCATTAACCTCGACTCCTATTGGGAGATAACGAAAGAGATACTTAAAAAGAAAAACCACGAGCCTCAAAAACTATCTGTAGTTGCGATATCTTCTGTCGCTGGACAATACGGCGCGGCGGGCAAAACAGCATATGCGGCATCCAAAGGGGCTTTGATATCGCTAACAAAATCTCTGTCGGCGGAATATGCCGGCCAGGGAATAAGGTTCAACTGCGTGTGTCCCGGATATGTAAACACGCCCATGCTGGGCAACGTAAAGAGGCTCTACAGGACAGAACAGGATTTTACAAACGCCATCGTGAAAAAGCACCTTCTCGGACTAGGTGAACCGGATGACGTGGCTTCAGCGGTCGTCTATCTGCTCTCAGTTGCGGCTAAATGGCTGACTGGTAGCGTTATGAATGTTGATGGCGGATATTGTGTTTAAAATTTTACAGCTCTCTTGTGTGTGCTAATTTTTTAATAAAAGATAAAATACAAACCGCTTGCGATTTATATAATAAGCACGTAATAATAATAAAAATAAATATGATTATGTATTTTATAAAAATTATATTAAAAAATAAGACATTACAAACTGCACTTATAAATAATATACCTATGCCTAGACACAACTTAGGGAAATTATTTACACATATATAATATTTTTCCCCAATAAATGTAAACATAAAAAGTCTTACTAGTGCGGCTACAGAGGAAGATAGCGCAGCTCCCACAAGACTAAATTTAGGTATAAGCCATACACACAAACATATATTGATTAGGATAGTGAGGATCGTAATAAAAAAATGAAAATATGTCTTTTTGGATATTCCAATTCCTAATCCGGTTGTCTCAGATATTGTATATGCAATAGGAGGAATAATTAAAAAAGGGAAGAATATTTTACTGGCTCTATAGCTACTTCCAAGGAAGTAATAGATAAAATCTTGAGATAAAATAATAAATAAAGCTGTAATAAGCATAACGAACGTAATCAAATGATGCACCATCTGAATAAGTGTTTGTTCTGTTTTATAATTTTTCCACACAAAAGCTGTCCAATATATGTTAAATCCACCTTGCACCAAAGATATCAATCCGGCCATAGAAACAGCACTTGAGTAAAGACCAACCATTGCATATGAAAGATATTTATTTATTATAAGTTGAGAGATTGAATTATTTAGTATAGTCATTAGCATAGTTGGCGCAAGTGGCAATGAAAACATTGCCACTTGTATAAGAAAGTTAATATTTACTTTCTTTGAGAATGTTATGTCGTTCCATAACATAAGGAACATAACTATGGCGCATAAACATTGTCCAATAGCAATGAATGAAATTGCATTTATAGCTGTAGTTTTCGCAAAGAAAGAAAATAGGTAGATAAATTTTATATTTATTACAGAAAAAATGTAAGCAATGGAGTACATCCGTATGTTTTCTTTCATTCTATATGTTAATGCTGCATAGGAAAGAACGATGCTACTGGCAATGTAAATTACAAGGCAGATTATTAAACGTGGTGATATCGTTCCTATAATATTTATCGATATTCTATCATGAAAAAACAATATAAAAATACTTTCAAATATCACAATCAAACTAGATATGATCAAGGACCATCCTAGTAATATTCTGTACGTTACTCCATTAGGAGGCTCATGAAAAAATCTAACATAGGCCTGATCAAACCCCAAACTCCCTAAACACGTCAATACGCTGGAGTAAATAATAAATAAATTTATCTTGCCTAATTCTGACGGCTCAAAGATTCGTGTTGCGATAGGAATTGAAACAATACTAAAAAGGGCACCAATAAAGATTGGGCATGAAAATCCCAAAATATTTTTTAAGAATTTAATATTATCTATGGTTTTTTTCATTTCTGTTCATCATCTCGCCAATATCAATAATTATATATTAAAATTTAATTATCGTTAACTTTTAAATTTATTTAAAATATATAAAAAAACGGCTAAACACAAAATAAGAGATACTATATCTCTCAATGAAAGTTAGAATTATGCTTTTTTGCAATATATTGAAAATAATAATAAAATAAATACACATTAGCTTCTATGAATGTGATTAGATTACGTTCCCAACAATTTAATACAGGCTTATCGGTTAGATTTTTTAGATTTATCAATTTATTCATCATATTATCGACCGAAAAGTTCTCCGTAAGATATAAATGTGAATTTTTAACAAGTTCTACATAATCCGTATCATCCATATTGATAATTTGCTGCACTAAATCAGATATCTTATAAATGCCATCTTGTGTTACTATATCAAATGTTTGTAACCAATATATTCCATTTGCATATTCCGTTTCACTTCCTTCTTTAGCGACTATAGCTGGTACACTATTATTTATAGCATCAAATATCGTTGTGGCAGATCCTATATATATATCTGTATTTGCAAAATACCTATATAATTCATCATATTGCACTGGACCTATAATCTGAATGCGTGCTTTACAATCTTGAGGTAAATAATTAACTACTTCCAACAAACGAGGCTTATCATCACCATAACCTATAATAGTTAAGCTAACATTATAACCTAGTTTACATAAATTATAAAATTCACTAACCAATCCTATTAAATACCCTTTTTCTGGAAAACTAAATCGCGTTACAGACAAAAGTCTGTAATGTGCCCTTTTTTTTATTTTCTGAAAGAGCTTTTCTTCGTCAAAATCAACAATTTCCATAGGATGACAAATATAGCTTATTTGATCTACATCATAATCCAACTTGTAGTGGTCTAATAGTAATTTCATGACTTCTCCATTTCCCATAAAGATGAAACTGTTCCCATATAAAATTTTTTTTGCAATTTTTCTATACAAGCTGTGATACAAGCAATATAATATCTTTGACCTTGCGGAGAAAGCTAAATCTCTGTATCCAAATCGTGTTATAACATAATAGAAATTATCTACACGTCGGGCCTTGTTTTTTTCCTTTATATTTTCCCCAACCAAAAAAGAACGGTAATCCGAAGACAAAATTACCAAGTGTACATCCTTTTTGATATTGCATCGGAGATTGTTTAATTTATACATTGTATATTTATTGTTATACATTTTAAGAATGTCTGAAAAATACCAAGGTAAGCCGACAATTGACACATGATATTCTTGCTCTAACTGTGACGCTAATTCTTTATTCATGACAAACCCGCAGGGTCTTATTAAAATAAAACTATAGCCATTATAAAAACACCATCTTGCCATACGCAGTATAAGAGATTCCGCGCCACCTGACTCAAGCGCGTTGTAGACGTACATTATTGTGTTCTTATCTATCTCAATACTAATCAATATGATCACAACCAATTTATTTAAATTTTACAGCAGCAACTAATATCAACATTTACAAATTCAATTCTAATAAAATAAATAATCCAAGAAAAAATTATCCGTAAAGAGCGTAAAAAATATATCATATATATATGGATAAATTAGAATTATAAAATTTATAATAACAGAAATAATAATCATCGTGTATGCTATAATACGTTCTTTCCCCTTAGGGATATATCGAATTGTAGCAAAGAAACACACATACTCTAGCCCCTGAACTCCTCTAAAAATTCTATAGAATTCCGAATTAACTCTTACTAGAATTAAAAACAAAATCAATAATATATTACATAAATAAACGGCATCTATTAATCTTTTAGTATATAAAAATTTGTAATTATTATTCATTATAGGTCGATATTTATACAATAACTTTCTCACATAAGCAATGGTTATCAAAAAAGATAGATGGCATATTGAATATAATATATAACCATATCTTCCTTTAATATCAAAATATAGCAATTTACTCTCAGGCAAATTTATTATATTGTTAACCACATACAATAGTGTTTGTAGCACTCCCTCACAAATACTTCTAGATAAAACCAGTATACATGTAAAAATAACAACCAAAACAATCATAAACGTATAATTTTTTCTTTTTGCATTAAAATTTTCCTTATTTGACTGCGAAAGTGCATATATAAAAATTATATATACAAATATAGACCTATGAAACAATGCAAGTATAAGAATAGATAATACATAAAAAATATAATCTGTAACTTTATTTTTACGCAACTTTATACTTGATAAAAAAACCATGTAAAAGATGGCATTGGCTATCATATTCCTTATGTTAGCTATATCAAATGACAGCGGAGTGAAAAAATAAAAAAGTTCAAAAAACATCAAATACTTTCCTATTAACCGATAAGTAGTCGCTGCAATACATAAAATCGAAAAAAATATTATCAAAAAACGAAAACCTTCATACGTAAATCCTAGAGAATTACTTAATTTTTGCAGTAAAGAAAACCCTTTCTCCATGCTTTCTGCTGAATAGACTCCTTCATAAATATGCTTATAATTCGTATAATCGAATGTGTTATAACATCCTCCTGCTATAATTAATACTATCATCATTATAAATAATGGATTCCAGCTTATTTTATTGTTATTTATTTTATGGTTAACCTCTATCATTTATAGTTAACTCCTTTGTCCATCAAATACGGCGCTCAGCAAGACTTTATCCTGCTTTTTATGCTTATTCCCATACGTTAGCCAATCAGGGCAAATAAATTGGGACTATTATGATTGATCCATTTCTATAATAAATTTTAAACTCTTTTCTTCAATGCATATTAGTATCATTAACAAATCTTAATATCATTTGTTCATACAATGTGTTATCATGGAGGACTTTACTAAGAAAAGTTACTGCATTATTTTTTATAATATCATCAATGTTGTTATGGTAGTAATTGATCAGACGCTCTTTGATACCTGGCTCATCAAAATCAAAGACAAAGCCAACTTTGTATTTTTCAACAATCTCAGCCATATATGTGTTTTTACAAACCAATATTGGAATACCTAATTGCACTGCATGGTATAGCCTATTTGATAGGGCAAAGTCTAGGTACTTACTCCCATATCCATATAGATTATTGATAAAATCTGTGTTTATATAAAATTCAAAAGTTTTGTCTTGAGAGAATTCGTTTACTAGGTTTACATTGCAAATATGATTATCTTCACAATATGATTTTAAACCAGAAGCTCCACTACCTATATATTCCAGTACAAATCTCTCATCGTTTGCAAACAACTTGATAAGCTTCATGTCCATTTCATAGAAGCGCACTGTACCTATATATGAAATTACAAATTTCCCTCTTTCATGTCTCTCGCGTTGTAACGTGATGATTTTTTCTAGCATCTCTGGTTGGACTTGTGTAAAATTATGAGCAACCACATATTGGTGGGACATAGGTAAAAATTTTTGATATGCTGGAGAAGAAATAACGGCAGCATATGAATTTTTAATAACAATATTTTCAATAGCATAATATAAACGAAAACCCTCTAGTGTATAGTCCCGAATATCAACAATATATTGCTTACAGTAACGAAGAATGAGAATGTCAGCGCATGCAACAGCAGCATGAGTTTGCAATAAGACCACACCCGCGTAGGACTTTTCTTTTAGTTTTTTCCTTATAAATTGGATAACACCTATGTATTTAACATATTTGTGAATTCTTCCTGTTTTATGTGTGATCTTACAACTATATGGAATGTACTTTACATTGCTTTCCTCGTATTCAATATCGTTTCCATATCGATCCCAGTATATGACATCACAAAAGTCGTTACCTTTTGATAAAGCTCCGATGTATTTATTTGCATATGGAATATTGTTGATATTGATGAAACTTATAACGCAGTAGTTGCTCATGATATTCTACCTGATGTTGTTTTAACCGTTCCTGTATAGTGCAAGATAATTTTTACATCGCTAGTTAATTTATCCAAAGCCACAATTTGTTCTGAGTTAGCCATAGTGTGAACAATAGGAAAATATTCGAGGGAAGATAATTCCTTTTGCAACATACAATCTAATAGCTTCATTGTTTTCTCCAGACCATACTATTAATAATGCCGGTGTAGCTTTGAATTATCTTGACGACCTTAACGCTCACATTTTCATCAGCATAAGCTGGGACTGTCAGCCCATCATCGCCGTTTGCGTGCATAGATACGGCCAGATCGACCGCCTGAAGCACCTGTTCCGTGGTGATAGAACCAATGGTAAATATCCCCTTATCCATCGCCTCCGGGCGCTCTGTCGATGTGCGGATGGAGACGGCGGGGAATTTAAAATAGGAGCCCTCTTCGGGGACAGTTCCACTGTCGGATACCACACAGAAAGCATTCTGCTGGAGTTTGTTATAGTCGAAGAAGCCAAGCGGCTGATGCTGCAGCACGCGCTTGTCAAAGACAAAGCCGCGCTGTTCTATGTACTTCCGGGAGCGCGGGTGACACGAATAGAGAATCGGCATGTCGTATCTTTCCGCCATCGCGTTTACCGCATTCATAAGGGCGAAGAAGTTTTTCTCGATGTCTATGTTCTCTTCCCTGTGGGCTGAGAGCAAAATATATTTTTGAGATTTCAAGTCGAGTTTTTCCAGGATTTGGCTGCTGTTAATTTTATCAATATTTGCAGTTAATACCTCTGCCATAGTTGACCCGACAACAAAAGTATTTTCAGGTTTAACCCCCGTATCCAGAATATACCGGCGGGCGTTTTCAGAATAGCAGAGGTTGACATCGCTGGTAACATCAACAATACGACGAATGACTTCCTCCGGCAGATTCTCATCTTTGCAACGGTTCCCCGCTTCAAGATGAAAAACTGGAATTTTGAGGCGTTTTGCTGAAATAACACAGAGGCAAGAATTGGTATCCCCAAGTACAAGCACGGCATCTGGCTTTTCCGCATTGAATAATTCATAAGACTTGGTAATTACATTACCCATGGTTTGGCCTAGGTTTTTACCAACAACATCAAGATAATAATCAGGCTCGCGCAGGCCTAATTCGTCAAAGAACAGCTTATTCAGCGTGTAATCATAATTTTGTCCGGTATGTACCAGACTTAAGTTGAAGTATCTATCGCACTTCTTCACGATTTCAGATAATTTGATAATTTCAGGACGTGTTCCTATTACTACCATTAATTTTAATTTGCTCATCATTTTTCTCCTTGTATAAAGTAATGTGGATATAAGTTCTTGTGTTGCGTTATCCATTCTGCCATTTGCGTCATCATGTTTTCATATGAAGGAATCTTTAATTGATAATCTTCTATCGATTGCACTAAGGATTTATCCACGAATCTGTTTTCGGCTGGTATGATTTGCTTGTCGACACACATGGTTTTCGCAAAGAGCTTTAGCAAGTCATATTTGCTTATTGACGTTGCCGGAACACACTGGAATAGACCATGAGCACGCATTCTTACCAACGAATCTATTTCTTTAGAAAACTCCACTGTGGATAGTCCCGTCCAGATTGCCTTTGTAAAACCATTTATCTGACCAGTTTGCCCCATAAACCAATTCAGCAGCCCTGCCCCCGATGGATTCAACTCTGGGCCAACCAGCGACGTACGGATAGTAATGTCTTTGCTGTTGATAATTTCTCCTATAGCTTTTGTTCTGGCATAGAAACTATCTGCATCTGGCGTATCACTCAGTTGGTAACGCCCGCGTTTTCCAGAAAAAATACAATCCGTACTTCTGTGAACGACAATTGTCTGGGTTCCAACCGTGATTTTTTCAAGGTAATGCGGAATGAAGGCATTAATAAATACAGCCTCCGCTTTATCCTGTTCAGCGAATTCGTTAATGACAGCAGTACAGTTTATAACTGCGTCAAAAGAACCCTTTACGATACAAGCTTTTAACGCTCTGAGATCGTATAAACTTGCACCGATACTGTGGAATAATGGGGACGGTAAATCATCATACCCCAACACATCATTGCCATGTTCAATCAAAAATAACGCAACTACATGGCCCACCATATTATTACTGCCGAGAACTAAATACTTCATCTGATTCTTTTTCCTTTATAATCTAATTCGTCACGAATGTATTGCAGGGACATCAGCTTTGACTTAACCTGCTCGACGCGTAAACGTTTCGTATTATTGGAATTGAATTCATAGACAGTATTTTCTATTGGCGTACCTATATTGAAGTATTTCTCATAGTTCAAGTCGCGCTTATCGCAGGGGACGCGGAAGAAGTTGCCCATGTCTTCTGCATGGGCGCATTCTTCTTTGGTCAGGAGGGTCTCGTACATTTTCTCTCCATGGCGGATGCCGATGATCTTTGTCTCAGCGTCGGGGTTGAATAACTCTTTTATCGCCTGGGCCAGTACCTCTATGGTGCAGGCAGGGGCCTTCTGGACCATGATGTCGCCGTTTGCGGCATGTTCGAAGGCGAATATCACCAGATCCACCGCCTCTTCAAGGCTCATGATAAAGCGGGTCATGGCAGGTTCGGTGATGGTTATCGGCTGCCCCGCCTTTATCTGCTCCACAAAACGGGGAATGACGGAACCGCGCGAGGCCATGACGTTGCCGTATCTCGTGCAGCAGATAACGGTTTTATCCTCCGACACGGTGCGTGACTTTGCGACGACGACCTTTTCCATCATGGCTTTGGATGTGCCCATGGCGTTGATGGGATAGGCGGCCTTATCGGTGGAGAGGCAGATGATCTTTTTCACGCCGTATTCGATGGCGGCAGAGAGGACGTTGCCCGTGCCGATGACGTTGGTCTTCACCGCCTCAATGGGGAAGAACTCGCAGGAGGGCACCTGTTTCAGAGCGGCTGCATGGAAGATGTAATCTACGCCGTGCATGGCGTTCTTGACGCTGTTTATATCGCGCACGTCGCCGATGTAGAATTTTATCTTCTCGTTATTGTGATATTCGGTGCGCATGTCGTCCTGTTTCTTCTCGTCGCGGGAGAAGATGCGGATTTCTTTTATGTCCGTAGAAAGGAAACGGTCGAGGACCGCGTGACCGAAAGAACCCGTGCCGCCCGTGATTAATAAAATTTCATTATTAAAATACAGGGACATTTCTCTTACTCCTCAATTCGTTTAATTCGTTGTAAAGAGTGGACATAAATACTCTTTTGCTAAAATGATCCGCAAAATACTTGCGGCCATTAGCTCCACAATTTTTGTATCTATCCTTATGGGTGATAAACTCACGCATAGCGTTGCTCATTCCTTGTACATCTCCCGACGGCACACAGATTCCACAGCCGGATTTTTGAATAACTTCCTTTGCGGGGCCGTCAATCATTCCTATAATTGGTTTTCCTGCCGCCATATAGCCCTGTACTTTTGAGGGGAGTGTCAGGCCTGTCAAATTATCCGATTTGAGTGAAACAATGCAGGCATCCGCTAATTTATAAAAGTTCGGCATTTCTTCAACCGGACGGCGACCATAAAAACGGACTTTTTCATCCAGCCCCATATTTGAAACTTTTAGCTTTAACCCGGCAAGGCTTGAGCCGTCGCCCACAATGTGAAGGATAAAGCGCTGCAAATCCCCTAATGTCGCTACCGCCTCTATGACTTCCTCTAAATTCTGGGCAATTCCAACGTTGCCAAGAAAAATGAAATCTACGGTACTGTCATCAGGAGTGAAATTTGCTTCCAGATAATCATCGCTTGCGAACGCAGGAAGATACGATAACTTGTCGGAAGAAATCATGTGCACACGTTCCATGTATGAAACAAAGCTGCTCGATTGTGTCAGGATTCGACTACAATCCATGTATATAGAAGTGCTGATTTTTTTGATTATCTGAAAGAAAAAGCTCCTTTCTTTCTTGACAATCAACTTCATGGATTCCGGCCAAAGGTCACAACAATAAAGCAGCAACGGAGTTTTATTCTTACGAGCATATTTAATGCCTGGAATAGCCATTAGCACGGGAGAAAGCTGATATACGAACACCACGTCAAAATCATCGGGCAATCTTTTTGCCATGAATGTTGCCGATATACAATAACTGAGGTAATTGACAGCAAGCCCTAGCGTCCCTTTGCGGCGGCCAATTTCAAAACAACGAATAACATGAACGCCGTTGATGATTTCATCACGCTTTTGCCCATACTTATACTCGTCAGGAATAATCCCTGACGGATAATTTGGGAGCCCTGTGATAACTGTTACATCATTTCCGTCATGTGCCAGTTGCTCACAAATGTCGTTGATCTGAAAATTTTCCGGATAATAGTATTGACAGAAGACAAGGATTTTCATTCTCTTGGCATTCCTTGTGTTTTATTAAAATTAGCATCGCAGGTAAAATCAGATTTTCCTTGTTCTCTTTGCTTTGCCATAATAACACCCGTGCCGCCTTCTACGACGCCCTCTTTTTTCAGTACGCAGGCGATGGTACCGATGAAGCATTTGCAGTCGAAGAGGAAGCTCATTTTCTTTACGTATTCGCCGTCGTATCTGGCCTTTACCTCTATCGGCAGTTCGTCGCGGCCGTTTATCTGCGCCCAGCCGGTTAGGCCGGGGCGGATGTCGTTGGCTCCGTATTTGTCGCGTTCGGCGATGAGGTCGTACTGGTTCCAGAGCGCGGGGCGCGGGCCGATGACGGACATTTGCCCTACTAGTATATTTATTATCTGTGGTAATTCGTCTAAACTCGTTTTGCGCAGAAACTTTCCTGTCTTTGTGATATAGGCATCAGGATTGGACAGCAGATGAGTCGGCATATCCTTTGGCGTGTCTATTCTCATCGTCCTGAATTTATAGATGTCGAAGTATGACTTGTGTATACCGAAACGTTTCTGCTTGAAAAGGACGGGGCCGGACGAATCCAGTTTTATTGCCGCTATGACGGCAATAAAGACAGGGGAGAGGAACAGCAACCCTAACAGTGAAAGGACAATATCCAGCGCGCGTTTGATCGGCATATACATTTTCCACATCTCCTTTCTACATAACATATTTTTGCTGCTAAGCTGCATTAAATTTTTATATTCCTAGATATGCTTATAATCTTTATAAACCAGTTGACACTGGCACAACCTACAAAACTTCTAAAGGCCTTTTCTATCACGCATATTCTAAACGATGTTTTTACTTTTTCATAGCTATATTTTGCCAATGACGCGTTATTTTTCTCATTATCATCTATTATATTTCTCATTGATTCTCTGCCAATGGAGGTCAACACTCCTTCAGCCGAGAAACGATTCGGCACACCATGCGTGCTAAGGAAATTCCTATTGTCCGCTTCGCGGACAGCACGCAAGGCGCGTCTCGCCGCAAGACCGGCGGACGAGCCAGTCTTTATCAGGAGGAAGGCTTAGAGGCATAAACACGCTATTTATCGTTTTTCTGAATATTAGCTGACACGTGTGCAGCCTGGCCTGATTTTTATATTGTCTGTTACAAAGTTTCATCCTTATCCTCAGCTAACGTCAGGGATTCGCCGCTTAACAGATTCCGTCCTTTGTCGGTGAGCCTGTATTTCTGCAGGCGGCTGCGCGGCGTTTCTGGTATTGTAAATGCAAGGATTCCATCTCTGTTCATCTCTCGAACAAGCCGTTTCAAGTGACCGGAGGGCTGTTTTTGTCCGAATTTTGCCGCTATCTCGGAAACTGATACCGGCCCTTGCTTGCAAAGGCGCATTATGTAAAACTTTGGGGGGCCATCTATTTGCAGCTGATTAAGTCCTGACTCGGCCCCGACTCGGCCCTGACTCGGCCTCGACTCGGCCCCGCTTTATCCGCAATCAGCCATTCACGGTTTCTTTGATCGGCATCGTCAAAAGAATCGTTTTGTCTTTTATCGATATAATTAACATTAGGCATCATAACGGTAAAATAAGATGACTCAGAGTAGAACAATGGTTTTCTTCCCATCCGTTCATAGGCTCTGAGTATGCGCGTTATCCCGCTTCCCCGGCGTTCCATAAGATGCATGCGGTGGAATAGGTCGGAGATGATTATATTTCTGCGCAATGAGGGGACATGGTTGAGATCCAGTTCCTGAATTAGATGCCCTTCCGGCATTCCTCCGGGAGAAGTGATTTCCAATCTGTCGTCATACATATCAATATGAATTTCAGAGCCTATTATCTGATAGTCACGGTGCATAAGGGCATTGATCAGCGCTTCGCGCACGGCTGCCTGAGGATAGTCAGGACGTTCCTCGCGCGTCATTCCCATGATGCTCCATTTGTTCTTTGAATTATTCTTTACAAAGGTCTCCGCATTCTCCAGCAGATAAAGAAGATTTCCATAATATTCTTTGTCATCAAGGGCATCGTCACCAATAGTTCCCTTTGTCGATCCGTTCCAGCGAGTACAAAAAACAGACGAATGTCTATATGGGGCCTGATCCGAGAAGAGGACGCCGGCGTTGGTCAAAAAACCGCTTCTATAATCAAGCAAGCCAAAAGAGACCAAATCGCGTTCAGGCTCAAAATCAGTCGCAGTCTTGATTTTGTATGACGCGGCCAGTGCCAGAAAATTGAGCTCATTCGACTTATAAGCGCTTGGATAACTGTCATAAGTTCTGTTTTGTCCCTTTAGGGTCAAAGACATGAGCATGTGTCTCGGGCAGGGAATGGATTGATTGCCCTGACGTACATAAGCGATATTATTTCCATCGCTTGTGTAAAAATATGGGGTATCCGTTCCACTCCCGCCGCACGTGTTGGCAAAGGCAGATACTGACTTTAGCCAACTTCTGACTTTTTTCTCCTCAAGAGCCTCTTTAAATTCTATGGCGGAATCTTCGGCTTTTGAATAATCCGGGATCATTGTTGTTTTCCTTCGCAGCCTAAGCTCAATATCTTAGCTTTGATTTTCGCTGTGTCTTCACCGTATTTTCCGCATATCATATCGCGCACCGTCTCAAGAATGGTGTCCTTTTCCGGAGTCAGCTTGGCCCTGAATATCTTTTTGTGCGCGGTCACGTCCACATGGTTGGGGTCGTAGAAGAGTTCTTCATAGAGCTTTTCACCGGGGCGGATGCCGGTGTATTTTATCTGGATGTCTTTATGCGGTTCGTAGCCGTGGAGGCGGATCAATGTCTCAGCCATTTCGGATATTTTCACCGGCGCTCCCATGTCGAGGACGAAGAGCTCGCCTCCCTCTCCCATGGCTCCTGCCTGGAGGACGAGGCTGACGGCTTCCGGTATCAGCATGAAGTAACGCTTCATATCGGGATGGGTGACGGTTACCGGGCCGCCGGCGGCTATCTGGCGCTCGAATTTCGGCACCACGCTGCCGCGGCTGCCCAACACGTTGCCGAAGCGCACGGCCATGTACTTGGTAGACGGATATTCATGCTGGGCTGATAGCAGCAGACGCTCGGCGGCGCGCTTCGTCGCCCCCATCACGCTGGTGGGATGTACCGCCTTGTCGGTGGAGATCATCACAAAGCGCTCTACGCTGTTTTTACCGGCCAGCGTCGCAATATTCCACGTCCCGAAGGCGTTGACGCGCAATGCTTCACGCGGGTTGTCTTCCATCAGCGGCACGTGTTTGTGGGCCCCGGCGTGGAAGATCGTCTGCGGCCGGTGTTTTTCAAAGACCATTTTCATGGTCGTCTCATCAGCGACATCGGCTATCACCGGTATGACGGGTATCGTTATACCCTCGTCGCGCAGAGACTCAAGGAGCAAGTATATCGATTGTTCCCCGTGGCCGAGGGCCACCAACGCTCTGGGGCCGCGCGCCAGCACCTGGCGGCATATTTCGGAGCCGATGGAACCGCCGGCCCCCGTTACCATAACTATTTTATCTTTGATGATGGCGGCGATGTTTTCGTTGTCCAGCTTGATCGGGTCGCGGCGCAGAAGGTCCTCAAGGTTCACGGAGCGCAGTCTGCTGACGCTGACCTGCCCGTCGGCGAGTGTCAGCAGGCTCGGCAGCACGCGGACGGTGACATTCTCTTTACTGAGTATATCCACATATTCCTGCATCTGCGCTCCGGTAGCCGACGGGATCGCTATCAGCACGGTATCTATCGCACAGCGCTTGATTATCGTGGAAAGGTCTTTTTTGGTTCCCAGGACTTTTAACGAGGCGACGGACATATCTTTTAAAGTGGGGTCGTCGTCGATGAACCCAATGGGATCCATGGTGGTGGAGTTTCTGCGAAGATCTCGCGCCATCAGCGTACCGGCCTCCCCCGCTCCGACAATGAGCACGCGCTGCACCGCAACATCATGAGGACAGCGGTTTACCGCGGCGAGCCGCCACATGGCGCGCACGCCTGTCATGAACATGACCGCGAGCAATATAAATATCAGGAAAGAGGAACGCGGCACGGTGACTATGCGCGTAAAGTAGTTGAGCATGACGAAAGCGACGACGCCGATCCAGTACCAGCGTGCGAAACGTGCGTATTCCTCGACGCTGGCGCGCGTCCAGACCACGGTATAAGTCTTGCCGACGAACAGAGCCGAAATTATGACCAGAGAAAAGGCCAGCACCGTCATCAGGAAGTCGTGGAAATACTTCATGCCCAGAAGGTAGGAAAGCCTCATGGAGTATCCGACAAAAACGGCTCCGACAAGGCAGACGATATCCACCAGCAGCACGCGGCGGTTGCGCAAGCCGAACCAGAGGATCATTTGCAGCATCTTTCTGTATAGGGGGTCGCCCTTCAGCATGACTACACTTTTTTAAAGCCGATCAGTTTTTTGAGAAGGGCTTTTTTCTGCGCCGTCACCGGGTCGTTTTCACATGATTTCCAGAAATGGCGCGCAAAGGCAAGCGTTACGGCGCAGAAGAGCCCCAGCAGCGTGGAAAGCGCGACGATCTTTCCCCGGCCCTGCGGAGCTTTTTCGTCCGGAATAGAGGCCGGAGATATCAGCTGCAGGACGACAGGGCTTTTATCTTTTATTTTTTTATTTTCGTCATACTGGGAAATGATCGTGTACAACTCAAGCACGGAAGCCATTTTTGATGTATCGTTCTGCGGCGTCTCCAGTTTTTGTATTTCGTCAAATTTATCTTTGATAGTTTTCTCGAGGAAGGCATTCTTATCCGTTATCGCGGCGGATACCCCCATCTTCTGGAGGGCCGCGTTTGTCTTCTCGTATATAAAATCCGCAATTTTCATGGCCTTATCCGGTGCGTCCGCTTTTACTTCCAGAGTTACGACACCGTTTTTATCCGCGTCTACTTTAATATCTTTCTCAAGCTCTCTGCGCGCGGCTATCTTCGACACAGCTTTGCCGTCTTTATTCATGAGCTTGAATTCGTCGATGACGGCGTCCATCATCGCGTTGCTGACAATGATGCCGTTCACGATGTTGGCCGGCATATAGACGGAAAACTCCCCTTTATCGATTACATTTGAGGAGATAGGCATCATCTGTACTTCACTGCTGTACTTTGGCACGGTGAAGAATATCGCGTATGCCAGGCCGGCCAATGCAAATAAAATAGTCGCAGCGGCTATCAGCCTTTTCTGTTCCGCAAGGACTATCAGGATGTCCAGCATAGACATTTCATCGCCGTCGTCTTCAGGAAGCATTTCCATATTTTTGTAGTTATCCATTATTTACCCCCGCTACAAAATGTAATTCGTATTTGTATGTAATAAAAAGGCATGTCATTAACGATATTACTGCTAATGACATGTTATCTGGGATATTATAGCATAGCTACACGTAAAATTTGGAATATATTTTCTGCGGCATCATCCCAAATACGCCAGCAGCGCACCTCCGGCGAGGACCGAACCTATCTGGCCGGCGACGTTCGCGCCGACGGCGTGCATCAGCAGGTGGTTTGCCGGGTCGGCCTTCTGTCCCATCCGCTGGATGGTCCGCGCGGACATCGGAAAGGCGGAGATCCCCGCCGCGCCGATCATCGGGTTGATACGTTTGTCCTTCGGCAGGAAGAGGTTCAGCAGCTTCGCTGTGAGTACGCCGCCCGCCGTGTCGAGCACGAAGGCGACGAGTCCCATGGCGATTATCACAAGGGTGTTCAGGTTGACGAATTTTTCGCCCGTCATCGTCGCGGCGATCGCGAATCCGAGGAGGATGGTGACGATGTTGGCGAGCTCGTTCTGCGCGGCGTTTGAAAGGCGGTCGGTGACGCCGCTGACGCGCAGCAGGTTTCCGAACATGACGAAGCCCAGCAGCGAGACGGAGGCGGGCGCGATGATGCCGCCGAGGATGGTTATGAATATCGGGAATAGTATCAGCATACGGCGCGATACAGGCCTGTCGGCGTACGGCATTTTCATGCGGCGCTCGTTCTGCGTCGTGAGGGCCATGATCACCGGCGGCTGGATAAGGGGCACGAGCGCCATGTAAGTATAGGCGGCGACAGAGATCGGCCCCAGCAGATTAGGCGCGAAGCGCGACGAGACATAGATAGAGGTCGGCCCGTCCGCCGCGCCGATAATGCCGATCGAGGCCGCCTCGTAGACGTTATAGCCAAAGAAGAGCGCCAGCCCCATGGTGAGGAATATCCCCATCTGGGCGGTGAGTCCGAAGAGGAACATTTTCGGGTTGGAGAGCAGCGGCGTAAAGTCACACATCGCACCGACAGCTATCAGGATCAGCAAGGGCATGATCTCGGTGGCGATGCCGATCTTGAAGAACATTGAGAGGGCTCCCTCGATGAGCTTGCCGCCCGCTATCTGGTCAAGCGCCGACGAGAGGGGGAGGTTTACAAGGATCGTACCGAAACCCATTGGCAGAAGCAGATTAGGCTCGAATTCTTTTTTTACCGCCAGGTATATCAGCAGGCCGCCTACGCCCATCATTACAAGACTCTGCCACGTAACCGCCTCAAATGTGTGGATGAAGAAATCCATTCTCCGCTCACGTCTCCTTATTTTTTTCTAGTAACGCACACTATATCACAAAAAAGCAAAAAGTGAGCCGTCCATCTCACGCGCTATATATAAAAATCGTGTAAAATATATCAGGTGTACAGGGAGGGTCTGCCGATGCCGTTATGGGGTTTTCTGCTCAGTTTTCTTGCCGCCGCGATGTGGGCAGTATCGCCTATCATGGTCAATCATGGGGTTGCCATATCTAAATGTTCGATACATGAAATAAACCCTTACCGCGCGGTTCCTTTTTTCGCAGCCTCGCTCATCATTGCCCTGATAAACACCGGCGGCGATATAACGCTGGTCACCTCGCCGCTTGTATATCTCTATCTCTTCGCGGGAGTATTTGCCGGTTATCTGTTGGGAGACCTCTTTTACTTCGTCGCCATTCGCGAGATCGGCGTCAGCCTCGCCATCCCGGTGGCGAACGGCTATCCGATACTGGTCATTTTCACCTCCTGGCTGCTGCTCGGAGAGCCGGTAACGGCAAAGATCCTTTGGGGCGTCATCGTAGTCGTCTTCGGTGTTCTGCTGCTTCGCTTCGGCGGGGAGGGGAGCAAAGAGACAAACGACGTGGCGCGCGCGCTCCACAACAAGCGGCGGCTGATGAAGGGCTTCGCTTTCGCCATCGCCGCGGGATGCTGCTGGGCCCTCTCGGCTCCGCTGACGAAACTTGTGATCGTAACTTCCGGGCTCAGCCCGACTGAGGTGACCTTTTACCGTTCCTTCGCCTTTCTCGTCATCTCCGTCATCGCGCGTATAGTCGTCGTAAAATACCGGCCGGAGTCGACGGTCCCGCTGCTAAAAGTATCGCCTGCCGCGGCCCTTTATTTCGCGGGAGCGTCCGTTATCGGCCTCTGCCTCGGCTCCATCGCCTACGCCGCCTGCCTGGTCGTGATGCCGGTGGCGATCGTAACGGCGATCACGGCGACCAGTCCCTTTATCGCCGCGCTCTTCGGCCATTTCGTCCTCAAGGAGCGCCTGATGAAGCCGCAGTGGATAGGCGTCGCCCTCATCATTGTCGGCTCCGTCGTCGTTGGGATATAGGCGATGAACTTCCCTAACGCGCTGCGCGCGCTCAACAGCAGAAATTACCGGCTCTTCTTCGCGGCGCAGACCGTATCGATGACGGGGCTGTGGATGCACCGCGTGGCCGTCGGCTGGCTGGTATTCCGTCTCACCGACTCGAACAGCGCCCTCGGCCTGATGGACTTTGTCGCTTCGCTGCCGATCTGCCTCTTATCTCCCTTCGCGGGCGCGGTCATTGAGCGCCTCGACCTGAGGAAGACCCTCTTTTATCTGCAGGCTGGGTGTATGGGCATCGCCTTTACGCTCGCCTTTTTCACGCTCACAGAGCTGATAACCTTCCGGTTGGTCATCATACTCGCCATATCACGGGGCCTGATCGACGCCTTCGAGCTGCCGACGCGTTACTCCCTCGTCTCTTACATGGTGGAAAGCAAGGACGACGTCGCCAACGCCGTGGCGCTCAACTCGACGCTCTTCAATACGGCGCGCATGATCGGGCCTACCGTCGGCGGTTTCGTCATCCACGCCTTCGGCGAGAGCTTCTGCTTCTTCTCCAACGGCTTCTGCTATCTGACGACGCTTGGGGCGCTGCGCAGCATGAGGATGAAGAAACCACCCATCGGTAAGACCGGCGGCGAAAGCCATCCGCTGCGCGACACCTGGGAGGGGATCAAGATGGCGCGCCGCTTCGCCCCCTACCGTTACTTTTTAACGCTGATAACGATAACGGGATTTTTCTCCTTCCCCACGATCATCCTGATGCCGGCGATGGCGAAAAGCGTCCTCGGCGGCAGCTCCAAGACGCTCGGCCTGCTTCTGATGGGCGTGGCGGTCGGCGCGCTCGCGGGCTCCCTGCTGATGGCTTCGCGCAAGACCACCGCCGACTACTCCTGGTGGTGCACGCGCACCTGCCTCGGCTTCGGCGTCTCGGTGATGCTCTTCTCACTGTCGCGCAGCATCCCGCTCGGCATCATTCTCGCGGCGCCGGTCGGCTTCTGCATGGTCACCTGCACCATCGCCTGCAACACCCTGATGCAGACCATGAGCGGCGACGCGAGCCGCAGCCGCATCATGGCGCTCTACACGCTCGCGATCGTCGGCATCCCGCCCTTCGGCAGCCTGCTCTCCGGCAAGCTCGGCGACATCGTCGGCACCGCCTGGGCGCTCTTCATCTGCGGGATATTCTGCACCATCTCCGCCTATTATTTCATGAAAAAGATAGATAAGGTAAGTTATCAAATACTGCGTGCGCTGAAGCGCGAGGGGGCACTATGAGTTCTAATTCGTCAAACTACCGGTCGGTGCTGATGGCCGACATGGCGCTTGTCTTGGTCGCGTTCATCTGGGGCGCGGGAATTCCGCTTTCTGCGGTGCTCGCGCGCGGGCTGACGCCGCTCTGGGCCGTGGCGCTGCGGATGCTGCTCGCCTCCTTTTTCCTCATCCTGATGTTTCCAAAGACGATATTGACCTCGACGAAGCGTGACTGGCAGGTATCCTTCATCCAAACAGCCATCCTCACCTGCGTATTCGTATCGCTCACCTTCGGCCTAGTCTACAGCACGGCCAGCAAACAGGCATTCATCGGCGGCCTCAACGTGATACTGGTGCCGATCTTCGTCTGGATACTATACAGCGTGCGCCCCTCGGTCTGGCTCTTCGCGGGAGCTGGGGTGACCACGGTAGGACTTCTCGTTATGGGCTTCACCCCCGGCATGGAGTTCAACTTCGGCGACCTGCTTTCCTTTATTATGGCGATATTCTACGCGGCACAGGTGCTTGGAGCCGACTACTGCGTGCGGCGCGTCGAACCCACGCGGCTCGTCGCGCTGCACATCATCATGCTCTCGGTGATCCTCGCCGCACTGGCGCTCATCTTTGAACCGATCCCGAACCCAATGACCTTCAGCGTGAAAATCTGGTCCTCGCTGCTCTGCGTCTCGCTCTGCAACACCATCCTCTGCTTCATCATCCAGTTCCGCGCCCAGAAAAAGACCAGCGCCACTCACGCGGCTGTCATCTTCTCACTGGAGGGCCTCTTCGGCTACATCCTCGCCGTCGCCAGCGGCCAGGACCCCTTCCACCTGCAGGGCGCCGTCGGCGGCATCCTGATAATAATCGGCATGCTCATCACCGAGCTGGAAGGCTTCCTGAAGGCGAAAAACGCCAGGCAATGAAGCCGGGTATCTTTAGCGACCCGCGCTTCTGGTGAACAAACTAAATTCGGCGACGAAAATCAAAGATTTTCTGTCTCACTTATCACACAAAACGCAAAACCGGCGTTTTAGCTCACTGCCTATAAACGCTGATTTCCTTCGGGCGTGGGAAAGATAAACGGGGATTTAGCGCCCTTCCGTCGCTCCGGCCTCCGAGCCGGAGCCTAGAGTCGTCGGGTTTAGCTTTGCTCTTTAAAAGGCTCCCTCTCCGATAAGCAGGGAGCCAAAACGATGTTTTTTCGTTTTGTGCGAGTCGCTTAGCTCCCGCCGCAGGCGGGTGGAGGAGATTTGACCTTGGTTTTGTCTTTGGCCTTCCGCGGCTTCCGCCGCGGGCACTGCGTGGCGCTGAAAACATGCGCCGCACAGTGCAACACTCCTTCCGACCCGGCGCAAAATCGCGCGCCGGCCCACCTCCCTCGGCGAGGGAGGCTTTTAAAGTATAAATCGCTGTTTATCTTTCCCCGCAATCGCGTAAATCGGCGTTTAGACGTGCCGATGACGACGCGAAATAAGGCCGGAAAACCGCAGGCGCACTTTGGTGCGTCGAGGATTTTCCGGCCTTGTTGAGCTAAGTCAGCGGTGCGTATAAACGCCGATTTACCTGTTTAACCGAAAAGAGAGGCCCAATAGGCAAAGTAGTCCGTCGCTATCCCCAGCCCTGCGGCCACCAGTATCGCTCCTGATACCCTCTTGATGATCTTCCCGTTGCGCCGCAGCCATTGGAATATCCCCTTTATCCTCGTAAAGAAGAGCGCCGCGAGAATGTATGGGATGCCGAGCCCCATCGAGAAGACGAAGAGGTAGAATATCCCCTCGCCCACCGTTTTTCCGTTGCCGGCCAACATCAGCGCCGAACCGAGGAAGGGGCCGAGGCAGGGCGTCCAGCCGAGCGAAAAGGCCGCGCCGAAGAGCAGCGCGCCGACGAAGCCGCTCTGCTTTACCTTGACGTCAAGTTTCTTCTCAACGTCGAGAAAACCGATATTGAATACGCCGAGAAAGTGCAGGCCGAATATCATTATCACGACGCCGCTTACGCGCTGCAGCAGCAGCCTGTGATCGTTGAGTATCGCGCCCAGAGACGTCGCGGTCGCTCCCATCGCCATGAAAATCAGCGTGAAGCCGGCGACGAAGCCAAACGTATTGACGACGCTCGCGCGCTTCCCGTTCTCCGTTTCCGCCGCAAGATACATCAGGTATACGGGGAGCATCGGCAGCATGCAGGGCGATATGAAGGCCAGGAATCCCTCCAGAAAGAGGAGGGGCAGCTCGCCCGTCATGCTATTTTTTTGCCTCTTCGACCAGCTTCAACACCGCGGCCTTCGTCGTGCCGCCCTGTATCTGGCCGGTGAGCTTGCCCTCCCCGTTTATCACGAAGGTGCTGGGAATATAGCGGATACCGAAATACTCCGCAAGCTCCTGATTACTGTCGAGCAGGACGGTCATCGTGTAGCCCGCATCCTTCATGAAACTCTCGACCTTTGATTTCGTCTCGCGGCGGCCGTCCGTCATATTGACGGCCAGCAGGACCGCGCCGCCGGACTTTTTAAATTCCTTGTTCATCTCGTCGAATTCCGGCATCTCGTTGCGGCAGGGAGGACACCAGGTCGCCCAGAAGTTGAGCACGACCACCTTGCCCTTGTACTGATCCAACGAGACATTCTTGCCGGAAAGATCTTTCAGCGTAAAATTCTTTACCTGCGCGCCGCTGCCGAGGGCGAAGGCCGACGAGGCGAAAAGCGCGGAGGCTATCAGCGCGAAAAGCAAAAGCATCGATTTCTTGTACATTACAACCACTCCGTTTCCCAGTTTTTATGGAGCCATTATATAACATATATGTAATTTTTTAAAGTACAGATATTATTATTTAAATTCTCTCATTTTTCTTATCTATTGACATTGGAGTACAAAAAATGGTACATTTATAAAAATTATTTTGTTTTTATCATTCAGTTGGGGGGAATCGTTTTGCCGTTCTACACAATCAAATCAAAGTCACGCTCATGGGATGGAGAGCCGGTCGGAATCCTGATTTTAGACGCGGCCTATCCCTGTGTCCCGGGAAATGTCGGCAACGCCACCACATTTCCGTTTCCAGTCCGCTACCATGAGGTGCGCGGAGCTTCGATCGACCGTCTGCTGAACCAGCGTGATCCGTCGCTGCTCGCGCCATTCGTCGAAGGCGCGCAGAAACTCGAGGCCGAGGGCGTGCGCGCGATAACGGGAGCCTGCGGCTTCATGGCCCTCTTCCAGCAGGAGATCGCCGACGCCGTCGACGTCCCCGTATTTATGTCCAGTATGCTGCAGGTGCCTTTCATCGTGCGTACCCTCAAGCGGGGCAAGAAGGTTGGTATCATCTCCGCAAACGCCTCCGTCATGACCGAACAGCACTTGCGCAACGTCGGCATAACCGCCGATATGCCGGTCGTGCTCTACGGCATGGAGAGTAAAGACGAGTTCCGCTCCTCCGTCCTTGAAGAGAAGGGAACGATGGACACCGACATTGTCGAGCGCGAGATACTCGAGGTCTGCGACCGCATGTTAGCGGAGAATCCCGAGGTCGCCGCGATCCAGCTCGAATGCAGCGACCTGCCGCCCTTTGCCGCCGCCGTCCATCGCCATACCGGGCTGCCGGTCTTCGACTTCATCACGATGATACGACACTTTGAAAGCGCCCTGAACCCGACCGAGTACGTCGGACCGCAATACGGGATGTAGGACTGCAGGCCGCCCCGGCGAAAATGTTTTCCGGGGCGGCCCTTCAATGTGCGGTTATCTATCTATGCTGCCTCGCGCCGAGGTTTCCTGTTTTTAGTCGAATGATAAACTATCCCTGTTTTTCCGCCGCCTGCGAGCATCCCTTGCCGAGGAACATCATGCTCATGCCTCCGAAGATGAAGTCGACTCCAAGGACGACGCCGATCATCGCGATGCCGGTGACCATGTTCTGCCACATGAGCCAGGCGAGCACAAGAGCGAGGATGCCGGAGACCAGCGTCCAGATCGCGCCGTCGATGTGGCGGATGTTCCAGTATTGGATGATCTTTGTAACGCCGTCAACGAGAAAATAGGCTGACAGAAGGATCGAAAGCGTCAGCACGCCAGCAAGCGGCTTGGTGATAAAAAGGAATCCCGCGACGAAGGCGCAGAGGGAGCTGAATACCTCCCACCAGCCGCCGGTCTTGTCCTTGAACGCCTTGTAGGCTCCGTATGCCTGAGCGCATCCCGCGACCACCAGCAGCCAGCCCAGCAGCAACTCTATCGCGAAAGAGGCCATCAGCGGCATCCAAAGGGCGATAAAGCCCGTGAATAACATCAGCGCACCGGTCCAGTAGAACCTTGTTTTGTTTTTCAATAGATCTTCTTTTGTTAAATTTTCAGAAATAAGCATTATGCTTCATCCACCTTTATCTTTTGATTTCAATTATTGTTTTACCCATTCCGACATCTCTTTAAAGCGAAGGGAGGCCGCCCAAAAGGCCAACGACAACCCCAGTATAATGATAACTGTAAGCGTGCGCACGTTATTCACTCCCTGTTTTTATATTCACACCGCCTCGCTTCCTTTCTATGAAACATCTTAGTTTACGGCCCTGACAAAGAGTACGGCAGTATTGCGGCATTCACGATAGGTAGTTTTAATTATGTAAAGTTTTTGTGGATAAAGGGAGATTTATTCTGTTATTTGACGAATAAAAATAATTTCGCGGAGGCGTTTTATCAATATTAACGGTAATCTTTTAAGAGAGCGCGGGCCCGATCCGAGGCGTGGGATTTGCCGATAGGCCGGCGGCGCTCAGGCGTATTCTCCCGTGGGATATATCTTCGCGCGCTCCTCCCCGCGCAGGACGCGCAAAGCGCCCGCGGCGAGCGATTCAAGCTCGTTTTCGCCGGGAAGGACGACGGTCTTGCCGAGGAATTTTATCTTCCTGCCGACCAGTTCCACCAGCTCGCGCGAGTGAGCCATGCCGCCGGTGAGGATCACCGCGTCGAGTTCGCCGTCAAGCACGGCCGCGAGCTCGCCTATCCCCTTCGCTATCTGGTAGACATAGGCGTCGAGCACCAATTTCGCGCGGGCGTCGCCCTCCGCCGCCTTCAATACTTCGCGCAGGTCGCGCGTGCCGAGATAGGAGACGATGCCCCAGCCCGAGAGCAGCTTACGGCGAAGTTCCGCCAGCGTATACTTCCCGCTGTAACAGAGTTCGACCACCGCGTCGACCGGCAGGCCGCCGGCGCGCTCCGCGGAAAATGGGCCGTCCGCCTTCGCTCCGATGACGTCGACGATCCTGCCGCGGTCGTGCGCGCCGATCGTCACTCCCGTGCCGAGGTGGGCGACGACGAAGCGGCAGTCTTCATAGCGTTTCCCGAACGCCGCCGCCGCTTTTCGTCCCATCGCCTTTTGGTTGAGCGCATGTACGAGGCTGCCGCGCTCGATCTCGGGCGCGCCGGATATGCGGGCCACGTCGGAGAGCTCGTCGACTGAAACCGGGTCGACGATATAGGCCCGGCAGCCCGAACATCCGGCGAAGCGCTCCGCGATGAAGGCTCCGAGGTTGGAGGCGTGTTCGCCGCGCGGGGCCTCCGTTAAATAATCTTTCATCGCGTCGTTGACGAGATATGTGCCGGAGGGCATCGGCGCAAGCAGGCCGCCGCGCCCCACCACGGCGTCAAAAACATCTTCCGCAAAACCCGCTTCGGAGAGCGCCCGCGATATCAGCGCGCATCTCATCTCAAGCTGGTCGAGCACGGCGGCAAAGGCGGATCTCCGGACGTCCGTAAGTTCTACGCCCGCCTCGAAGAGCGGCCGCAGGTCCTCAAAGACCGCGATCTTCGTCGAAGTGGAGCCGGGATTTACCGCCAGTATTTTCATAATATAACGATCATCTTCCGCCCGCGACCAGGCAGGAGAGCGCGATCCCGTAGAATTTCGTCTCCGGGTCGTCGGTGCGCGAGACGAGCACGATGGGCACCATCGCGCCGAGCACGACGCCGGCGAACTTCGCCTTACAGTAATGCACGAGGGTCTTGCAGTGGACGTTGCCGCATTCAAGGTTCGGGGCCAGCGTGAGGTCCACCTTGCCGGCGATGACGCTGTTTATCCCCTTATGCTCCGCGGCCTCCCTTGAAGCCACGACGTCTATCGCCATCGGCCCCTCGACGGTGCAGGTGCAGGGCAGTTCGTCAAACTCCCCGTCGCGCCAGGCGGCGACGAGGGCGGCGGCATCCACCGTCGACGGGATGTGCGGGTCCACGCGCTCGTTGGCCGCGATGCAGGCGACGTTGACATGTTCGTAGCCGAGGGCGTGGATCGCCTTCAGGGCGTTTCTCAGGATGTGTTTTTTCTGGTCGAGCGTCGGCGTCACGATGAAGGCGGTGTCGGTACAGAACGAGAGATGGTGCTCTCCCGGGATCTCCATCACCGCGAGGTGGCTCAAAAGGTGCCCGGAGCGCAGCCCCTGCTCCCGGTCAAGCACGGCGCGCATAAAATCGGAGGTGTTGACGAGCCCCTTCATCAGGGCGTCGCCGCTGCCCTCGCGAACGAGCGCAACGGCCCTTTTCGCCGCCTCCTCCGGACTGCCGGCGTGGACGATCTCAGCCTTGCCCGCGATGCCCAGCTCATCAACCACGGGAGCGATTATCTTCTCGTCGCCGGTGAAGACCGCGTGTCCGAGCCCCTTGTCAAAGGCCATCTTCACCGCCTCTATGGTCTCCCTGTCCGCCGCCGCCGCGACGAGGCTGCTGCCGCTGAGACAGCCGCAGTTGTTTATCATTTCGTCAAAGGTCTTATACATCGACATTCCTCCCCGTTCATTTAAAGGATTCCCTCTTAAATATGAGACATTATAAAAATACGGGAACGACAAATCCGCCGAATATTTGGCACACTCAACTAAGTAAATTATACTATAATGAGAGCGTAAGATTTGCATATGGGAGAAATTTTTAAGTGAAAACAAATAATACCGCGGCCCTCGGCACAGCTCCGGTGGGGCCGCTGCTGCTGAAGTTATCTGTTCCGGCGATGGCGGGAATGTTTATGATGTCTCTTTATAATGTCGTTGACGCTTTCTTCGTCGGGCGCGGCGTGGGCGCGCTGGGCATCGCCTCCGTATTCGTTTCGTTTCCCGCGACGCTCGTCATCATGGCCGTATCGCAGACCTTCGGCGTGGGCGGAGCCTCCGTCATCGCCCGCGCGCTGGGGGCGGAAAGACATGACGAGGCCTCCGCGGCGCTCGGCACGATAATGACCTCCGGTCTCTTCTGCGCGCTCGCCATGACCGCCGCGCTGATGATATTCACGCGGCCATTGCTGACGATGCTCGGGGCAACCCATGAGATCATCGAATCGTCGCTCGTCTACGCCGGCATCATCTTTCTCGGCACGCCGGCCTTCTTCATGATGATGGTCTTCAACAACCTCGTGCGCGGCGAGGGCAACACCCGCCTCTCCATGCTGAGCATGGCGATCTCCTCGGGCGTCAACATCGCGCTGGACCCGCTCTTCATCTTCGTCTTCAAATGGGGGCTGGCGGGCGCGGCCTGGGCCACCGTCATCGCTCAGGTGTGCGCACTTGCCTGGCTGCTGCACTATTATTTCGGCGGCAAAAGCGCCGTCGCGGTAAAGCCGCAATGCCTGCGCCGGATATCCCCGCCGCTGCTCGCGCGGGTCCTCTCCGTCGGGGCCTCCGCCTTCGTGCGGCAGGTGGGCATCGCCGTATCGTGGACCGTGCTCAACCGGATATTCGCCGACACCGGCGGCGCGATCGGCGTCGCCGCCTCCGGACTCGTACAGCGCCTGCTCTCGCTCATTATTATGCCGGTGCTCGGCATGGGACACGGTCTGCTGCCGCTCGTCGGTTACAACTACGGCGCCAAAAACTACCGCCGCGTACTGCGCGGCATGTCGCTCGCGAACATCGCCTCGACCGCCGTCTGCTTCGCCTGCGCCGTCCTCCTGCTCATCTTCCCGCGCGAGATGCTGGGAATCTTCTCGGACGACCGGGCGCTGCTCGCGAGCGGCGTGACCGGCATGGTCTGTGTCGCGGCGGGGATATCCTTCGCCGGCACCCAGACGATGATCTCGACATACTACCAGGGCATCGGCAGCGCGCGGCTCGCCTTTTTCCTCTCGATGCTCCGGCCGCTGCTGCTCCACCCGCCGCTCGCGCTGACACTCTCGGCGTTTTTCGGCATGAACGGCGCCTGGGCCTCTTTCACCGCCGCGGACATCCTCGCCTTCGCCATCTCCTGGGCCATCTATACCAGAGGCAAACGGGAACTTGCCCAAAGAGAGCTCGCGGCATGACGGCGGCGCTTACGGCCTTATCCGCCGCCCGACACGAAAGGAATCATGACGGACAATGAAATTGCTCAAAAAGGCAAAGCGCATCCTGATACGGCGCGGAGCCGTGGACCTCGGCAGCGGCCCCGTGCTCAGCTCGCTTGTGCGCCTCTCTGTGCCATCCATCGCGATGGTGCTCTTCCACACGCTCTTCAACCTTGTGGATACTATCTTTATCTCATGGCTCGGCGAGAGCCACATGGTCGCGATATCCTACACCTTTCCGGTCCAGATCGGCGTTTTCGCGGTGCTTGAGGGCGTCGGCAACGGCGTCACGGCGCTTGTGGGGCGCAGGCTAGGCGAGGGAGACCGTGAACTGGCGCAGAAAACGGCGACCTCGGGGCTGGCCTTCTCCTACATCCTCTGTCTTCTCTGGGTTCCCTTCCTGTTTCCCGGCCCCTCGAACGCCTTCTTCCGTATGCTCGGGGCCACCGACCCAGTCACGCTGCGTCAGGCGTGGCTCTACAATATGTGGATACCTCCGATGCTGGTGCTCATCAGCTTTTCATATGTGGTGAATTCCATATTCAGATGCCAGGGCAATACGATGGTCCCGCTATACTTCTTTCTTATCGCCAACGGGCTGAACTTTATCCTGGACCCGATCTTCATCTTCGCGTTCGGCTGGGGCATGACGGGCGCGGCGGCGGCCACCTTCGCCGGGCGCTTCGCCGGCACCTTCTACCTGATAAAGAAACTGCGCGAGTCGAGCGAAATAAAACTCCCCTTCTTCACACGGCCGCGCCGCGGCATGATGAGGATATGGGGCGGGATAACGGCGATCGGACTTCCCGTCACCCTCACCACCGGCAGCGTCGCCTTCGGCATGGGCACCGTCAACAAGATTTTGTCGACGACCTACGGCAACATCGCCGTCGCCGGCTGGATGGTGGGGCTGCGCGTCGAGGACCTCGCCTTCAACACCCTGATGGGGATCAACGACGCGCTCGTCCCCTTCCTCTCCTTCAACTACGGACGGCGCAGCCTCGATCGCATGAGACGCGGCATCCGCTCGGCGTTCATCATCAGCGGCGTGATAACGGTGGCGATCGGCCTCGCGCTCGCCTTCGCCCCGCACCCGATCATAAATCTCTTCCGCCCGACGGAGGAGGTCGCCGCCGTCGCCATCCAGTCGATACGCATCACGATCGCCGGCTACCCGATGGTGATATACAGCGTGCTCTACAACGCGCTCTTCATCGCCACTGGATATTCCGGTTACGGCTTTGTGATCCAAGTCTGCCGCAGCATGGTGCTGCGCGTGCCCGCCGTCTGGCTGCTCGCGGGCATGGTCTCGATACATTGGATCTGGCTCTTCCAGCCGATCTCATTCGCGGGCGCGGCGGCGCTGACCTGGCTCTTCTCGTGGATACTGCTGAAAAAGCTGCGTAAAGATATGGCGGGAAACAGCACGGAGATGGGGCCTTACATCCGATGACCAAGAGCTCCGGCGACCCGGGCTCTCGGTTTATTCATTATGGATCATGCTCTATTCATAATGGCTGCGGCACTGGACGATGATAATCTCCGTATCCGTCAGTCTGTAGACGAGCCGGTGCTCTTCGTTGATGCGGCGGCTCCAGTAACCTGATAAATCGTGCTTCAGCGGCTCAGGTTTGCCGAGGCCCTCATTGCCGTTACGGTCAATATCTTCCACAAGCTGGTTTATCCGCCTGAAAATATTTTTTTATCCGTGGCGTTCCAATCAAGATAATCGCTCCAGGCGCCGTCTGTCCACGATTTAATCATTAGAGGCGATCAATTCGTGGCGCGTGCGGCGCCCATCCTCTGCCTGGGCGATATTTTCTCTCAGGTTTTTCATGTTGGACGCCGAATAGAAGGGGTCGCGCGATATCTCAAATGGCAGCCTGTTTTCTCTCAGCACCGCCCTGAAGAAAAGGTTCACCGCCGTCGAAGGGTTCATCCCCACATCGGCGCAGAAAGCTTCTATCTCGCGTTTTGTCTCCTCTTCCACCCTTATCGACATCGTTGCAAGGGGCATGACAGTCACTCCTTTCATTACCTGTTTTAAAGAGGTTATAACATATTTCTGCCAAATACGAATACACAGCAATACTATAGATGACAATGTAATAATTTTATCAAACTTTGTTCTATATTTAATCGCCGGCAACGGAAGCTGCGCGATACCCTTCATGGGGGCGTTATGCGGTAAAAGTACGCGGCGCTGCCCCGCGTGACAGCCGTCCGTGCATTTTCCCCTGGGCAGGCAAGCAAAACCTTGACATATCACGGCACAGGGGCTATAAATATTCGCGGAAGAAGAGGGGCAGCCCCCTTCGGGATCAGTTTGAGCGAAGAACGGCACAGCTAAAGAGAAGCGAAGACAAGTTGATTGACTGTATGATTACATTCAAGGCTTTGTCGTTTGCGCGGCGGAGTCTTTTTTTATAGTTTTATATTGGCCGGTATCTTTTGAATAAAATGTGTGGGGGAAATATCAATGGCTGTAAAGGTCTGCATGGGAAACGAAGCTATCGCGCTCGGAGCGCTGGCCGCCGGGATAAAGGTGGCAGCCGGATATCCGGGGACGCCGTCGACGGAGATAATCGAGACTCTCGTCGCCGTCCGTCATCCCGGCGTGAAGGTGCAGTGGTCGACTAATGAGAAGGTGGCCCTCGAGGTCGCGGCGGGCGCGGCCTACTCCGGCGCGCGCACCCTCTGCACGATGAAGCAGGTGGGGCTCAACGTCGCCTCCGACCCGCTGATGAGCCTCGCCTATATCGGGATCAGGGGCGGCATGGTGATCGCCGTCGCCGACGACCCCGGCCCCTGGTCCTCGCAGACGGAGCAGGACACCCGCAGCTTCGCGAAGCACGCCAACCTTCCCGTATTCGATCCGTCGTCGCCCGAAGAGGCCTACGAGATGGTGCAGGCGGCCTATGAGCTCTCCGAAACCTACGCGCTGCCCGTATTCCTGCGCCCGACGACACGCGTCTGCCATGCGAGCGCCGACGTCGAGCTTCGCGATCCCGCGCCGGCGCGCGAAGCGCCTGGCTTTGAGAAGCGTCCCGAGTGGTGCATCTTCCCCGCGCTCTCCTACCGGCGTCACGGCGAGCTCGAGGTGAAACAGAACGAACTCGCGCGCACCTTCGACGAACTTCCCTTCAACCGCATCGAAGGCGGCAAGGCGGGAGCTGCGGTCGCCGTCTCCGGGGTCTCCTATCTCTACGCGAAAGAGGTCATCAGGGAGCTCGGCCTTGACGTTAAGTTATATAAAATAGGCACCCCCTATCCCTTGCCCGAAAAACTGACCCGCGAGTTCCTCGACTCTGTCGATTCCGTTCTCGTGATCGAAGAGCTGGACCCCGTCGTCGAGGAGCAGCTTCTCATCGCGGCGGCGGGAAAAACGCCCATCCTCGGCAAACGCAGCGGGGATATGCCGTGGAACGGCGAATATTCCTACGAACTTATAAAGAAGGCGCTGCTGAAGTATCTCGGCATGGCGGCGGAGAAAGCGGATGCCGCAGAGCTGCCGCCGCTACCAGTCCGCCCGCCGGTACTCTGCGCCGGATGCCCTCACCGCGCCTCGTTCTATGAGGCGAAGGTGGCGACGAAGGACTGCGAAAAAGCCGTCTACTGCGGCGATATAGGCTGTTACACCCTTGGCAACGCCGCCCCGCTCAATATGGTAGACACCTGCCTCTGCATGGGGGCCGGCATCACCATCGCGCAGGGGCTCGCGCTCGCTGAGCCCGGCACGAAATGCCTCGCCTTCATCGGCGACTCGACATTTTTCCACACCGGTATCCCGGGGGTGATCAACGCCGTCTATCAGGGAACGGATATCACGATGATCATCCTCGACAACCGCACCACGGCGATGACGGGACACCAGCCGCACCCCGGCACCGGCAAGCGCGCGCTCGGCGACGACGCGCCGGCCCTCGATATCGAGACGATCCTGCGCGGCTGCGGCGTCCGGCATATATCGAAGGTCGATCCCTTCGACTACGAGAACGCCGTCGCGGCGATGCGCGAGGCCGTAAGCTTTCCGGGCCCCTCGGCGGTGATCGCCGAAGCTCCCTGCATTGCGCATATAAAAAAGCCGGCGACTGTGCATTTTGTAGATGACAAGTGCATCAAATGCGGCAGATGCATCCGTGAGATCGGATGCCCCGCGATCACCCCGGACGAGGCCGGACGCGCCGTCATCAACGGTTCGCTCTGTACGGACTGCGCCCTCTGCGCCAATCTCTGCCCCGTCCGCGCGATAAAAAGAGGTGAGATAGATGGTTAAGAGCATCGTAATCGCCGGCGTCGGCGGACAGGGAACGCTGCTGACTTCAAAGATACTCGCCACAGCCGCGGGAGCCAGAGGGCTCTTCGTCCGCACCTCCGAGACGATCGGCATGGCGCAGCGCGGAGGCTCGGTCTCCAGCCACCTTCGCATAGACGCGCGGGAAGTTTCGCCGATCATTCCCTGCGCTCACGGAGACATCCTGCTCGGCTTCGAGCTCGCCGAGGCGGTCCGCATGATCCCGAAGCTGAAGGCGGAAGCCAAGTGCGTCGTCAACACTGACCGCATCATCCCGACGAACGTCGCGCTGGGCAGGGGCCTTTACCTCGGAGACGAATACCTCGCCCTGCTCAAGAAAAAGTTTCCCGAAGCTGTTTTTATTGAAGGCGCGCCGCTAGCTCTCGCGGCGGGAGACATCCGCACGCTGAATATCGTGATCCTCGGCGCCGCGGTGGGAGCCTCGATGCTGCCCTTCCCGGAAGATGAGATACGCGCGGCGATAAAAGCCTGCGTCAAGCCGAAGCTGCTCGCGATGAACGAGAAGGCCTTCGCCCTAGGGTTTGAGGCCGCCGGGGTTCGATGGTGAGCCCGCGCGGCAGCCAAAACTTTTTTAGATACTATTTCCGAGAAAAGTAAATCAGCCAAGAAAGTTTTTCAGAACAGAGAAGACAGTTAGGAGAGAATAAATTATGAACGAACTTACGATAATGAGCCAGTGTTTCGCCCAGGTACGCCGCGCCGCTAAGGCCAGCCCGATGTACAGAGAAAAGTTCGCGGGGCTGCCCGTGGATACGATGATGACCCGCGAGCAGTTCGAAACGCTGCCCTTCACGACGAAACAGGACCTCCGCGACGCCTACCCGATGGGCATGCAGTGCGTGCCGAACGAAGAGATCGTCCGCGTACATTCCTCGTCGGGGACGACCGGCACACCGGTCATCATGCCATACAGCGCGCAGGACCTCGAAGACTGGGCGGTGATGATGGAACGCTGCTATCAGTTCGCGGGAGTGACGACCGCCGACCGCATCCAGATAACCCCCGGCTTCGGCCTCTGGACGGCGGGGCTCGGTTTTCAGGCCGGCGCCGAGCGCCTCGGCGCGATGGTCATCCCGACCGGCGCGGGCAACACCGACCGCCAGCTCCAGCTGATGCGCGACCTTGAGGCGAGCGTCCTCATCGGCACCTCGTCCTACGGCCTCGTCATCGCCGAGGAGGTCGACAAGCGCGGCATGCGCGACGACATCCACCTCAAGCGCGGCATCTTCGGCTCCGAACGCTGGGGCGACAAGATCCGCGAGAGGATCTACGAGACGCTCGGCATCGAGTTTTTCGACATCTACGGACTGACGGAAATATACGGCCCCGGCATCGCGATCGACTGCTGCGAACACACGGGCATGCACTACTTCAACGATTATATCTACTGCGAGATCATCGACCCGGCGACCGGCAAAGTGCTGCCAGACGGCGAGCAGGGCGAGATCGTGATCACCACCTTCCGCAAGGAGGCGGCGCCGCTGATCCGCTACCGCACGCGCGACATCTCGCGCATCATCCCCGGCGAATGCCCATGCGGCTCGCCCTTCCCGCGCCTCGACCGCATCGTCGGCCGCAGCGACGACATGATCAAGGTCAAAGGGACGAACATCTATCCGGCGCAGGTGGAGGAGATACTGAAGCGGATCGACGGCTTCTCCAGCGAATACCGCATCGTCCTCGAGAACGAAGACCTGCGCGACCGCATGATCGTTCAGGCAGAGATGAAGGATGGCTGCAACCCGGAAGCCCTCGCGGAGTCGCTCGTCCGCGAATGCAAATCCGGCATCGGCATCCGCATAGTCCCGCAGGTGATGAAGCTCGGCGAACTGCCGCGAAGCGAAAAGAAGACGCAGCGCGTCATCGACAACAGGTATTAAGCAGCGGGAAACTCCGCACAACAGCGGCTCCGAAAGCCTGACGGCTTTCGGAGCGTTTTGTTTACGCGCCTCTCTCCCGCGCGCTTGACTTAGAGTCCTCTCTAATCGTTATAATCGTGGCAGTTGCCTCCGCAAGATAATATTTTTACACGCGGAGACACAAAAACTCCACATTTGGGATGTATAATGTGATACCGTAGCAGTTATCTATTTATATTGACCGTTAAGGATGATACGACTTTATGAAAATCACCGAAATTTCCCTGCGCCGCCCGGTAACAGTCCTTATACTCACGATCGCCACGGTGATATTCGGCACCTATTCCTACCTTAACATGGGAGTGGAACGGATGCCGAACGTCGAATTCCCCATCGTCGTCGTGCGTACGACGATGGACGGCGCCAGCCCCGCGATCATCGACAACGACGTCACGGACGTACTCGAAGCGCGCATCAACACTATCGAAGGCATCAAGAATATGAGCTCAAGCAGCTATGAGGGGCGTTCGGTGATCGTCGTCGAGTTTGAACTCGACCGCAACATCGACTTCGCGGCGGCCGACGTGCGCGGCAAGGTCAGCATGGCGACGGGGCAGCTCCCCGACGACTGCGACGACCCGCAGGTCGACAAGTACGACCCTTCGGACCGCCCGATAATGAACATCGCCGTCAAAAACGACGGACGCACCGACATGAAGACGCTCTCCCGCTATGTGGACAAGATAGTGACCGAGCGTCTTCAAACCGTAAAGGGGGTCGGCGGCATCCAGCTCGCGGGCTTCCGCGACAGGGAGATGCGCGTCTGGCTGCGTCCGGAGGCGCTTGAAAGCTACCGTCTAACGACGAAGGATATCAAAAACGCGATCTACAACAAGCATGTCGAGCTTCCCGCGGGGCGCGTCGAGACCGGCTCCAAAGAGTACGGCATCCGCATCGAGGGAGAATACGCCTCCGCCGCCGAGCTTGAATATCTGCCGGTGGCGGTGAGAAACGGCGCCGTCATCCGCCTGCGCGACGTCGCGCGCGTCGAGGACGGTTTTGAAGACCAGCGCAGCAGCTCCCTCTACGAGGGCAAACCCACGATCATGGTGATGGTGCGCAAGCAGAAGGGAGCCAACGAGGTGCTCCTCTCACGCCTGGTCAAGACGCGCATCGAGGAGCTCAACAAGACGGCCCCCGCCGGTACCAGCCTCGTCGTCGTCTCCGACAACGCCAAGTTTATCCTCAGCTCGATGAACGGCGTCTTCTGGGACATCATCGCCTCTATCTGCCTCACCTCGATCATCATGTTCGTCTTCCTGCGGACGCTGCGCGCCACCTTCATCGCCGTCATTACGATACCGGTCTGCCTTCTCGGCAGCATGTCCGTCCTCTACTGGATGGGGATCACGATCAACAATATGTCGATGATGGGGCTTTCGCTCGCCGTCGGCATGGTCGTCGACGCGACGACCGTCGTTATGGAAAACATCACGCGCCACAAAGAATCGGGCAAAAGCGCCTTCCGCGCCGCCGAGGACGGAACCAATGAGGTCGCCTTCGCGGTGCTCGCGGGGGCGGCGACGACGCTCGCCGTATTCGTCCCCGTCGCCTTCATGGGCGGCATGATGGGACGTTTCTTCAACTCCTTCGGCGTCACGGTGGCGATGACGATCTCGATATCGCTCATCATCTCCATCACGCTGACGCCCTTTCTCTGCTCGCGCCTCATGGGGCGCAATCAGAAGATGACTCCCATGCAGCGCAAGATGGAAGCGCCATTCCTCTGGCTCGAGGATGAATACCGCGCCTCGCTCGCCTTCGCCGTCGGCCACCGCAAGGTGATATTGCTGTCGGCGCTCGTGCTCTTCGCGCTCGGCATCTTCTTCGCGGCCTCGCTCGGCACCGAGTTTTTCCCCAGCGAGGACCAGGGCCGCCTGCGCGTGCAGGTGGAGCTGCCCGCCGACACCGCGCTTGAGGTCACCGACAGCGTGACCAAGGCGATGGTCGACATGATCCAGCAGGACAAGGCCGTCGCCTATACCTACGGGGTAGTCGGCAGCGGCTCTGGGCAGGAGGTCTACAAATCTACGATCAACATCGAACTTATCGACAGGAAGCTCCGGCCCAAGGCGTCGGCGATAATGAGGCGTCTCCGCGAAAAGCTCGCCCGTTTCCGTGACGCGGACATAAAGATGGGCACCTGGGGCGGCTCGGACATCACCCTCGTCATTCAGGGACCGACCAGCGAATCGCTCGCCGACATCGGCGACCTGATCAAGAAGGATCTCGCGGAGCACGCGCGCGGCCTCGTCGACATCACGACGGACCTCCAGATGAACAAGCCGCGCATCAATCTCGCGCTGAACCGCGCGCTGGCCGACGACCTCAACGTCAGTATCCGCGACCTGTCGGACGAGATGCTCACCTGGTTCGCCGGAGACAAGGGCGGCTCGTTCAACGAGGGCGGCTACCGCTACGACATCACCATCAGGTCGGAGAGGGAGGGGCGCGACGATCCGGGGAAAGTCCTGAAGACGCTCATCACCACGAAAACCGGCGAGACGATCCCCGCCGAGGGACTGGTAAAAAGCTCGATCGGCATGGCGCCGAACGTCATCAAAAGATATAACCGCCAGCGCTCTCTGCAGATAGGCGCCAACGTCGAGGGCATCTCCCCCGGCGAGGGCATCCTCATAATGGAAGAGGTCTTCAGGAAATACGCGCCGCAGGACGGTACCTACAGCATGGTGCCGACCGGCGATTCCGAGAATATGAAGGAGAGCTTCGGCTACATGGCGGTGGCGCTCGTCTTCGCGATCATCCTCGTCTACATGGTGATGGCGATCCAGTTTGAATCGTTCATTCACCCCTTCACCGTCATGTTTTCGCTGCCGCTGATGACGGCGGGCTCCTTCGGCCTGCTGGCGCTGGCGGGGCTGCGCCTCTCCGTCATGAGCTTCATGGGAATAATCCTCTTGGTCGGCGTCGTCGTCAACAACGCGATACTGCTCGTCGACTTCATCAACCAGCTGCGCGCCGCCGGCGACGACAAGCTGACGGCTGTACTCAAAGCCGGACCGCTGCGGCTGCGCGCGATCCTGATGACGACCGTCTCCACGATGATCGGCTCGCTGCCGGTGGCGCTCGCCCTCTCCGAGGGCGGCGAAGTCCGCCAGCCGATGTCCGTCGCCGTCATTGGCGGGCTCTTCACCTCGACGCTGCTGACACTGCTCGTCATTCCGGTCGTCTATCTTATGCTCGACGACCTTATGGATAAAGCGCGCGCGAAGATACGGCGCTACAACGCATACAGAAGACTCAGGCAGGGAGGACGCGCATGATGATAAGACCAGCCGCAAAATTACTAGCCGCCGCGCTCTGCGCGCTGGCCGCTGCCGCGGCCGGCGCCGCGGAACCGGTCGATATAAACGAGGCCGTAAAGCTGACGCTGAAGGACAACTCCGCCTTGCGTTCGCTGCGTCAGGAGCTCATAAAGGCCCAAGCCTTCAAACTGCGGGCGGACGGCACGCTGCTGCCCTCGGTTTCCGCCGGCGGCGTTATGGACGCCCAGCGCGAACCGCAGACCACCGACGGTTCCGACCGCGGAGGCAGCCGCTCGGCAAACGCGACGCTCGAACAGGTCATCTATTCGGGCGGTAAAAACAGCGCGCAGCGCGCCCAAGCGCCGCAGGTGCGGACCATCGCAGAGATGGCAGTCGCGGACGGAGAAAACAGCGCCGTGGGAGAGCTTTACGCGCGCTTCTACAACGTGCTGCTCAAGAAAAAACAGATAGAGGCGGAGCTTGACGCCGTCGCGACCTCGGAGCTGCACCTGAAGCAGGTGACGCAGATGGCGGAGCTGGGCCTTGCGAACAAGCTCGAGGTGATACGCGCCGGACAGCAGCTCGCCACCAACACTGCGAACCTCGCGACGGCGCGCGGCCTCCACGAGACCGCGGTGATATCGCTGATGAACTACATGGCGATCGAGCCGAGCGATCGCCGGGAGGTGCTCGGGGAGCTCTATGAGCCTACGGTCTCCGGCGACAGGGGGCAGTCTCTCGCACTCGCGGAAAAATTCCGCGCCGACCGGCGTCAACTGGCGGAACAGCTACGCTACCAGGAAAACCAGATCAAGATCGAACGCAGCGGCATGCTGCCTAAGGTGACGGCCGGACTTTCGAGCGGCTGGTCCAACCCATACCGCCAGCAGGACAAGAGCGGCGATTCATGGCGCGCGGAGCTATCCCTTTCCGTACCCATCTTCGACCGCGGCGTGACACGCAGCTCCGTAATGAGCGCGAGCGCGGTGCGCGAACAGGACAGGATCGCGCTCGAACAGAAAGAGCTTGACATAAAGTCGGAGGTGGAGACCGCCTGGTCCGATATAGATACCAGCCGCCGCAGCCTGCGCGCCTCCGAAAAGGCGCTCGAGCTCGCGAAAGAGACTTTGCGCCTCGCCGAAGTTGGTTACCGCGAAGGGGTCACGCCCCAGCTGGACCTGCTTGACGCGCAATCCTCACTGACGCTGGCGCAGCTTGAATACAACCGGGCACAGTATAACCACCTGATAGCGGTCGTCGCTCTCAAAGTGACCGAGGGTACGATCATACAATGGACAGGAGCAAGATAAAATGAGCAGGGTAAAACTTCCGCAGAGAAGCACGGTAATCGTATTGGCGGCAGCCGTAGCCGTCGTCGTCGGGATCGGAATCTACAGCCGGCGTGAAGCTCTATTCGCCTCAAAAAAGATAGATACGGGACCGACGAGCGTCATCGTGAAAACCGAGACCATGCGCCCCGACAAGACGATCGCCGACAAGATCATCCAGAACATGTCGATAGACGCTGAAAAACGCGTCGAGCTGCTGCCGCGTGTCACCGGACGGCTGCTCTCGCTCTCCGTAAAGCAGGGAGACTTCGTGCGGAAGGGCGAACAGGTCGCGACGCTCGAACACGACCAGCAGAACGCGCTGATACTCTCCACCGAGGCTCAGGCCGCCTCCGCGCGCGCCGATACCGAAAAGGCGAGAGCGCAGATGCTGAACGCGAAGACAAACCTTGAACGTTACCGCCGCCTGGAAAAAGAGGGCTTCAGCACCAAGCAGCAGCTTGAGACGATGGAGACGGAATACACGAGCGCCGCCGCCTCTCTCCGCGCCGCGCAGGCAAAGGAGCGGCAGTACGAGGCCGAAGCGTCGCGGGTCCGCTCGGCCAAGGACGACTATATCATCCGCGCGCCGATGGACGGCGTCGTGCTCAACGACTACAGCCTCACGCCGGGGGCGATGATCTCCCCAAGCTCGCCGATACTCGATATAGCCGATCTGCGCAAGCTGAAAGCGACGCTCAAAGTCCCCGAATCGAAAATATTTATCGTCACGCAGGGAATGCCGGTGCGGCTGCAGTTCGACGCGCTGCCGGGCGAGACCTTTGAGGGCGGCGTGACGCGCATCGACCAGTATGTGGACCCCGCGACGCGCACCAGCAACGTCGAGATCGCGCTTGACAACGAAAAACAGGCAGGCGGCAGACTGCGCCCCGGAATGTTCGGACAGGCCTCGATCGTCGAGAAAGAATACCGCAACGTGATAACGGTGCCGGAGGGCGCGCTGCACAGCAGCGAAAAGGGCTACTATGTTTTCGTCGTCAGGGACGGCAGGGCGGAGATGCGCGAGGTCGAGACTGGCGTCAGGGAAAATTCCCGCGTGCAGGTCACAAAAGGGCTGATCTCCGGCGACGAGGTGATAACCTTCGGCGGCAACAACCTCAACAGCGGCGAAGAGGTCACGGCACAGAACTGATCCGCCTCCCGGCAGCTCCGCATGATGCTCCTACGCGACGCGGTGCGCTCCTTTTTGATGAAATTTGAGAGAATGGGGCTGCTCCGCGCGCGCAAATACGTCAACCGCACAAAGTACCGACTGCCCGAATAGACAACCGCCGCGCGTGTGTGCCGCATTGGCGGATATGTGTTATTATTATCAACAGTTTTTAATATCAAGCCTCCGGCGCGGGGGAATGCGGTGCGATCCCGCAGCGGCCCCGCCACTGTGACCGGCAACGGAAGTCAGGATACCTGCGCGGGGGGAAGCGGATGTTATGCGCGGGCGTTTTTCATCCTGATAACTGAAAAGTTTAAGGGAGCCTCGGGCTCCCTTTTATTTTTTCCCAAAAAGGGGTTTTGTTCTCTTGAAGGCAGCAGCTTTTTTTCGTCTCTCTCTGATTATTTCTCTCATCCTGACGATCGCCCCCGGCGCGGAGGCGTTTCCCAAAAGGATAGTCTCGCTGACACCGGTCGGCACCGAGATACTCTTCGCGCTCGGACAGGGGGACAACGTCATCGGCGTGACAAACTTCTGCGACTACCCGCCGGAGGCGCTCAAGAAACCCAAGATCGGCGGCTACGCCGAGGTAAACTTTGAAACGCTGCTCTCAAAAAAAGCCGACCTTCTCGTGCTTCAGGATATGCACCTGCAGTTCCGCGACGATTTGAAAAAACTGAAGATACCATACGTGGTCGTGCGGCAGGAGAGCATCGCCGACATCTACGGCTCGATCGCCGAGCTCGGAAGGATCTGCGGCGCGCAGAAAAAAGCCTCCGAGCTGACGGCGAAGATGAAAACAGAAATAGAGGCGATCGTCTCAAGGGTAAAGGGACTGCAGGCCCCCTCCGTGCTGCTCTGCGTCTCGCGCGAGCTTTCGGAGAAGCGGATCTCCGTTTTCTACGCGGCTGGAACAAAGACATTTTACAACGAGCTTATTACGCTTGCGGGAGGGAAAAACGTCCTGTCCGGCGAAAAAAGCGGTTCACCCTATCCTAAAATATCACAGGAGGGACTTGCCGCCATCAACCCAGAGGTACTCATCGACCTCGTCGGCGAGCGGACCTTCTACCACTCAATGGAACACATCGACCTCGACAAGGTCTTTGACGAAAAAAATCTGCGGGGACAATGGCTCGCGGGCGCCAAGGTCAAAGCCGTGCGCGGCGGTCGCGTGACGGTCCTTGACGGCACCGTCTACCTGCGCCCCGGGCCGCGCCTGCCGGTTATCCTCAAGGCTTTTGCGAAGGCCGTCCACCCGGAGGTGAAATGGTGACCCCGCTCCTGGAGGCACGCGGCCTTTCATACACCGTCGGCGGGCGCGCCGTGCTCTCCGACATCTCTTTCTCCGTCGGCCGCGGCTGTTTTCTCGCCGTCATCGGCCCCAACGGCGCGGGAAAGAGCACGATGCTCAAATGTCTCGGCGGCCTGAACCGCGGCGCGTCGGGCGAGGCGGCGATCGAGGGGCGCGCCATAAGCCGGATGACGGAGCGCGAGAGGGCGCGCCGCATCGCCTGGCTCCATCAGAGCGGCGGCGACTCCCTGCCCTTCACCGTCCGCCAGTTCGCAATGATGTCGCGTTATCCGTGGCGGCCAGTGCTCAGCGGCGAATCGGCGGAAGACCGCCGGATCGTGGACGATGCGCTGGCCCGCGCGGGAGTCAGGGAGCTGGCAGAACGCAGCCTCTCCACGCTCTCGGGCGGCGAGCGTCAGCGCGCGCTGCTTGCCGCGGCGCTCGCGCAGGGTACCGACATACTCTTCCTCGACGAACCGACGAGCTTTCTCGACTATCGTCAGCAGGTGGAGATGATGGCGCTCGTCGAGAGCATCAACAGGGACGGCATGACGGTGCTGATGGTGACGCATGACATAAACCTCGCGCTGCATGGAAGCGGCGAGGTGCTCGCGATAAAGGATGGACGCGCCTGCTGGCACGGCGCAACGGACGAACTGCTGGGCGGCTCTGTGCTCGCGGATATTTTTGACACCGGCTTTGAGTTTTTATGCCGCGAGGGACAGCGGCGTCCCTACGCGGTACCCAGGGGGTTCGTCTTCTGATGAATAAAAAAACATTCCTGCTGCTGATATTATCCGCCGCCGTCCTCTGCGGCGCGCCCTTCGTCGGCGCGCACTCGCTCTCGTTCTCCGACATCTTCGGCGGCGCGGACAACCCCTCGGCGCAGATATTGTGGGAGCTTCGCATCCCGCGCGTGCTGCTCGGCTGGCTGATCGGCGCGACGCTCGCCGTCTGCGGCCTCATCTTCCAGGCGCTCTTCCGCAACCCGCTCGCCTCACCAGACATGCTCGGCGTTTCGATGGGGGCGGCCTTCGGCGCGGTGCTCTACATAAGGCTCGGCCTCGCCCTCTCCATCTTCGGGCTGATACAGGGGATCTCTGTCGCCGCCTTTCTGGGGGCGTTCCTCGCGATATTGGCGCTTTACATCGCGGGCAGCCTGCGGCGCGGCGGCATGTCGCTCGCCTCTCTGCTGCTGGCGGGCGTCGCCTTGAACTTCCTCTTCGGGAGCCTCAATATGATAATTCAATACAGCGGCGGCTACACCGACACCTTCCGCATGATGCGCTGGACGATGGGCGGCCTCCAGACCGTCGGCTTCGCAGCCTCATGGGCCTCGCTGCCGGGGCTCGCCATGATCCTGCTCATCGGCTGGCTCACGGGACCGCAGCTCGACCTCTTCGTCTGCGGCGAGGAGATGGCCGCAAGCCGCGGCGTCTCTGTCAACGGACTGCGCAAGCTGCTCTTCCTCTCCGTATCGCTCGTCGTCGGCATCAGCGTCGCCCTAAGCGGCCCCATCGGCTTCGTCGGCCTCATGTGCCCGCACATCTGCCGCCGGATCGCCGGCAGCGGCCACCGTGAGCTGTCGGTCACCTGCGCCCTCTTCGGGGGCGCCTTCCTCGTGATCTGCGACACCGCCGCCCGGCTCCTCTGGTCTCCGGCGGAGATACCGGTGGGGATAATCACCTCCTGCCTCGGTTCGATATTCTTTCTCTGGCTGCTCATAAAAGGAGGACGTTAGGATGAAAAAGCTAAACTTTCCCGGCGTAAGGCTCGGCGGCACCTCGTGGGTCGTAGAGGGTAGCTTCGCCGACAACCTGCGCGAATTATCGCGCGAGGCGCGGGACATGCAGTTCGTGCTCTTCGATAATAAATACGGCGTCAACATTCCCTCAAAGGAGGAAGTGAGCTGGCTCGCGGCGCTGAAGAACGAACTGGGGATGAGCTGCACCGTCCATTTCCCGCATGACATCTGCCTCTCGACAGAACCGGCGGAGCGCGTCCGCTGTGAAGACTCCTGTCTGCGTATAATGGAGCTCTTCGCGCCGCTCGATCCCTTCGCCTGGATACTCCACCTCGACGGGGAGCAGTACGGCGCATACCCCAGCGCCGACATGGAGGGGTGGCTCGAAAAGACGCGGCGTTCCGTCGCGCGGCTTGCCGCGGCCGCGGCGGACAAAGAGAAAATCTGCGCGGAGACGCTGGATTACAACTTCCGCCTCGTATACCCAGCGGTCGCCGAAAACGGCATCTCTGTCTGCCTCGACGTCGGACACCTAGTGCGCTACGGACACCCCGTGCTCGAACAGATGGAGGCATATCTGCCCGTGACGCGCGTCATCCACATCCACGGAGTGAAGCCGGACGGCACAGACCACGTGGACATGAGCTGGTTCGACGCGGAGCTCTTCCGCGAAATTCTGAAAAAACTTGGCGGGGACAGCAGAGAGCGTGTAATGACGCTCGAAGTCTTTGAAGACGGCTATAAAAAATCTCTAAAAGCGATAAAAAAGATGATGGGGGAGTAATAACTCATGTTGGAGTACATGAATCAGGGCGGAAGCATCATGTGGATAATCGGCGCGCTGTCGCTTATCGCGGCCGCCATCGCGGTAGAGCGGGTGATCTTTTTCCATAAGGCCTCCGTCAACCCGGAGAAACTCGAGACCGCTTTCGGCAAGGCGATGTCGGAGGGGGACTTGAAAGAGGCATGGCGTGTGGCGGAATCCTCCGACAGCTCCATGAACCGCCTCTTCAAAGTGACGCTGGCCCATTGGGACATCAGCACAGAGGACATGAAACTCCTCACGGAACAGCAGGTGCGCCGCGAAATATATCGCTGGGAAAAACACATCTACGTGCTTGAGATGATCGGCAAGATCGCGCCGCTGCTCGGCCTGCTCGGGACGGTCCTCGGCATGGTCGAGATGTTCCAGTCGCTTCATGTGGGCGGCCAGATAAACGCGGCCACAGTTACGGGCGGCATCTGGAAGGCGCTCTTCACGACCGTCGCGGGCCTGACGGTGGCCATCCCCACGATATTCGTCTACGGACTGCTCAACTCGCGCATCGACAACGAGGACGAGACCCTCAGAAGGGGCGCCGACTTTCTCCTGCGCGAACATATAGCCGCCGGCGGCGATAAAAATGTCGGGACGCAGAAATAGACGCCACGCGGAGATAGACATCACTCCGCTCATCGACGTCCTCTTCATGCTGATAATATTCTTCGTCCTCACGGCCTCCTTCGTGCAGGGCAAACTTGACGTTCAGCTCCCCTCAGGCGAGGGAAGCTCCGCCGACACACAGGGGGCGGTGATCGTCACCGTCGCCGCCGACAGAAAAATATTCTGGGACGGGCGCGAGGTGACGCGGGTAGAGCTTAAAAAACTTGCCGCCGAATCGAAAGGCCGTGAAATGCTGGTCGCGGGAGACGAAAAGGTCCCCTACGGCGACATCGCGGGGCTGCTCTCGCTGCTGCGTAAAGAGGGAGTCACCTCCGCCGGCCTCATGCTTTCGGGAGAGGGAGCGCGATGACCCTTCTCTCCGGCGAACGGGGTCGATGGACGGCGGCGCTGCTCATCTCGCTGCTCATACATTGTGCTCTGTTCTTCGTCTTTGGCGGCGCAAAGACAGAAAAAGAGCCGGAACCGATAATGAACGTGAAACTCGTATTCGCCCCCGCCTCCCACGGAAACAGCGGCGGTGGCGACGGCGGGAACCAGGGAAAGGAAAAGGTCAGGCCGCAGCCTCAAAAAGAAAAGCCGGCGGCACCCGTATCACAAAAAGTCCCGGTGAAAAAAAAGAAAGAGACACCGATAAAAGAGATCTCCGCGACCCCGGCAAAGAACAAAGAGATCGCCGCACCGGCGGAGTCTCTTACAGGCGTCCCGGATGAAACGGCGGCGGAGGCAGGCGGCGGAAGCGGAGGAGGGAGTGGCGCCGGAACGGGAACTGGCTCAGGCAGCGGAACCGGTTCTGGCTCAGGCTCAGGTCCGGGCATGGGCCCCGGCAGCGGCGGCGGGATCGCCGACGTCAACACGCTCGAAGTGACGCACAAGGTACTGCCCGACTACCCCGCCTTCTCGCGCAAGCGCAGAGAAGAGGGGACCTCCGTGATCGTCGCCGCGGTGGAAAATGGCCGCGTGCAGAGCGCCGAAATAGAAAAGAGCAGCGGCTACGACCGCCTCGACAACGCCGCGCTGCGCGCGGTGAAGGAGTGGCGTTTCCGCCACGACGGATATATTCGAGTAAGGGTTCCTTTTATCTTCAAAATAAGGTAAATCGGCGTTTATAAGCGCGATTTGCGTCATAACTTAGGGCTCTGGCGTCCTCGCCGTATTAATATACGGCTCCGGTTCCAGAGCCCAAAGTTATTTAGCAACTCGCACTTCTAAACGCCGATTTACGCCGATTTACAAGATCCAGCGTACAGCGGAATAAGGAAACGTCAGATAGACCTCCTGCGAGGGGAATAGCCCCAGGCGGTCCAGCTCCGCCGCTTCCACGCGCGTTTTTATCACGTTCCCGCCGACCTCCGTCGAAACCAGCACCGAGCCTGTGGCGCGCTCCAGCGTCATCTGCACGATACGGCCGCCGATGACGTTCACTTCATGCGCTGTCCGCGGCCTGCCGGCGGCGATGCGCACGTCGGCTGGGTTGATCATCGCCGCGTTCGCTCTTACCGTCTGCGGCGGATAGGCAAACACCGCCTGCCCGTCGGTAAATTCCCGCACCATGCAGCCTCCTGAATTGTTCCACTTGCCCTGCAGGAGGTTTTCCGCGCCGCTGCCTACGACTTGGCCGCGATAGAGGCTCACGATGTCGGTGGACATCTCGTAGAGCCACGCGAGGTCATGTGTCGCCACGATAACGGCGGCGCCGTATTCTTTCGCCGCGCTGACGGCCGCCTCCATCACCAGCTGGGCGCTCGCCTCGTCGACATTGGCGGTCGGCTCGTCGAGCAGCAGGACGCGCGGGCGGAGGGCCAGCCGGGCGGCGAGGGCCACGCGCTGCGCCTCTCCGCCGGAGAGCTGATACCAGGCCCGCTTGGCGAATTTTTCCGGATCGAGCCCCACCTGTATCAGGCTTTCGTTTACCCGGACCTTTATATCGGGAATATTCCCGCGCAGTTTCAGCCCATAGGCGATGTTTTCATAGACGGAACGGTTCAGCAGATAGGAATCCTGGAGCATATATGTCACTTCGCGGCGGATCGCCTCTTCACGCCCCTCCGCCGGACGGCCGTCAAATATGATGCGGCCGCTTTTGTATGGGATAAGGAAAGAGAGCACTTTGAGCAGCGTTGATTTGCCGCTGCCGTTGGGGCCGACGAGGCCGGTTATGCCCGAGCTCCTTATTGAAAGTTCCGCGATGTCGAGGGCCGGCTGCCCCTTCCCATAGCTTTGTTTCAGATCATGTATTTCGTAAAGCGGCGAGCTCATCCCGGACGCTCCTCCTTCGCACCGTCTATCTCCGGTATTTTTGTCTGTTTCAGTTTTGCGTCCTGCGGCGCAGGAAAGTCAGCGAAATGTTGAGAATGAGCGATATCAGTATGAGGATCACGCCGAGGGCGATGCCGAGGGCAAAGTCTCCCTTGCCGGTCTCAAGCGTGATCGCCGTGGTTATCGTTCGCGTATGCCATTTGATGTTGCCCCCGAGCATCATCGCGGAGCCGACCTCGCCGACGATGCGGCCAAAGGCCGTCAGCGCGGCGACAAGGACAAGAAAGCGCGCCTCCCACAGGCTCGTCATCGCGAGCCTGGTCCCCGAGGCCCCGAGCGTCATCAGCGTCTGGCGAAGCCGGTCGTCAAGCCCCTCGATCGCCGTCGCCGTGTAGGCCGCCACTATCGGCGTCCCCAGGATGATCTGTCCGATCGCCATGCCTTTGACCGTAAAGAGCAGATCCCAGCCGCCGAAGGGGCCCCGCCGCGATATGAAGGCGTAAACGAGCAGGCCGATGACCACCGTCGGCAGGGCGAGCAGGGTGTCGACTGCAGTGCGGACGCAGCGCTTGCCCGGAAAATCGAAGTACCCGAGAATGAAACCCAGCGGCAGCCCCATGAGCAGTATTCCGCCCATCGAGAGCGCCGTCAGCCGCAGCGTGGTGAAAAGGATGTTCATAGTCTCCTCGTCCATTGAAAAGAGGAGCCTGAAAGCCTGTATAAATCCTTCAACTATGAAATCCATCAGATCAGTCCTTATCTCGTGTTTTACATAATTCGGGCGGACGCTTCAACGTTTTCGTCCGGCGTCCGCCCGTTATGCCGATTATATCGATTTATTAATGTCCGGAACGGATCTCGGCCTCGGGGAAGAAGAGCTGCTTGCCCTCGACCTTGAAGTTCGCGATATCTTTCTGCACCTTTGAGGAGGTGATCCAGTCGATGTACTTGAGCGCGAGATCGTACTTGGCGTTCGGATGCTTCAGGGGGCTGACCGCCATGACGCTGTACTTATTGAGCAGCTCGGGGTCGCCCTCGCAGACTATCACGAGTCCCGGCTTGCCTTTGAGTCCGGCCTCGTATTTAATGAAGGTTCCGCGGTCCGTAAGCGCGTAGCCGTTCTGCTCGTCGGCGATGTTGATCGTCTTCAGCATTCCCTGGCCGGTCTGAACATACCATTTCGCCTTGTCGAAATCCTTCACTCCCGCCGCCTTGAGGAGGCTCAGCTCCGCCGTGTGCGTGCCTGATTTGTCGGCGCGGCTGACAAGCGGCTGTCCCTTCTTCGCGATCGTGGCCAGAGCTTCCGTGACGGGCTTGCCCTTTACGCCCGCGGGATCATTCGCGGGGCCGATGAGGACGAAGTCGTTGAACATGACCTTGCGGCGGTTGGCTCCGGCGCCTTCGGCCATGAACTTGTCCTCCTGGGACGGCGCGTGGGTCAGCACGACGTCGACGTCGCCGTTGCGGCCATACTCAAGAGCTTTGCCGGTTCCGACCGAGACCCACTGGATCTCGATGCCGGTATCCTTAAGAAGAATGGGAGCGAGATAATCAAGCAATCCGGTGTTGTCCGTGCTGGTGGTGGTCGCCATCCTAAGCACGGGGGCCTTTGCCGTCGCGAGCGAGCCGAAGGCAAGCAGGCAGACGACGAGAAGCAGCGCGATAATGGAGCCTTTCCTGTTGATACGCATGGGTAAAAACCCTCCTCGTGAGATTTGTGTTGCATTACAACCTATGCTCAAAACCCGCGGGACGGAGAATAAAAGACGAAAGCGGCAAACTTCCGCGATCCCCTTTCCGCAACGGGAGACGGCCCCGTTTCCAGGACCGCCCTAACGACCGCCCTCCATAGCCGCCAGGCCGCAGGAGAGGCAGTTTCAGGGACGTATGCAGGCAACATACGCAGAACATTCGCGCGATAAAATCCGCGCCGCGGTTATTGTACACTATTTCATGCGTTTATTTCAACAAATAAAAACAAGGGAAGACAAGGGGCGTTGGGGTCGCCCCTTGCTTAAGTGGAGATTTTGTGTGTCTTTAAGCCTCTTTACGATAAAAATAAAAGGGCCGTCCCCTTTGTATAGAGTACGGCCCATAACAGATTCATCAGCCGTTCTCCTTTCCAAAGGGAGGCTGCCTCGTTTCCCAGGCAACCCTGTCGGCCTGAAAGCCATAGATCTTTTCCGTAGGCGTACAGGCTCGGAGAACCATAATTTATTTTATCATCGGGCTTATGGTACAATAAAGGAGATAAAAAGGCAAGGTCTTCCGTTCGGAATTACTAAAAATTCTTTTGAAACAAAAAAGAGGCGATGAAGATGGCGACACTGCGCATACCACCGAATATCCCCAAGCCGACGCTCCAGGAGATGCGGGAGTGCCCGATCATCAAGCAGTTTGACGACCTCGGCATCTGGTTCGGCATCAATCCGCCCTGTATCGACGCCAAGGAGATGGTGCTGCATCTATCCGACACCCCCTACACCATATATCCTTACCTGCGGCGGGCGCTGCACCGGCTGAGGCCGGCCTGGATCGTCCACACGGGTGATTTTGTGGACAACGTAAAGCTCGAGCAGCGTCCCGGGATGCTCGACCTGTATCAGAAAAGGGTGAAGGATTTTCTCTCCATCTTTGAAGAGGAGGATTACGGGGCGATCCTCGTCACAGGCAACCATGACCACGTCCCTACCCTGCTCGAGGAGCCGCACAGCGCCTCGGTTCAGGTCTGGACCGGCCCGGGACGCTTCTCGCTCGGACAGTTCAGCTTCAGCGCGGGGCACACCTACGAGGATGTGAGCGGCGAACCGGCACAGTACAATTTATACGGGCATAATCTCGAACATACCTCCGGCTGTACCGGGGAGGGGCGGATGTATCTCAACGGCCTGCAGTCGATGTACCTGATCCACATACACACCGGAGAGGTGACCTCCATCCCCTATCCGCCGGGAACGGACAGCGCGCGGCTCCAGCGCAAGCGCGTCTCATTATAAATTCATTACGGAGGAGGCAGTATAAATGATATCGCTGGCAAGGACAGGACCCGAAAGTATCGCGATGAAACTTTCCTCGGAGGTCTCCGAGATACGCCACAAGCTCGGAGCGTGGGGAACGCCGATCTCGCTCGACGCCGAAGGCGCGCTTCGGAGATACGGGCCGACGCGGAGGCTCGTGTTTCTCACCGCCCCCGCCGAAGACGGCGGGGAACTCCGCGAGACCTATGTCTCCGAAAATCCGCTGGAGCTGTTCCTCGCGACGCTGATAAACAGCCGGATGACCGGCGGCGTGGAAAGCGTTACGATGATGCCGGGCTATATCATGACGCGTCTGATGGGAGACATCGAGCGCGGCATCCGCGCGATACAGCGTGACATCGGCGGCGAGATAATAGACCGCGACCCCATATTCCGCCCGGATATACCGGGAACCTCCTCTATCATATACTTTACGCCGAGGTCGCTTGCGAAGACCATACCCATCGACGACATCTACGAAAAGGCGCTGGTAATCAATACGCGTTCAAAGGGGGCGATCGTTCAGTTCCTTTCCGTACACGGCATAGAATATCTGGGAGACGCGCTCGGCACCCCCGACTGGAACGACGTTGAAATAAAGATATGCGACTCCGACGGCCTGTTCGATCTTCATCGCCAGAGGCTCCTCACCGTGACCCAGGGGATGCAGATAGGGATCGTGCTCGAGGAGAAGTGGGAGCGCGAACAGGCTCTGACGCGGCGGACTATCCCCGTCTACATGATGAAGCTCTATACGCCGCTGGAGATCCAGGCGATCAAAAAGCTCGCGATGGGGCTGGAATATAACGACAGGGGCCAGCGCTTCGTAGACTTTGACGTCTATCACGGCGACCGTAAGATCTCGGCCTTCACGGAGCTCGAAAAAAATCCCGGCAAGACACGCAACGATATAGGCGTCATGAACCGTAATGAGATACTGAAAAGCATCGACATCGATTCGATAAACGAATTGATACGGCTGGAGGCCGAGATCGACAGACAACGCAAGCGCCCTGTGGGAGCGACAGCGGACGCGTAATTATCGATAAATTAGATATTTAATAGCTATATTTTAATGATTTCCGCCATGTATTGAAAAAACTCCGCTGGCGGAATTTTTTGTTCTCTATATCTTTATTAAAATCTTTAAATTATTTGCTACCAAAAGACAAAAATACGAATTTTTATTGAAAATTCAAGATAATAACAGCCCTTAATTTCATTTATGCTCCATTATTATCAATAATAATTCTAATTTGATTAAAAATTTGACGGCTGATATTTTAATTTTTTTATTATTGTAATGTATTTTAAAGTATGGTAAACTAAAACAGCATTATAAATGCAGCTTCTAATTATTCAATATTTAATTATAAAAAGAAAGGAGAGGGCGTCTTCATATCAAGACCATCGTAGGTATGGGCGCGGAGGGAAATATCATAATTTTTATTATCACATTATAGAAAGCGAGGTATATGTATGGCTGAAATCAAAAAAGGCGGAGAGCAATTCTCAAGCCGCTGGGGACTTTTGTGTACTATACTCGGTATGGCGGTGGGCACCGGAAATATCTGGCGATTCCCGCGCGAAGTTGCCTCCAACAACGGCGGAGCTTTTATCCTTATCTGCTTCCTGGCACTCTTTATCTGGGCCGTCCCGCTCATCTGCGCCGAGTCCGTCTTCGGAAAGAAGACCCGCATGGCGAACGCCGGGGCTTTTAAAGCGCTTTTGGGAGAGAAATATGCCTGGGTCGGCGCGTTTTGCGCGATGGTATGCATCATGCTCGGATGCTACTACGTCGTCGTCCTCGGCTGGGTATCAAAGTATTTGGTCCTGATTTTCACGGGATTTCTTGACGCGGTACGGGCGGGCGGAACAGATTTCGCCACGGAGTTCTTCAAGGGCTTCGCGACGACGGCTCCCGCCTATGAGGCCTGGGCCTGGTTCGCCTTCGCCATCGCGCTTTCCGCGGTAATCATCTTCCGCGGCATTCAGGGCGGTATCGAGACGGCGAACAAGATCATGATCCCCGCCGTATTCATCCTTCTCGCCGCGCTCCTCGTACGCGTCGTGATGCTCCCCGGAGCCTGGAAGGGCTTCGAGTATATGTTCCATGTGGACCCCAAGGACTTCCTCAATCCAAGGATCTGGCTGGCGGCCTTTACCCAGGCGGCCTGGTCGTCCGGCGCGGGCTGGGGCATGTTCCACGTCTACTACGTCTATGCCGCGAAGGATGAGGACATCGAGCTCAACTCCTTCACGGTGACATTCGGAGACATGGTCGCGGCCATGCTCGCCGGTATGGTCGTCCTGCCCGCCGTCTTCGCCCTCTCGCCTGACCCTCAGGCGGTCATGAAGGCCGGAGCGAACGGGCTTACCTTCGTCCACCTGACGAACCTTTTCGCCCACACTTCGGGCGGATTCATCATGGCGGTGCTCTTCTTCCTCGCCCTCTTCTCGGCGGCCCTCTCGTCGGTCATCGCGATGCTTGAGACCGGCACGCGCAACCTCATCGACATGGGCTTCTCCCGCGTCAAAGCGACGATGTGCGTCGCGATCTTCTTCCTGTTTGTCGGCTCCTTCTCGGCGCTCGACAACAGGGTATTTGAAAATCAGGACATGGTCTGGGGCGTAGGACTGCTCGTCGTCGGGCTCATTTACTCGCTGGCTTCGCTCAAGTACGGCGTGGACAAGCTCTGGGAAGAGGACATCAAACCCTGCTCGGATATCAACGTCAAGTGGATGTGGAGCTGCATCAAGTTCTTCCCGTTTGAATTCGCCTTCGTCTGGGGATGGTGGATGTGGGACGCCGCGTCGTGGTATCCGGGAGAGTGGTTCAAGTTTTGGCCGATCACGAAGTATCAGTACACCCCCGGCTCGATGGTCGTCGAATGGGGCATCATCGCGCTGATCTGCCTGATGCTGAACGGTTTCATCTCCAAACGTCTCGTCCATTCCAATAAGATCGATTAACGGCACCGCGGCAAAGGAGGATTTTTAAATGTGGCAGGCTAATATGATTCTTTGTATCGCCATCGGTTTTGGCTGTTTCATCTGGGCCATAAAAAAGACAATGAGCGCTGAGAGCAAGAAAAAATAGGTAAAAGGCATCCCACTCAAGGGAGGGCGGAGGAGCTGCATCTCCGCCCTCCCTGTTTCAGCGCCCTCAAACGGCGAAAATTGCCGGCAAAGACTTGTAAAATCTCCAAACTATCGTAATATACTTATCAGTTTTAAGAATCAGCTCCTGAAAGGACGGAGATCCATTTTGCGCATCGTGCTTGTCGGGGCGGGCGAGGTCGGATACAGCGTAGCGAAAAACCTTTCGTCCGACGGACATAACATAATCATCATCGAGGACAGCGAAGAGAGGGCCGATAGAGCCGAAAGCTCGCTTGACGTAATGGTGATTCGGGGAAACGGCGCCCGCCCGAGCGTACTCGCAAAGGCGGGGATAAAAGAGGGAAACTCCGACGTCTCTATGCTCATTGCCTGTACAAATAAAGATGAAGTGAATCTCATGGCCTGCTGGATCGCGAAAAGGATGGGCGTGCCGCATGTCATCGCGCGCGCCGTCGGCCTGGAATTCACCGACAACGAGGGCTGGGCGAAAGACCTCGGCATCGATATGCTGATCTCCCCCGAGCGATCCGTCGCGAAGGAGATAGAGGAGCTGCTGGAGGTACGCGCCGCCATACACGCGAATGAGATCGCCGGCGGGCGCGCGGGCATATATGTCTTCCGTATCGCGCAGGATTCCCCCATCAAGGGGCTCCCTCTTTATGATATACGCAAAAACAATCCCAAAATGATCATGCTCGTCGTCTGTATCAGGCGGGGAGAGCATTCGTTCGTCCCCAAAGCCTCGGATGAGCTTCAGGCGGGAGACCTTTGCTACACCATGTGTTACCGTTCGATGGTCTTCGATATCGAAGGGCTTTTTCAGCCTTCCAAGTCAAAGAAACTCAAGCGCGTCTTCATCGTCGGAGCCGGCAAGGTCGGTTATCAGACCGCGGCCAGGCTCATTTCACATATCCGCGGCATAGACGTGCGCCTTGTCGACGAGGACCGCGCCAAATGCGAAAAGCTGGCCCGCGAGCTGCCGGGGGCGATGGTGCTGTGCGCAAACGGCTCGGACACGGAGTTCCTGCTCTCCGAGGGCATCGCCGAGGCCGACGGATATGTCGCGGCGACCGAACACGACGAGACGAACCTCATGCTCTCGGTGCTCGCGAAGACTCTCGGCGTCTCCAAGAGCATCGCGGTCGTACGCCGGCCAAACTATCTCGGCATGACAAATCATATACCGGTCGACGCCATCGTCAACCGCAACCAGACGCTCGCGGACGTCATTACGCGCAGCGTCCGCTATCCGGGCTCGTCAAGGGTGCTGACGGTGCTTGAGGAGATCAGCGCGGAGGCTGTCGAGATAATGATCTCTCCCGACTCCCCCGCCGCCGGCAAAAGCCTCATCGATCTCAAGATGCCGCCGGGCTCCCTGATCGGGCTGCTTGAGCGTGGAAACGAGATGCTGATACCCACCGGCGGCACGATACTCAAAGCCGGCGACAAGGTCGTCCTGTTCGGAACGGCGGCCGTCATGGATACGGCGATGCTCCCGTTCGGAGAGGATAAATCTTGAATTACAGGATCGTAGCGCGTTTTCTCTCGATACTTGTATTGACGATAACCGCCTCGATGGCCTTTCCGCTCGCCTGGGCGCTGAAGGACGGCACGGACGACGTCCGGGCCTTTCTGCTCTCGGCGCTGACCGGGCTGGCAATGGCGGCGGCGCTGCACGTCGTGGGACGCAGCGCCTCAAAAGACGAACTGGGGACGCGTGAGGCGATCGCGGGCGTCGCTTTCGCCTGGGTGGCGGCCTCATTGCAGGGGTGTATGCCCTATATGCTGGGCGGCTATATCCCCGCCTTCACCGACGCCTACTTTGAGGCGATGTCCGGTTTTACGACCACCGGGGCCACGATCCTGCGGGACGTCGAGGCGGTCCCGCGCGGCATACTTATGTGGCGCGCGCAGACGCAGTGGCTTGGCGGCATGGGTATCGTCGTCCTCGTCATCGCGATGCTGCCGCTCTTCGGAGTCAACATGACGCAGCTCTTCAAGGCGGAGAGCCCCGGCCCCAACCTTGAAAAAACAAGCCCGAGGATCACCGACATGGCGATGATGCTCTGGAAGGTCTACATGGGGCTGACCGTTATCGGCATCGTCCTGCTCTCCCTGGGAGGGATGTCGGTCTATAACGCCATCGCCCATATTTTCGCCGCCGTATCGACGGGGGGGTTTTCCACCCATAACGCCAGCGTGGCCTTTTATGATTCCGCGTATATAGATTACGTGCTCACATTTATAATGTTTTTTTCAGGCGCAAATTTCAACCTCCACCTCGCCGCCATCCGCGGAAGGACGCTTCGGCCCTACCGTGACGCCGAGTTCGGCTTCTACGCCGTGATCGTGGTCTCTTCCGTCCTGATGATCTGCGCCGTCCTGATCTGGCACGGGGCATACGACGACTTTATCGCGGCGCTGCGTTACGCCTCTTTTCAGGTCGTCAGCATAATAACCACGACCGGCTTCGTCACCGCGAATTACGCGCTGTGGCCGATGTTCACCCAGCTCCTTCTGCTTGCCCTCATGCTTGTCGGCGGCTGCGCGGGTTCTACCGCGGGAGCGATCAAGTGCGTGCGTTTCCAGGTCGTCATCAAGGAATCGATCGCGGAGCTGAAAAGAATGATCCATCCGAACGCCGTCGTCGCGATATTCCAGGGCAGGAATACGGCAAGCCCCTCAATGGTGACTTCAGCGGCCAGTTTCATCGCCATATACTTCATAATATGGGGAGCCTCGGCGCTCGCCGTGAGCCTGAGCGGACACGACATCGTTACGTCCATCAGCGCGGTGGCGGCCACGCTGAGCAACGTCGGCCCCGGACTGGCGGACGTCGGCCCCGTCAGCAACTTCGCAGATCAGAGCACGTTCGCGAAATGGGTATACACCTTCGACATGCTCTGCGGACGCCTTGAGCTTTACACGGTACTGGTCCTCTTCACCAGAGACCTCTGGAAGAAATAGGACAAGGCGCCGCTTCTCATAAGCGGCAAGCCGTGCCTGAATTGGGTAAAAATTTATCCACAAAGTTAATCACACTATCGCTAGTGTTTTGTGGATAAGATGTCAATATATATAGTGTATTTTACCTTCCCAATCGGCGGATTTATGTTATTATAGACAAAGGTTGCGGGAAAACCGCACCGCCAACTTTTAACTATGCCTTTATCTTGGAGGTTTGTCATAATGATCATAAAACCGGCTTTCAGCCCATCAGCTAAGGATATTTTGCGTGACCGCTACCTGTGGCGCGACGAAGAGAGAAACCCCGTGGAAAAACCGGAGGAGATGCTCGAAAGAGTGGCTAAACACGTCGCCGGGGCGGAATCCAGCCTTGCCATGCAGTACAAATGGGCGGATGAGTTCTATGATGTGATGGCGAGGCTTCTTTTTCTGCCAAACAGCCCCACGCTCATGAACGCCGGACGTCCCGAGCCCCACGGCCAGCTTGCAGCCTGCTTCGTCATCGGAGTGGAAGACTCGATGGAGAGCATCTGCGAGGCGCTGCGCAAGCAGATGCTGATACACAAAAGCGGCGGCGGCACCGGCTTCAACTTCTCAAAGCTCCGCAGCGAGGGCGCTAAGGTCAACAGCACCAACGGCCGCGCCTCCGGCCCGGTCTCGTTCATGGGACTCTTCGACAAGGCGACGGAGACGGTACAGCAGGGCGGCATGCGCCGCGGCGCCAATATGGGCATTCTCAACATCGACCACCCGGACATCAGGAAGTTCATCCATTGTAAGGACAAGGACGGCACGATAACGAACTTCAATATCTCCGTTGGCGTCTTTGACGGCTTCATGGAGAAGGTCCAGAGCGACCCGCACGGCGAAGAGGCGGCCCTGCTCGCGGAGATCGCCGACTCGGCCTGGCGCACCGGCGACCCCGGGATAGTGTTCCTTGACGCGATAAACCGCGGCAACACCACGCCCAACCTCGGGGAGCTGTCAAGCACCAACCCCTGCGGCGAATCCCCGCTTTACCCCAACGAAGCCTGCAACCTCGGCTCGATAAACATCGCTAAGATGGTAAAGGACGGAGCTTTCGACTATGAGCTGCTGGGAGAGATCTCGGCGGTAGCGACGCGCTTCCTCGACGACGTCATCGACGTCAACCACTATCCGCTGCCGGAGATCGCCGAAGCTGTGAAGCTGACGCGTAAGATAGGACTCGGAGTCATGGGATGGGCGGATCTGCTCTTCCAGCTCCGCATTCCGTATGACAGCGGGGAGGCCCTCGAACTGGCGGGAAACATCATGCGGACGATCCAGCAGCGGGCGCACGAAACATCGGTGGCTCTCGGCGAAGAGAAGGGCGTTCCTGAGACGCTCGCGCATCTTGGACGCCGAAACGCGACGCTCACATGCATCGCGCCTACAGGCACGATAGCGCTGCTCGCCAACTGCTCTTCCGGCATCGAACCGCTTTTCGCTCTCGAACATACGCGCGTGCGCACGCAGATAGACGGCACAAAGGTGATCATGAAGCAGGTGAACCGCTACTATGAACAGGCCCGGAAAGAGGGGCTCCCTGACGAGGTCATGAAGAGAGTCTTCGTAACCTCTCACGACGTGCCGCCCTCGGCGCACGTCCGCATGCAGGGCGTCTTCCAGAGATATACGGACCTCGCCGTCTCAAAGACGGTCAACCTGTGCCACGAATGCGGCGTCCGGGACGTGCTCGACGCCTACACGCTGGCCTGGAAAGAGGGCTGCAAAGGCATTACGGTATACCGCGACGGATCGAAGTCAAGCCAGGTGCTCTACAGAAAAGAGGACGAGGAGAAGGCGCGGAATGAGGGCACGAACAGTGACGCGCCAAAAGGCGCGCCGGTGCCGGTCATGACGGCGGCGGCAAGACGGCGTTTCGTGCTTAAAAGACCTCAATAGGCGGCGTTTTAGCGCGCAGCCGATCGATAACGTTTGATCCCCGCGCCGCGGCCGCTGCGCGGGGATTTTTTGCGGCGGGCCCCATGTGAGGACCGCCGCCGCGTTCCTCTTTTTTCAAATGTTGTATTCTCTGAGGCCTTACGTTATAACTATGTTATGAAAACCGGGGGGATGGCAATGCGCGGAACGGACGAAATGATCTCCGCTCAAGAGGAATTTCTCTCACGTATGGACGAAGCATGCCGCCAGAAGGTGATCGGCGTCAGGCTTGAGCCGACCGGTCCCGACCCGCGCCGGGACATGATCGGCACCATACGTCTGGCGTGGGGGGATATCACGCTGTCCCTCGACTGCCTCTCCATGCTCCCCGCCGGGCTGACGCCGCTGCGTAAGGCTCTGGAATCGCCGGCGGTCAAAGTCTTCCACAATGCCGGGACCGAGCTGCAGTTTCTCATGGCGGCCGGCATCAACCCCACGAAAATATTCGACACGGCGCTCGCCGGACAACTGCTGTCGGAAAGCGGCCATCTATACTCCGAGCTTGACGAACTGGCAGGGCGTTATCTGCCCGGAGAATCCGTGACCGGCAAAGCGGATATTTTGCTGCGCCTGCGCGAGGCGATGATCAGCCTTTTAAAACGGTACCGCCTGGTGGAGGTGGCTAAAATAGAATTTGACTGCGCGATAAGCGTAGCCCAGATGGAGTTTCACGGCATCATGCTGGATGTCGCGGCATGGCGGGACCTGACCGCGGCGGCAGAAATAGAAAAGCGGCAAGCTCTGGAGGCGCTTCGAAATTTTACCGGACAGCGGCCGACGCAGACGACACTGTGGGGAGAGGCCGGCTTCATGGAAGAGAACTTCGACAGCAACGCCCATATACTGTCGCTGCTGCGCGGCCACGGCATAAAGGTCGAAAACACCGCGAAACCGGCGCTGGCCGCCCACCGTTCGCATCCGCTGGTCGCCGCGCTCTCCCGCTACCGCGCCGTCGCCAAACAGCTATCGACCTACCTGCGCCCCCTCCCCAAGATGCTCCATCCAAAGACCGGCAGGCTGCACCCTCAATATAGCCAGATCGCCGCCTGGACCGGCCGTATGAGCTGTTACGCGCCGAATATCCAACAGATACCGCGAGGCGGGGATTTCAGAGAATGCTTCGTCGCGCCCGAAGGACGCCGCCTGCTCATCGCCGATTATCCCCAGATCGAACTGCGTGTCGTCGCGCAGATCACGCATGAGCGGCGGATGATAGATGCCTATGCGCGGGGACTGGACCTGCACGGCCTGACGGCGTCGCTCATACTGGGCAAAACGATGGAATCTATAAGCGGGCAGGAGCGGCAGTACGCGAAGGCCGTCAACTTCGGCCTGATATACGCGATGGGGGCCGAAGGGCTGCGCCTCTCCGCGCAGCAGTCTTACGGCGTGGCGATGACGCATGAACAGGCGGCGGATTTTCGCAGGCTGTTTTTTGAGGCGTACCCGGCCATCAGGGATTGGCATACCGCACTCGCCCGGCGGCGGTCGCCGGAGGGAAGGACTCTGACCGGCAGGAGATATTCTTTTCCTAAATGGTACGGCCTCCCGGCCCACAGCAACGCGCCGGTACAGGGGACCGCCGCCGACATCCTCAAAAGAGCGCTGGGCGGACTGGCGGTCAAATTGGCGGGGACCGACGCTTTCATCGCGGCCGCGATCCATGACGAAATCATTATGGAATGCCCGCAGGAAGAGGCCGAATATTACGGCGCGGTCCTAAAAAGGGAGATGGAAGAGGCCGCGGACTCCATCCTGCCGGACGTGCCCACCAAAGTTGAGGTACGCATCGCCGGGAACTGGTCGGAAAAGTAACGAAAAGAACGCCGCAGGAAAACGAGCTCCCGAAACCTATTTCGACCTTCCAATGACGCAAAGACGCCCGTCATCTTCCGAAATCACTTCCGTCCCGATAAAGCCGGCCTCCTCGAACAGGGCCCGCAGTTCGTCGCCGCCGCGAACTGTCATTCCTTCGACAATGCCGGTCCAGCAATTATTTTGCGCGTCGCTCTGATCGTTTACCACCATAAAGAGCCCGTCTTCCCTTAACACCCGCCGGACCTCACGCAGTGCCGCCGCCATATCCTTCCAGAAATATACAGTCTCAAATGCCGTGGCCACGTCGAAAAAACCGTCTGAAAAAGGTATCTCCTCGGCGCTGCCATACTTTACCTGGCACCGCCCCTCGGCGATATATTCACGAACTTTTTTGCGGCTGCATTCGAGGCTGCATTCTGAGATATCTATTCCGCAGACGGTACCGCGAGCGGCCAGCTTCGCCAGCCTCAACAGGTTGGCTCCGCCGCCGCAGCCTATATCAAGCACATTGGCTCCGGCCGGTATCCTTATCTGCGACAGCCCCCACTCGGAAAGCGTGCCGTGGCCGGCATTCATGCCGTGAAGCATCAATTTCCCCAGGACGCCCTGCGGTTTGCCGCAATTTTTGAACAAAGCTTTGAGCATAGGCCCCATCTCCTTCACAAATACTAGTTAGCAAACGCTAACCAATATTATAGCACAAAAAACATATTGCGCGCCCGGCACGGGACAATATCAGGAGAGCGCCCGGCGGCACTGTTTTTCGAGCATATTACGGCAGGAGTCCAACAGAAGCAGCAGCATCTTTCTCTCCTGCGGCGGGATGTCACAACCTGGGAGCGATAGATAATGTTGCAAAGTGACAAGCAGCATGACGGGGGAAGGCATGGCGTCCGCGCAGTCCGGCTCTTTTTCATCTCCGCCCGCAGGCCGCGCGGAAGGCGCAACTTCGGAGCGATGCCGCTCGTCATTCTCTCCGAGCATAAAGGCAACGCTCGTATCAAATATCTTCGCAAAATAAAGGAGCATCTCTAAGGAGGGACTTTTACGCCCCTGCTCTATCTCCGAAAGGTACGACTGGGCAACGCCTACTCTGCGGGCAATTTCTCCCTGCGAAATATCGCCTCTCAGCAAACGCACGCGTTCTCCGATTATTTTCTTTATATTGTTGTTGACGTCGCTTTTTGATCTTCCCATAGCTCTTGTATAGACCATTAAAGCGTTTTTAACAAATCGCAAATAACGATTTTTCTCTTATAGCGATTGACATTTAATCGCAATTATATAAAATCATATTATCGGAGTCATTACCGGAAAGCAAACTCCATATAATATCGTCGCAAAAAACTACGGCAGGTGGCGCATCCATGAAGAAAAAGTTACAAAAGGCCGTTAAAGCAGACGAATTCACCGTCTTTGCAGAAGATATAAATGAGAAAAACCGCCAAACGCTGGTAAACATCAGCACAGCCGGCGCGCTGCTGGGGCCGCCGGCTCTCTTCGCGGGATTGCTTTTTCACGGATCGTGGGGCCCGGCGGAGACCGCCTGCGCCGCGTGGCTGCTGGCGTCGTTTTTCACCATGTTTGCCTTGAAGCGCCGCAAGGACCTGGCCGCGCGCGGCGTGCTCCCCGCACTCTATTTCTTTATTTCAGTGACTTTTTTCATTTTCGCGGCCGCCGAAGTCCGCTTTCGGGCAGGCGGTTCAGGCAGGATGGCCGGAGCCGCCGCGGTGTTGCCGTTTCTTCTTCTAGACAGGCCGCTGCGCGTATGCCTCTTTACAACGGCGGCCTGTGCGCTCTCCTGCCTTCCGCACGCGGCCTTAATGGGCCCGGCGGCGGCAAGCGACGCCGCCGGCGTTCTGATGGCCGTGGCCTTTTCCTGCCTCGTAAGAACAAGGAATATTCGGGAAAAACTGGCTGACATCAGGTCGAAATACGACATCATCGCACAGCGCGACACCGATCCATTGACAGGTCTCATGACCCGTTCGGCGGCGGAGAATCTGATAGAGTCCCACCGGCGGCACGGCAGCGGGAAAGGCGTGCTCTTCATCGTCGACATAGACCGTTTCAAAGAGGTGAACGATACCTTTGGACATATAAAGGGAGACAGGATATTGTCCGAGACCGCGGCTTCGATCAAAAGATGCTTCCGTGAAACTGACTTGGCCGCCAGATTCGGCGGAGACGAATTTATCGTCTTTGCGAAGGAAACCACCGATATCGCATGGATACACCGTCAGGCAAGGAGGCTCAACGAGGCGGTCTCGCGCGAGATCGATATTGACGGGAGGTCGTTTCGCGTTTCGGCAAGCATAGGGATAGCAAGTCTTGACGGCGGGCAAAGTTTGGAGACGCTGTACGCGCGGGCTGACAAGATGCTCTATCAGGCAAAAAAAGGAGGAAGAGGCGGATATCGGATGTATGAATAAAATACGGGAACAGAAAGGCTTCATCAGCACAGTAAAGAGCGGAAATAACGGCGGCGCTCCGCGCCGTTTTCTGATCGGCCCTTTTATTGCCGGCCGGCTCTTATTTTAGGCAGTTGCCCCATTTTTTCATGATGATATCGCGGAAATCGCCCTCGCCCAACATTAAATCACGTTCCAGCACTTTGGCGTGATGACAGATATAGTCGTCAAGCTCGCGGGCGGTAAAGCCGTAACCGAGACCCCTGATCGCTTCGCAGCGCGTCTCTTCAGGCATCCGTGAAATTTTGACCAGCCTCTCGGGGCCTTTTTTCAGTTCGTTGATAAAATCCTCAACATCCAGTGAGCTCATGCCAATTCCTCTTCTTGTGAATCTCCGATCGATACCATTATGGTATGAGACAAAATATATACCGCGATCCCGGCTTTCCGTATTTTGCAGCAATGCCGCTGTGTTATATTTTATAGGATACTATCGATTTAATCACGGAAATTCAATGAGCTTTGAGGCTCAATATTCCATTTGGGAACAAATTATAATTCCGAACAGTTCTTTGCCTTATAAGTACCGTTCTGGAATAATCAAACCATGGAAATATTTAACGAGCGGCTGAAAACCGCACGAAAACGTAAAAATATGTCCCGTGCCAAGCTGGCTGATATGCTCTGCGTCACGCCCGCTACGGTGACCCGCTGGGAAAACGGCGACCGCGAGCCTGATTTTGCCACGACCAAAAGGATCGCCGGCACATTGGAGACTACGATCTCTTTCCTGCTCGGCGAGATAGATAAACCGGAACCATTTATCATCGTCCCCACTTATATTCTTCCCGAAGACCAGTTCCATACGAAGTTGGCGGTCCCCTCGCAGGACGAGGCGCTGCTCGACCACTTTCACACTCTGGGGCAGCAGGAGCGCGAAGAGGTCATGCAATTCATCAGATTTAAAAAATATATCGCCGCGAAAAAAGAAGGAAGACAATGAACGGCGCCCGCAGAGATGATATCGGCTCCGCGGGCGCTTCGTTATTCCATATTTTGAGCGAAACTAATCGGTTTCCTTGTTCGGGCTGTCGTCCCTTCTGAGAGCGGTCGCTGGAAGCTCCACGATCTCGCTGGCCTCCTCGATCTCCTCCTCGTCCGCAGCTACGTTGACGGCGTCGGGATCGCGCGGCCTGCCGTGGCTTACGACCTCGGGGTCGTCCTCGGTGTAGACCATTCTCCGACCGGACGGTTCCCCGCGCTCCGGAGGCGAGAAGTCGCGCGAAGTGTAGACACGGAACGAGGATGCGCCCGTGAGGAATTTATACAGGATAAGGGCGCAGAGCAACAGGCCGATAAACCCGATGAAGAAGATCATCGCCGGGAAGGCAAAGCCGAAGATCAGCGTTCCGATCAGCAGAAATAAGAGAAATCTCATCTAAATCCTCCGTAGTCTATGATTTTTTGCTCCGTTTAGTCTTGCGAGAGACGCCGTAAAATTTGCTGAAGGCTCCCTGCGGCGTGTCTGCCGCTTTCCTGGCTGACCTCTTTTTGCCGGTTCCGCCTTTGCCGGAGGGGCTTTGAAGCCCCTTTTTATCATCACGGCGTTTCCCGTCGGAGGTTTTCTTCGGGAAAGCGTCCTTTTTCTGGAAAGACTCCCTCTCCTGAGGCGTATCGCGCCGTTCAAAGCGCGGCGTTTCGCCGCCCTCGCCCTGACCTCTGTAGCTAGGGCGGGCTTCCTTCATTTTGCCGCTGCGGTAACGCTCCGCGGAGGGCCGTTCACCGCGCTCCGCCGCGCCGCGTCCCGCGCCGGCGTTCGGGAGTTCTTTGGTGGAGGGCAGGCCGTCGTCCGCCGCCCGTCTGCGTCTGCCGCGCTCCGCGACGAAGCCGCCGGATGGTTTGGACGGGCTCTTTTTCATAGCATCTCTTCGCGGAGCCGTCTCTCTCCTGCGTGACGGAGCGGGGCCGCCCGCCTTTTCCTGCCTCTTTTCGGAGGTCATTTCCTTCTTTGTGAGCGAATAGGCGGGCGCCTCGAGCGGCACGGAACCGCCGTCAAGCGTCTTGCGGCGCAGCTGTCCGCAGGCCGCGTCTATATCGGCTCCCTGTTCGGAACGGATCTCCGTCTCGAAACCGGCCGTCTGCAGGATGCTGCGGAAGCGCAGCACATCTTCGGCCTTCGGCTTTTCGTAACGCTCTCCGACGGCGTTGAAGGGAATGAGGTTTACAAAGACATGTATCCCTTTGAGAAAACGCACCAGTTCGCGCGCCCTCTCCACGCTGTCGTTGACACCCCCGAAGAGGGCGTATTCTATCGTGATCCGGTCGCCGGTCGCGGCCTGATATTCCTGCATCGCGCGGCGCAGTTCGGCTATGGGATAGGTCTCGTTGACCGGCATCAGGAAGCTGCGCAACTCATCCTCGGCGGCGTGGAGCGATACCGCGAGGCGCACCCCGAGGCCGGAATCTGCCAACTCCTTGATCCCCTGGATGATGCCCGAAGTCGATATTGTTATGTGGCGGATGCCGAGGCCGCGCAGTTTCGGATCGTTAAGCATGCCGGCAGATTTAATGACGGACTCCGTATTGAGGAACGGCTCTCCCATGCCCATATAGACGACATTGTTCACCTCGCGCCCGATATGTTTTTCTATCGCCGTCACCTGTCCGGCGATCTCTCCCGCACTCAGGTTGCGCACAAAACCGGAGAGTCCCGTGGCGCAGAAGGTGCATTGCAGCGGACAGCCGACCTGCGTCGAGATGCATGCCGTCAGGCGGTCGCCGTATTTCATCAGCACCGATTCGACAGACTCGCCGTCCCGCAGCTGCCAAAGAAATTTCCGCGTCCCATCCTGTGAACGCTGCTCGCGCGCAAGCGTCGGATAGGCGAAGTCCATCTTTTCCGCGAGCTTGTCGCGCAGCGGCTTCGACAGGTTCGTCATCTCTTCCACGTTGTCCGTATGTTTCTGCCAAAGCCACTGGCATATCTGGTCGGCGCGGAACTTAGGCTCATCCAGCCCCTTCTCGATATATTCCTTCCATTCGCTGTTATCCAGATCTAACGCATATCTCTTCTCTGCCATCTCTTTACCCTCGTTTTTTATCGATTTACACTTCTTATTCTACCACTAACGTTCATTCCGCTGATTCAGATGTGTCGGGTGCTGCCGCTATTGACGAACGCCGGAACCGGGTTCGAACATAAGTATAGCATAGGGAATGGGGCGCTCCCTGTCGCTCGCGTTGCTCGGCAGGGAAAAGGTCATTCCGCGCCACCAGAGGGAGCTCGACCCGCCGCCGTCAAGGTTGAGCGCCGTCTTCAGCGAGAGCCAGCCGCATAGGCGGCGCAGCTCCTCTATCGTCATCCCGACGCTGTGCATATTGTCGCGTCCGTCAACGACTCCCCAGAGGACGCGCTTGCCGTCTGTGCCCACAAAGGTGCGCGGGTGGCGGAAATCCAGCACATTCGGATGGACCTTTTCCGTATTCGCAGACGGCGTCCCATTCTTCACCAGCAGCGGTCCCGCCTGCAGCACCTCCGTGAATTTGTCAAAGTTATGGTCGGAGGAGATACTCGCCGTCTCCTTGCCGTCGATAAAGACATACTCACCACTTTCGTTCCAGCCGAAGGCCGAACGGTTCGGCCAGAACTTCGCGTTGTCGGTATAGCCCTGGCGGCGCAGCACTCCGATCGGCTTCGCGCCCGCAAAGTATCCTCCGTTGATGCCGCCGATGACGCCGTAGTTCTCGCCCGCGATCGTCGCGAGCGGCGCTTTGTTGGCGCCGACCATCACCGCGGTGGCGATCTGGCAGGGGATGCTCTTCATATCGACGGCGAGCACCGCGGCGAAGAGCGGCTCGTTGACGCCGTTTTTCATATCGCCGGCCGCAGGCCCCGAGGGGTCGCCCACGCCGTGTTTTATCATGATCAGCTCCGTGCCCTCCCAGGCGAAGGAGGCTTTCCAGCGCGCCTCTTTCTTACATTCTTTGAGCCAAGCCGCGATCTGCGCGACGTCGTCGGAGGTCGCCGGCGCGGCAAGGTCGGCGCGCACCGGAGCTGGCGGCAGCGGACTCATAGTCGAGGCGAGATACGAAACTCCCTCCACCTCGGGCCACTCCGGAAGGATGCCTATCTGATCCAGCGCCTTGATGACGAAGCCCCAGCCCATCGCCTCCAGCGAGAGGCGCAGCGCGTCGGCGCGCGTAAGCTCTCCTGTGAAGGCTGAAAGCTGTTTCTGCGGGACCTCGCGCCCCAGCGCTTTGAATATCGCCGGCTTCACCTCGGCCGCCGTCAGCGCGGACGCCGGCGCCGGCGCGAACAGAATGAGCTGGAACGTAAAAAATACCGCCAGGCCGCAAGCGGCCGTCCTTTTTATTTTCTCAAATGTCTCTTTAAGCATAGTTTTATATATTGCCTCTCCGTCTCCAGGTTTATCATGCCGCGGCGCGATCTCCCGCGGGCATCTGAATATTTTATACCACTTGTCCGCGGATGTCTCCGCAGTATTTTACGACGCCTCGCGCTATATCTTTGTAACAGAAACATGTGGTGATTTTATGTCGGCGATAATATTTCGCGCGACCGGCTCTCCGCATATCGGCCGCGGACTGCCCCGCCTCAGGAAACGCCTCCTTGCGCGATCGCCTCCATTGTGATATAAAATGAAAACAGATTGCAGTTTAAGGAGCGAGGTATGATGTCCGGGCGCGGAAGATACAAGACAAAGCATCACGATTCGGTGTTGGCGATTCTCTTGGAGAACCCTCTGCGCTGCTTTACGGTCGACGGCCTCTGCGAATCCCTTGATGAAGAGGGACGGAAGATGGGCAGGACGACCGTCTACCGGCAACTGGAAAAGATGACGGCGGACGGCTTGGCTCTGAAATATATTTCGGAGAAGGGGGAGGCCGCCTCATACCGCCTATGCGGCGAAAACTGCCGCCTGCATCTGCACCTGAAGTGTCTCGACTGCGGCGCCCTGACCCATTTGGACTGTGCCGCGGCGGAGAGCTTTTCACAGCATCTGCTGGAAAACCACTCCTTTCGGCTCGACCCCGCAAAGACGGTGATCTACGGCCATTGCGGCTGCGACGCCGGGAACCAGGAAGACAGATGACGGCCGGACGCATATCGAAACGCGCCGCGCGCCTCACGGCGCTGGCGCTCTTTCTGACGATATCGTTCCTGCTTGCGGCGCTGCCGCTGCACCATGCGGGCCATCTCTGCAGCGGCGCGGGCTGCCCCGTCTGTCTTTCGATAAGCAAATGGCAGAGGGACGGCTCGGCGCCCCTGCCGCCGCTCCAAACCGAAGCGGCGGCGCTTGCCGCGGCCTTTCTTTTCACAATCCTTCCGCCGCGGCGTCTATTTTCACCGCGAACGCTTAATTCGCTGAAGGTGGAGATGAACAACTAAAGGCTCCTCCGGCCTTACATAAAAAATAAACGATCACGGAGGTAACCCTTTACTATGAAAAAATATCTAATCGCATGCGCGGCCGCCCTGCTTCTGGCAGCCGCCCTGATATACGCCGTCAACGGAGAGCGGACGGCGACGACGGCCGAAGACGGCCGCCCCAAGGTAATAGCGACAATATTCCCCCCATACGATTTCGCGCGCGCGGTCGGCGGCGGCAAAACGGACCTCTCGATGCTGCTCAAACCGGGCATGGAGAGCCACTCCTACTCCCCCTCGCCGCAGGACATCATCAACATCCAGAACTGTGACCTCTTTATCTATATCGGAGGAGAAAACGACCAATGGGTCGACCGGATAATAAATTCCCTTGAGAAAGATAAACGCCCGCAGGTATTGAAGCTTATCGACTGCGTTTCCCCCGTCAGGGAAGAGTTAGCGGAGGGCATGCAGGAAGAAGAGGGCCACGACGGACACGATCATGGCGCGGCAGAGGGCGAAGCCCACGAGCACGAAGGCGAGTATGACGAACATATCTGGACCTCGCCGCGAAACGCCGAGAAGATGACGGCCGCGATCATGGACAAGCTCATCCTCATCGACTCGAAAAACCGTTCATTTTACAAAGAGAACGCCAAAGCCTATATCGCGGAGCTGGACAGGCTCGACAAGGATTACCGCAGGGCAGTCGCCGACGGCCGGCGCCGTAGCCTCGTCTTCGGCGATCGCTTCCCCTTCCGTTATCTGGCGGACGAATACGACCTCGACTACGCGGCCGCTTTCCCAGGATGCGCGGCGGAGAGCGAGGCCAGCGCCGCGACTATCGCCTATCTTATAGACAAGGTGAAGAAGGAACAGATCCCCGTCGTCTTCCACATCGAAATGTCCAACGAAAAGACGGCGGAGGCGATATGCAATGAGACGGGGGCGAAAAAGACGCTCCTGCATTCATGCCACAACCTCTCGCGCTCCGAGTACGAGCAGGGGGCCACCTATATCAGCCTGATGAGGAACAATCTGAACAGCCTCAGGGAGGCGCTCCGCTGAGATGCCGGCCTTTGTATGCAGCGGCCTGAGCGTCGCCTACGGCGGCCGGGAGGCTCTCTCGGACATCGACTTTGAACTGCCGCGCGGCGCTTTCCTCGCGATAGTAGGTGAAAACGGTTCGGGGAAGAGCACCCTGATAAAGGCGCTCCTGGGCCTGATAAAGCCCTCGGCGGGGACGGTGCGCCTGGGAGAGGGCCTCAAGACGAGCGATATCGGCTATCTGCCCCAGCAGCGGGAGGCGAGGAGCGATTTTCCCGCCACCGTTTACGAGATCGCACTCTCCGGACGGCTCAACAAGCTCGGACTGCGCCCATTTTACGGCAGGCGCGACCGGCGCTGCGCCGAAGAAAGCCTCCGGCTGATGGGCCTATGGGAGCTGCGTACAAAGGCCTTCCGCGAACTTTCAGGCGGCCAGCAGCAGAGAACGCTACTGGCCCGCGCCCTCTGCGCCTCGGGCGGGCTGCTGCTGCTGGACGAACCGGTGACGGGACTTGACGCGGAGGCGGCGGAGCGGATGTACTCCCTGCTGCGCGCCGTCAATGAAAACGACAAGACCACCGTGATCATGGTGACGCACGACCTTACGCGCGCCGCGGCAACAGCCAGCCATATACTGGAACTTGGAGGCAAGCAGAAGTATTTTGGCGAAAGCTGCCGCTGGCCCGGCGGAACAGGAAGGACAGAATGATCGAACTCATCGCGGAGATGCTCTCCTATAAATTCCTCGTGCGCGCCGCCTCGGTAGGGCTGATGGTCTCGCTCTGTTCCGCGCTGCTGGGGGTCAGCCTCGTCCTTAAACGTTACTCGATGGTCGGCGACGGACTTTCGCATGTGGGTTTCGGCGCGCTCGCGGCGGCGGTGGCGATGGGAGCCTCGCCGCTCGGACTTACGATCCCGGTGGTCGTCGCGGCGGCCGTGCTGCTCCTGCGGCTGACGGACGGCAGCGGCATCAAAGGAGACGCCGCGATAGGGCTGATCTCCGTAAGCTCGCTTGCGGCGGGGGTGACGGCGATATCGATGTCAAGCGGTTTCAACACCGACGTCTGCAATTATATGTTCGGCAGCATCCTCGCCATGAGCAAAAACGACGTCCGGCTCAGCATGGCGACTTCGGCGGCGGTACTGCTGCTCTTCCTGCTTTGCTACAACAGGATCTTCGCCGTTACCTTCGACGAAAACTTTGCGAGAGCCACAGGGCTGGACGCGGGATTCTACAACATGATAATTGCCGTGCTCACGGGAGTGACGATCGCCGTCGGCATGCGGCTGATGGGGGCGCTGCTCATCTCGGGGCTGATAATCTTCCCCGCCGTGACTTCGATGCGGATATTCAGAAGCTTCCGCGGCGTGGTCCTCTCCGCGGCGGCCGTCTCCCTATCCTCCTTCCTCGCCGGACTCGTGCTCTCCTATGCCGCGGGAGTACCTGCCGGCGCCAGCATCGTGCTCGTGAACCTCGCCTTCTTTCTCCTCTTCGCCGCGGCCGGCAGGATAAGGCGATGAGAAACAGGACGGCCGCGGCGTTCTGCCTGCTGATCCTCCTCGCCTCGCCGCTTTGCGCCGCGGAAAAGGTGCTTGAGATAAAAGAGAGAGTATTCGTCTCGCTGATCAACGAGATATATATCAACGCCGACGATTACATAGGCAAAAAGATACGCCTGCAGGGTGTCTTTGAAAAATTCACCGACGAAGAGACGGGAGCGGCCTTCTACTCCGTGACCCGGCAGGGGCCGGGCTGCTGCGGCTCGGACCTGAATCCCGGCTTTGAAGTCATCTGGAACGGGAAATATCCCGCCTCCGGCGTCTGGGTCGACGCGACGGGAGTCCTTGAGGTATATGAAAAAGAATACCTACGCCTCCGCCTGACGGAGCTGAAGCTCCTCCCGGCGAACAAAAAAATGAAACTCTACGTACAGTAAATACCTTCCCGCGGCTGCGGCAAAAGATTTTTCTTGACATAGCCGCCGGAAGTCAGTATAATTTCTTTTGTTTTTCGGGGGTATAGCTCAGTTGGGAGAGCGCTTGAATGGCATTCAAGAGGTCAGCGGTTCGAACCCGCTTATCTCCACCAGAAAATTAGAGCCTTGCAGACAATTAAATCTGCGAGGCCTTTTTATTTTGATCCCATTGATTATGCGGGCTGCGCGTATGACGCAGTCTTCACATGCAAATTTAGTGCGGAAGTATGATGGCGGCGGCCACCGGCATTCGCTTGGCGGCCTTACAAAACAGTTGGCTGTTTATAGCCGCAAAGACAAGGATGTCCCGAGGAGATCTCCGGTGCGGAGGTCACCTCGGGACGTTTTAAGACTTACTTTCAAACCGGCGCGACAGACACCCGGCAGGCCGCGAGAGAAAATTCATCGCATTTTTTGCCGGAAACAGATACCCGCTCATTGCTTATTGTCAAACTTTCTCGGCCTCACCTTCCAAAACACAACGTTCATCAGAACGACGATCAGCGCCACGACTACCATCGAGACCCAAAAGCCGACGTTCAAACCAAGATACTCCGCAGTCCCAAAAAGCTTTATCCAAATATTCATCCAGTTCATCATTCATACCTCCATCAGAGCAGATCACCGTAATGGCGCACATAAGCTTTTTTCAGACTGGTCGCAAGAACCATATACAGCAGGATGCAAGGGATCAGGTAGGCGAAGTAGCTTGCCGGCAGCGCTACGAATCCAAGCATCCGGCCAAATTCGGTAAACGGGATCACCGTCAGCAGCGCAATGCCGGAGCAGGTCAGCAGCGTAAGCGGAGCGGACGCATGGCTCTGAATAAAGGGCAGCTTGGGCGTGCGGATCATGTGAATGACCAGCGTCTGGCTCCACATGGATTCCACGAACCAGCCGGCCTGGAACATGGCGGCATAGTTCGCCTGCATCTGTACAAGCTCCGCTCCGCTGAAATGATTTGCGAGGTCGTTAAACAGCACGCCGTTGGAGACGAAGATCGGGCAGAACACAAAATACATGAAGATGTACGTCGTCCAGTCGAAAATGGAGCTGGTCGGCCCGATCCAGATCATGAAGCTGCCCACCGAGGAGGCGTCCCATTTTCTAGGCACGAGCAGGAACTCCTCATCCACGTTATCCCAGGGGATTGCCGTGCAGGACAAATCGTAAATCAGGTTCAGGAAAATCAGATGCACGCTCATCATAGGCAGGAACGGCAGCAGAGCCGCGGCTGCGACGACAGAGAACATGTTGCCAAAGTTGGACGAGGCGGTCATCTTGATGTACTTGATCATGTTGGCGTAAGTCTTGCGGCCCTCGAGGATGCCCTCTTCCAGCACCATCAAGTCTTTTTCCAGCAGGATGATGTCCGCGGATTCCTTTGCCACATCCACCGCCGTGTCGACTGAGATGCCTATATCGGCGGCTTTCATGGCGGCGGCGTCGTTGATGCCGTCCCCCATATAGCCTACCGTGTGGCCGGCATTGCGCAAAACGGCTACTACGCGGGATTTCTGTTCCGGCGTCAGTTTGGCGAACACGTCGGCGGTTTCCGCCGCTTTTGCCAGCTCTTCATCCGTCATGCGGTCGAGGTCTGCGCCCAGAAGCATGTTTTTCACTTCCAGCCCCACCTGTTTGCAGATGGTGCGGGTGACTTTATGGTTGTCGCCGGTCAGTATTTTTGTATTGACGCCATGGTCTTTCAATGCCCTGATGGCGTTCGCGGTCGACTCCTTAGGCGGATCAAGAAAAGCCAGGTAGCCGATCAGCACCATGTCGCACTCATCTTTTACTCCAAAGGCGCCTGCCGGCGACGGATTGCTCTTTTGGGCCAGGGCGATGACGCGCAGCCCCTTCTCGTTCAGGTCGTCCACTGTTTCCAGGATATTGCCGCGCAGCTCGTCCGTCAGCGGCTGCGCTGCGCCCCCTACTTCCGCGTAGGCGCAGATGGAGAGCATTTCTTCCACAGCACCCTTGGTAACGATCTGAGTTTTACCCGTTTTATCCTGTACCACCGTCGACAGGCGGCGACGGGTAAAATCAAAGGGGATCTCATCCACCTTGACATAATTTTCGGAAAGGTCGAGGAGCTGCGGGTTTTCTGACTCTTCCTCCTCCGTCTTATGAATGATAGCCATATCCATCAGGTTCTTGTAACCCGTCTGGAAGTAGCTGTTCAAGTAAGCGTGGCGGAGCACCCGCACATTCTCGTTTCCGCTCACATCCAGGTGGTACTCCAAAACGACCTTATCCTGTGTCAGCGTTCCGGTCTTGTCCGTACATAGGATATTAATGGCGCCAAAGTTCTGGATGGAATTCAGGTTTTTTACGATGGTCTTCTTTTTGCTCATGGCAACCGCGCCTTTGGCAAGGCAAGTGGTCACGATCATCGGCAGCATTTCCGGGGTCAGACCTACAGCAATGGAGATGGCGAAGAGGAACGCCTGCAGCCAGTCGCCTTTGGTAACGCCATTGATAAAGAATACCAGCGGCACCATCACCAACATAAAGCGGATCAGTACCCAGGATACCGAGTTCACGCCCTTGGTGAAGCTCGTTTCCACCGCCTCGCCGGCAACGGCGGAGGCCATGGAACCAAACAATGTATTATCCCCGGTACAGACGATGACAGCGGTCGCGCTGCCTGAAATCACATTGCTCCCCATGAAAGCGATGTTGCGGTAATCCGTGATGGAATCCTGCGTCCCGCTGACATTCTGGAGCTTTTCAACCGGCTCGCTTTCGCCGGTCAGAGACGACTGGCTGATGAACAAGTCCTTCGCTTCCATAATGCGTACGTCTGCGGGGATCATATCGCCCGCGGACAGGTGGACGATATCACCCGCGACAGCGTCGTCCAGCGGGATTTCCTTCTTTGCCTGTCCCTCCCGGTCAACGGTGCAGGTGGTGGTGATCATGGCCAACAGTTTTTCTGCCGCGTTGCCGCTCCGTGATTCCTGCACGAAGCGCAGTGTGCCGGAAATTATAACCATCGTAAGGATGATCACAACGGTCAGGCAGTCAAAGTCCTCCGGAGCACTCCCAAACAGGCTCATCATCGGAAGCAGCATATCCGTGATAAAGGACACCAGCGCCAGGCAGAACAGGATGCCGGTAAAGGGATTGACAAAGGCATCCGTCAGGCGTTTGGCAACTGATTTCCTTTTTTCATGCGTGACCTTGTTGGGGCCGTATTTTGCGCGGTTGGAAACAACGCCCGCTTCATCCAGACCGTTCAAACCGGAATTCAAATTCTTCAGCGTCGCTTTGATCGGGTGAGTTGCGGCAAAATGGACGCGGCGCTCCTGCTCTTCACGCTGGACGGCCTTCTCTGACATCCTGAGAGCCTGCATCCTGTTATTCATTTTTTCAGTCATGCGTCTTACCTCCGTTTTCTTTTCGTTCGGCAAGACACAATTAAATCAAAACACATGGAATCCATCTGTTCGTTGTTATGTGCCTTGCCCTGATAATCGAGTACCGCCGTCAGGGTCCATCTGTTTCACCTCACTTTGTAACAAGCGAATGCAAAGGCTAAGATCGCGCCCCGATCGCCAAATGTTTTAAGTTCATTTCTCCGACTCCAATCTTTTTTTAAACAGCCCGAGCTCTTCGTTCGCCTTCAATATCCGCCTTTTTTTCTGAAAGAGAATCGCGATATTGAGAACCAATAGCAAAATGGCGAGGATATTGGATATTTGCCATATGCAGAATACAATGCGCCGGTGACCCGCCATTACAAGGAATATGACAAACAATGCCGCCGACCAGATTTCATATATTCTCACGGCTGCTCCAAACCATTTGTTTTTCATAGGTCCCTCCTTATAAAATTTCCCACCCGGCCGAAACGTCCGCCGGGTTTTCGAAAAATCCTCCTTACGATCGCTTCCAGGGCGGCGGCCTTTGATTTACCGAAGGAAATGTACTCCGCAAGGATCTCGACTTTTTCGCCCCTCTCATAAATTCTTTGGGCATTATAAAAAAATCGCAGGAGAACTCACATGGTCAAAGCCTTGCGATTTCCTTGCGATTTTGCAAGAAATTTATGGGCGCAGCGCAATAAAAGAGGGCCGCTTTTGTTAAAATGCGGTCCTCTTTCGCGATCCCCTATAGGTTGTCGTTGAATTTATAGCCGATACCCCAAATGGTCAGGATATATTCCGGCGCGTCCGGATTTGGCTCGATCTTTTTTCGCAGCTTTCGTATAAAAGCCATAATGTTGCTGTCCGCCAACAAGAAATCCTCGCCCCAAACAGAACGGTAGATCTGCTCCTTTGTAAAGACCTCGCCTCTATTTTGAATCAGAAAGTATAAAATATCAAATTCCTTCGGGGTCAGGTTTACTTCAACTCCCCGAAACATCACCTTTCGGTTTTTAGGCCGTACGGAAAGCTCTCCAACGCAAATTCCGTCATCTGCGGTACCGGGAAAAGAACCCATTCCATCCTGTGCGCCCAGCATCAAGGTCGAAACTTCTCCGGTCATAAGCTCATGAAGACCTGTCATCAGCTCATCGACACAGGCGGTTTCAGGCGGCTCACGCTTCAGCTTGTCATAGAGCCACTTTGAAAGGATGGAATCCATAGGGATAAAGCTTATATTTTTTTTCAATGCGGATTCCTCCTTTTCTCAAATCAATTCATGGTATCGTTTTTGGTATAAGCGCTTGGCAATGGTCGTTGAAAGCATATAGAGCGATACCGTCAGCAGCAAAAAGCCAAAATACCGCAGCGGCAGCCGGGTCAGTCCCAGCACCGCTGCAAACGGCGTCACTGTCAGGAGGGTAAAGACAACGATTCCCGCCAACGTGATAAACGAGACCGGGCAGGACGCCCTGCTTTGCAGAAAGGCGACCTTTTTTGTGCGTAATAAATGTAAAATCAACACCTGCGTCCACATGGACTCTAAAAACCAGCCCGTCTGAAATATCGCAACATATTTTAAGCGCAGCATCGGGTCGGTCAACTGTGTATAGGTCAATCCGCCGCACAGGGCGGGACAGAGGACAAAATACAAGAATAAAAATGTCAGAATATCAAACACGGAACTGATCGGGCCAAAGACACACATGAAGCGCGCCAGCGTTTTTCCGGACCACGCACGGGGCGTGACAGTGTCCTCTTCATCCACGCTATCCCACGGTAAAACAATACACAGGGCGTCATAGAGCAGATTCAAAAGTAAAAGCTGGACAGCCGTCATCGGCAGGAACGGCAGCACCGCGCTGGCGCAGACGATAGACAGAATGTTGCCGAAATTGGAGCTTGCCGTGATCTTGATATATTTAAGCATATTGGCAAAGGTCCTGCGCCCTTCCAATATCCCCTGCTCCAGCACGGTCAGGTCTTTTTGGAGCAAAACGACGTCGGCGATATCTTTTGCCGCATCCACGGCGGTATCCACCGAGATGCCGACATCCGCCTCGCTTAGTGCGGGGATGTCGTTCATGCCGTCCCCCAAAAAGCCTACGGTATGCCTGTTTTCCCGCAACGCGCCCAATATACGGACCTTTTGCCCCGGGGTCAGCTCCGCGAATACATCCGCCTGTTCCACGGCCGAGCGAAGTTGTTCGTCCGGGAGTTGATTTATTTCCGCCCCCGTCAGGACCAGATCCACAGAAATTCCGACCCGGCGACAGACCGACACCGCGATTTCCGACCGGTCGCCGGTCAAAATTTTAGGCCGCACCTGCAACTTTTTGAGTGCCTGGATAGATCCCGCGGCAGATTTTTTAGGCGCGTCAAAAAAGGCCAGATAGCCTGTCAGGATCAAGTCCCTCTCGTCCGCCAAAGCAATAGTATCCTGCGCCCCCAAGCTTTTGTGCGCGACGGCAATGACCTTCATGCCGTCTTCCAGCATCTCATCCACAACGGAGGCCACGTTATCGAATCCCCCGTTCCCGACAGGCAGCAGCTCTCCATCGTACTCAACAAAACCGCAGCGGGAGAATACCTGCCGGATGTCGCCTTTGACAATCAGTTCGTGCCCGCCGTCCGCATCAGCAACTAATGTACTGACAAATTTGCGGTTATAGTCAAACGGTATCTCATCCGCTTTTTGATAACGCTTCACCAACGCCGCATAGAAAGACTCTTGTTTCGGCATAGTGCGGCATACCAAGATCGCATTGTCGATAGGGTTGCGGACGCCTGAGTGATAAAAGCTGTTTAAATAGGCAAGATGCAAAGCTTCTGAATTTTCATTCCCAAGAACGTCCATATAGTATTCCAACAAAATATTTTCGTTGGTCAGTGTGCCGGTCTTGTCCATACAAAGCACATCCATGCTGCCAAAGACCTGCATAGCGTCTATGTTTTTCACGATCGTCCGCTTTTTCGACAGCGAGAGGCTGCCTTTTGCAAGGCAGGCCGTAACGACCATAGGGAGCATTTCCGGGGTCAGTCCGACCGCCACGGAGAGAGCAAAGACGAAGGACGCCACCCAACTGCCCTTGGTGATGCCGGACACCAGAAACACCACCGGCACAAGGACCGCCATAAAACGAAGCATGACCCACGCGATCGAGTTGGCGCCGTTTTGAAATGCCGAAACGCCGTCGGAATCAGGGCGGATAAAATTCCCATACAGCGTATCTTTTCCGACGGCCAGAACCACACCTTCGCCCTTTCCGCTGATAACCGAGGTCGCCATAAAAGCAAGGTTATCAAGCTGCGTCAGCGGGGTCAGCTCCGAATAGCGGTTGGCGCGGCTGCTTTTTTCGAGAATCGCGCTTTCTCCTGTGACGGCGGCCTGTGATACGAATAAATCTTGTGTCCTGATCAGCCTCAAATCAGCAGGAATCCGGTCGCCCGCTGAAAGAAACACCAAATCGCCTACCACGAGCTTTTCAGCCGGCACGTCCGCCAACACTCCGCCCCGCTTGACGGTAACATTAGCGTGAATCAGGCGTTCCAGCCGGTCGGAAGCGTTTTTAGCCCGCAGTTCCTGCATCAGCCGGATCGCGCCGCTGATCAGGATCATGACGCAGATAATCACGACGGTCGTGATATTTCTGCTGAAATTGGAAACAAGCAAGACGTCGGTAATAAAAGAGATGACCGCCAGCACAAACAGAATCATGGTAAACGGATTTATAAACGCGCGGCGAAGACGGTACCACAGCGTATCGTTCCTTCTGCCGGTCAGTCGATTTTCTCCATATTTATCGCGCATGGCTTCTATCTGCCCTAACGGCAGTCCATTTGGCGTGGTGGGAATGTCCTGATAAATTTCCTGTGCGTCACGATAGGCGTACTTTTTCATACGGCTGTTCAGCAACGTTGATTTTGGCAAGACAATTCCTCCTTCCCAAATCTCACATAGTGACTATTCTATCATAAAGAGAGCAAGGATGCTTCGAGATGCAGGCCTGCCGACGCGGGGTGCGAAAACAGGACCATAGGGTGCGGCTCATCCCCGCGCACTGTTCGTACCAGTATCCGTTTTCGTTTTTTCCGTTGCTTTGAGGTCAAAGAGGGCGGGCCGGTATGGGGCAAACGCTGTACCCACTGTATGGCCTGCATCTGCGGCTGCCCCGCGGAAGCGATCGAATACGGCAAAAGGACCGTCGGCAAGAGGCGTTATTATAACGAGGGCTATAACGCCGGAAACATGTCCGCGGGCAAGTGAACGGCGACGATGCCGCTGGATTCGCGGCAGTACCCTGCGATGAGCTGAAGATGTTTTACGCGATTCCCAGGCGTCACAGTCCAAATATCGGTGCGTACCCTATAAATATATGCGCACAAGCCGTCACGACCTCTGCGGGTCCAGATAGCTGCCGATGAAGCCGAGCCGTCTGTTATAGAGCCTGACGATCATGCCGACGACAAGGGCGGAGATCACCGTGCCCTCGCCGATCCCGTTCAGGCCACGGAAGAAGATCAGCGAAAGCGTCACCGCCGTCAGCATCAGCGTGACGTCAAAACAGGCTTTGACGACGCCGAATTCTTTATTGAGCACCTTCGATATCGCGTAGACTATCCCCTCGCCTGGGACCATGAGGACGTTAGCGTAAACTTCGAGGCTGATGCCGAAGGCAAGTATCGCGCAGCCGGCCATCAGCGAGGCGAGCTTCGCCGCGTAGCTCACAGGCGCGAAAGAGGCCAGGAGCAGCATGCTCACGTCAATGAACCAGCTAAAGACAAAATTGACCGCGACCTGCAGCAGTTGGACCTTCTGAAAATCCCGGCGCAGCAGCAGAAGCTGCAAGAGGATAAAGGCGCTGTTGAGAACGAAAGAAAACTCCCCCAGCGTCGGCGCGAACCGCAGGCTGAACACATAGGGCACGCTCGATATCGGCGAGGTGCCGAGGCTGGCCTTTGTGATGAAGCTTATCCCGAAGGAATTGATGAGGACCCCGATGATAAATACAAGATAGCGTTTCAGAAGCAGGATGTTCAATTTAATGCAACCTCTTTTCAAATATAACCGTTATATGATATTACCGTCATTTTTCATTGTCAAATAAAAATTGTCCGGAGCTTGACTTAGAGCCGGCTCCAGGTGTTATAGTTACCGTGAACAAAGAGGCGGTAATCCCCGCGAAAATATACGCGGCGACTTCAGGAGGAATAATCAATGAGATACAGAAAACTCGGCTTGACCGGAATAACGGTAAGCGAGATAGGCTTGGGCTGCGAGGGATTTGTCGACCACGACGGCCGCTATACGAGAGAACTGGTGGATATCGCCGCCGCGGGCGGCGTAAACTACATCGACCTCTATTCGTCCGACCCCAGGGTGCGCGAGGGGCTTGGGCGCGCGCTCGCCGGCAGGCGGGAGAAATTCGCCCTTCAGGGCCACCTCTGCACGACGTGGGAGGACGGACAATACCGGCGCACACGCGACGAGAAGGAGGTGCGCGAGAGCTTCGCCGATCTGCTGCGGCTGCTGGGGACGGATTATATCGACGTCGGCATGATACACTACTGCGACTCCGCGGAGGACTGGCGCGAGATCGCGGATGGCCCCGTGATGCGTTACGCGCGGGAGCTCAAGGCGGCGGGAAAGATTAGACATATCGGCGTCAGCAGCCACAACCCGGCCGCCGCGCTGGCGGCTGTGAAGAGCGGCCTGATCGAGGTGCTGATGTTCAGCGTCAACCCCTGTTACGATCTGCAGCCGGGAGGCGAGGACTGCGAGGCCCTCTGGGACGACCGGAGCTACGAACAGCCGCTGCTGAATATGGACTCGGAGCGCGAGGCGCTCTACGAAGCCTGCAGCCGCCTCGGCGTCGCGATCACCGTGATGAAGGCCTTCGGCGGCGGCGACCTCCTCAGCGAGGAGCTTTCGCCGGCCGGACGCGCGCTTACCCTATATCAGTGTATCAGCTACGCGCTGACGCGCCCCGCCGTCGCCGTCGTACTTGCCGGGGCGCATACTCCCGACGAGCTCCGCGCGAGCGTCGCCTATTCCGACGCGCCCCCGGCCGAAAAGGATTACGCGGCGGCCCTGGCTTCGCTGCCAAAGATAAGCTGGCACGGTCACTGTATGTACTGCGGACACTGCGCGCCCTGCCCCGCCGGGATCGACGTCGCGGCGGTGACGAAGTTTTTCAGCCTCGCAAAGGCGCAGGGCTCTGTCCCCGAGACGGTGCGGGAACACTACGCGGCGCTGCCCCGGAAAGCCGGCGATTGCATGGAATGCCGCGCCTGCGAGAGCCGCTGCCCCTTCGAGGTGCCGGTCGTCGAAAACATGCGGCGCGCAAAGGAAATATTCGGCGCGTAAGAGCCCGTCCGTCACAAAGGCCGGCAGCGTCCCGCGGGCGAATCTTGCCGCGGGACGCTGCCGGCCAAGCATATATCAAGTAAAAAAATCCCCTCAGCCGTCAAAGAGGACCAAAGAGACCTCCATCCCGCCGTTTTCCCTCAAAAAGTCCATAATGGATTCTTCGGCGACGCGCAGCGCCTCGTCCTTCGGGTAACCGAAGATGCCGGCGGAGATGAGCGGAAAGGCCACGGAGCGGCAGCCGTTTTCCTTCGCGAGCTTCAGCGAGCTTTTATAGCAGGAGGCGAGCAGTTTCGCCTCTCCCGCGCCGCCGCCGTACCATACAGGCCCGGCGGTGTGGATTATATATTTCGCCGGCAGCGCGAAGGCCTGGGTGATGACGGCGCTGCCGGTGGCGACGCCGCCGATGGCTTCGCAGGCGCGCGCGAGCTTATCCGCTCCGGCAGCCGCGAATATCGCGCCGCAGACGCCGCCGCCGGCGAGCAGCCGCGTGTTGGCCGCGTTGACGATCGCGTCGGCCTCCGCCTTCGTAATATCTCCGTGGATTATCTTAAATGGCATAAAAAGCACTCCTTTCGCGGGATGTCCACATAATTTTAACAGAAAAAAGGCGGCCGCGCCTTTTTATATACCGAACTATTTCAAGAAACGGAGAGCCGCTGCCGCCGGCTTTTGCATTATAATTGGCCTATAAAACCATAAAGGCGTGAACATATTGCATTTTTCGTATACGGAAGCGGAGCTCGACCATCTGAAAAAAAAGGATAAAAAATTAGCGGCGGCGATCGGAGAGATAGGGGCGCTCACAGGATGGCATGTGGAGCCGGATATCTTTTCCGCGCTCGTCCATCATATCGCGGGACAGCAAATTTCGACACAGGCGCAAAGAACGGTATGGGGCCGGATCAGCGCGGGGATAAAAGAGGTGACGCCGGAGAATGTCCGCAGCGCCGGCGTGGAAAAGATGCAGAGCTTCGGCATCTCGTTCAGAAAGGCCGAGTATATTACGGAGCTCGCGCAAAAGACCGCGTCCGGCGAGTTTGACCCCACCGCGCTGTGGGAAATGGATGACGAGGATGTGATAAAAGAGCTCTGCGCCCTCCGCGGCATCGGGAGGTGGACCGCGGAGATGCTGCTTATCTTCTCCATGCAGCGGCGCGACGTGCTGAGCTTCGGGGACTTCGGCATCCGCCGCGGGTTGAGGATGCTATACCGCCACAAGGAGATAACGCCGGAGCTGTTTGAACGATATCGCAAACGCTATTCGCCATGCGGCAGCCTCGCGAGCCTCTATCTCTGGGAGATCGCCGGCGGCGCGATCCCCGGGATGACCGACCGCGCGCCTAAAACGGCCGGGAAAAAGGGAGCCGCCGCGCGGTAGAGGCCGCCTCCCGGCATCAGCATTGATCCCACGCCCGCGCCGCAAAACGGCGGCTAGTCTTCTTCGCCTCCGCCCTCCAGGAGTTCGAATATCCGTTCGGTCATCTCTCCGTATCCCGGCGCGGAACGGTGACGGGGGCGTTCAAATCCTACCTCGATATTTTCCAGCACGCGACCGGGATGCGACGTCATGACGACGATCCTGTCGGCCAGATAGATTGCCTCGTCGACACTGTGCGTGACAAAGACGACCGTCTTCCTGTCCATCTCCCATATACGCAGCAGCTCCTTCTGGAGCAGCACCCTCGTGTGCGCGTCAAGCGCCCCGAAGGGCTCGTCCATGAGCAGCACGTCTGGATCGTTCGCAAGGGCCCGCGCGATCGCCGCGCGCTGGCGCATACCGCCTGAAAGTTCGTGCGGCTTTGCGTCGGCAAACCTCTCGAGACCGACGCGGGACAGATAGTCCATCGCCAATTCCCGCCGCTCCTTTTTGCCCATCCCGGAGAATTCCGGACCCAGCGCCACGTTTTCTGCAACGGTACGCCAGGGCAGCAGCGAATATTCCTGAAAAACCATGCCGCGCTCTTTTCCCGGACCCGTAATGGCGGCTCCTTTATACAGCACCTCGCCCTCCGACGCCCTCTCAAGCCCGGCGACGATGCGCAGCCAGGTAGATTTTCCGCAGCCGGACGGGCCGAGCAGGCAGACAAATTCTTTGCCGGCCACAGCGATATCGGCCCCGTCGAGCGCCAAGACGCGCTTTCCCCTGTCGAGGACGAACTCCTTGCGTACCCCTCTGGTCTCTATGAGCGGATTCATCGCGACAGCCTCTGCCAGGAGAAGAACCTGCCCTCAAAATAACGAAACGCCGCGTCGATGGCGAGCCCCATCGCCCCGATGCTTATCATGCCCGCCATGACGATGTCGGTGCGGGCCACCGTGTAGGCGTGCGTTATCACATAGCCGATCCCGGATATGCTTCCTGGCATCATTTCGGCGGCAACGAGGCACATCCAGGCAACGCCGAGGCCGAGGCGCATCCCCGTGACGATCGACGGGGCGGCGGCCGGCAGCAGTATCTTAACGAAAATATCGCGTTCGGACGCTCCCAGCACGCGGGCGGAGTCGACGAGTGTCGTCCTTACGCTTTCGACGCCGTGAATCGTATTGAGCAGTATCGGGAAGAATGCGCCGATAAAGATGATGATGAGCATGGAAAATTTTATATTGTTGAAAAAGACATACCATTCCCCCTCTTCAATCCCAAGCATGGTGGCAAAGCTCGCGACGCCGAACCAGGCCAGGATCAGCGGTATCCAGGCGAGCGGCGGCATCGGGCGCAGCATTTCGACGAGCGCGCCCATGAACCTGTTGACTGTTTTGTAGTGTCCCATAAGTATTCCGAGCGGCAGCGCGAGCGCCAGCCCCGCGAAGTAGCCGCAGAGGACGCGCATCGTGCTCATCCCCAGATTCTGCATCATGGAGCCGAGACGCAGGATGTCCTCGTTGGGACGCAGGAACAGCCCCCACACCTGCGGCACCGTCGGCAGCACGACGTCGTTTTCAAGCTTGACCGCCGCATACTGCCAAAGAATGAGGACGAGCAGCGGCGCCGCCGCGGGAAGCAGTATCCTGTATGAAAATGATTTCATCATTACCTCTGGTCTTTTTCAAGGGGACGCGCCGCCAAGCCGGCGCGCGTCCCCCTCCTGTCTTATTTCTCCACCTGCGTGAAGCGGAAGTCAAAAACTTCGTTCTTTACCTCGCTGAGCTTTTTGTCTTTGAGTTTGCCGGTGAGCTGGCCGAGACGATTCAGCATTTCAGGATACAGCGCGGCGTTCTTCAGCCACGTCTTTGTCACTTTAGTCGAGAACTCCATCTCCGCCCGCGCGATCACCTCCGGCTCAAGGCCGAGCCAGTTGGCGGCCTCGGCGGCGGCCTCCTTTTTATTTTTCTGGCACCATTCGCTGGAGACGGTGAGAAGGCGCACGTAGGCCTTCACAGCCTCGGGATACTTCTCCACGACCTCTTCGCGCCCCGCGATGCAGCAGCAGGGAAAGCTCTCCCAGGCGCCCGCCGGCGGCAGCTCTTTCATCTGGAGGACGATATGTCCCTGTTTCTTCGCCTCGACGACTTCGGGCGTCGGCGCCGGGGCCACGGCGAATTCGACCTGCTTCGCGACCATCGCGGGAATGACGTTCGCCACGCCCTTAAGGTCGATCATGAGGATGTCCGCGTCGGCTTTCGCAGCGTTGGCGTCGCCGGTGATCTTCAGGCCGGCCTTGTCCATCGCGCCCTCAAAGACGATCTTCGGCGCGCTCGTCGGCGAGTGATAGCCCACGGTGACTGGTTTTTTCGACTTTTTCACATATTCCTGGAAGGCCTTCCAGCTCCTGACGTCGATATCGTTCCTCGCCACCATCGCGACCGCGTCGGCCTGAAGAGGGGCGAGTACCTTGATCTTCGTGCCGCGGTCGATGCCGGAGAGCATCGCGGGGAAGGAGTTGGTGGTAAGGTCAAGATGATCCTGCGCGAAGAGCGAGGTCGCTTCGGAGCCGCTCTTGGTCACGATGACGTTGAGGCGGGCGACTTTTTTGCCGTCGGCGTAAAGGTCGAATTTTTCTCTCTCGACAACGGGTTTGAGCCAGACGCCGGATTCTTTGAATTTCTCGCCGCGCGCCATCGCGACCATAAAGGCCTCCTGGTGCGTCGTTATCCCGTAACTGGCGCGCAGCGCGGGAACATCTGCGGCAAATGACGGCAGGCCGTAGAAAGAGAACAGGACGGTGATCAGTAAAACGGCAAAAATTTTTTTCATAAGATATTACACTCCCTGAAATCAGAATATTATCCAACTATACGCAACACGGCCCTGCGGGCCGCCGATGCGGAACTGTGGGAAAACATAATGGGAATATTACAGGATAAAGCAGGGCCTATATCTGAAAGAGAGAAGGCTTTGTGATATCCATGCAATAATGCACCACGTGCACCGCGCATAACGCGCCGCCTCAAAGCACAGTCATCAACATGGACTCACCCGCCTCTCATAAAAGTCGCAAACCGACAGAAATAATAACTTTATTTTAACGCGTTGTCCATCGCCGTACTTTATGCCGCTGCATAATTTTGTTTTATCCGGCAATATGCCGGATATACGTTTTAAAATCCGCTTAACGTGATAGAATTATTTTGTCTCTCGCGGAATCGGAGAGAACGGATGGATAGTGCGTACAGGCAGATATTTGAACGAGCGTCATAAGGTGGTATTTGATTTGGATAGAGATACAGAGAACAAAAGATCGGCGGCAAGGAAGTGGATGATCGGCGTGGCAATCTTCCTCGCCATGATCGCGGCGGGGGGTTTGGCCCTGTCGCAGATGAATTTCCTTGGCGAATTCGTGCAGGCTAAGGTCAAGGAGGCCGCGGAGAAGCAGCTGAACCTTGACGTTTCGATGTCTCCGCTCCAGGGAAACCCCGTTACCGGTTTCACCGCCTCCAACGTCGAGATTTCCCGCTCCGGCGACAGGCTGCTTTACATCAGGAATATCGGCGTGGACATCTCGCTGCCGAGCGTGCTCTCCGGCAGCCCGCGCGTCTCGCTTATCGGCCTGGACGGCGTGGACACCTCGCTCAAGGCGCTGCGGGATCTGATGCCCAAATCTGAAAAAAAATCCGACGAACCGGTCGATATCCCCATCGACGCCGTCATGATCAGCGACAGCACGCTGAGGACGGAGTGGGGCACGGTCAGTTTCAAGCCAAGCCACATCTATATCAAAAATTCAATGAACTATGACTTCGACGTCACCGGCGCCGTCGAAAGCAAAGACTTTTCCGTCAAGGGCTCGATCGGAAAATCCGCCGGCGTGTGGCGCGCGGATAAGTTCTCCGTCGGCCTGGAAGAGGGCAGCCTATCCCTCTCCGGCGCGCTCTACCCCTCTATGGATATGCAGATATCCCTGCGGACGCTGAACCTCACAACGGTGGCGGACCTTGTCCCGGCGTTTGAAAAATACGGCGTGCGCGGGGTGCTCTCCGGCAGCGCGAAGATTTCCGGCAGCGGCAGGGATATCGTCACCGAGGGCAGCGGCAGCCTCCATAACGCCGTCTTCCGCGGCATCCCGTTCGAGGAGGTGCAGACGAAGTGGAACTGCCGCCCCGGCGAGATCAGCGTCCAGGTAGGACAGGGAAAGGTATTCGGCTCGACCCTCTCCGGCAATTTCAGCCTGAACACGGCCTCGGCGGACAGCTATCTTACACTCAGCCTCGACGTTAAAAACCTGAAATTCGCCGACTGGACGGAGCAGTTTGAAAAAGAGACAAACGGCAGGGCGCTCTTCCTCAAGGGAGGCATCTCCTCTCTGAACGCGGACGTCAAAGGACCGCTCAACGCCCTCGCCGGGCGCATCGATATGGCGCCGTCAAACCTGAGCTACAAGGAGATATCCCTCGAAGGGCTTCAGGGCGGCGTCGTCTTCAACGGACAGCCAGCCGGAGAGCTGAATATGACCGCGGCCTCCGGAGGCAGGAAACTCGCTCTCAAGGGCAGGCTCAGCTTCGGGGAAAAGGTGCCGACTGACCTCACCTTCTCGACAGAGGGGCTGCCGGTCGAAAATATATTGAAGAGCCTGCCTCAGACGGAAAAGATAAAGGCTGCCGGCAGCGTGTCGCTGAAGGGAAGCTGCAAGGGCCCCGCCGGCCGCTGGGTGATCGGCGTGGAGGCGTCTTCGCCGCAGATCGCCGCCGAAAAGATAGGGAATGTCTCCGATATAAGCCTCTCGGCCGTATACGGCATGGGAGACAAAAAGGTCTCACTGCTCAAATCATCGGCGGAGTGGAACGGCGCGCGGCTCACGGCAAAAGGCGCGGCCTCCTTCGCCGCCTCGGCCGACAAACAGCTCGACTTCAGCGGTACCTTCCGCAGCGTGGACGCCAAACGCCTTTATACGCTGCTGCCGGTCCTGAAGACGCTGGAGGTCGAGGGCGTCGCGTCGGGAGGCTGGAACCTTGCCGGTCCCGCGAAGTCACCCGTCGTCAGGGCCGACGTCAATACCGGGGCCGCGCGTTTCCGCGACCTGCCCCTGGCTAAGCTCAATATGGGTATCGAATACTCGGGGAATATGCTGCGCATGGACCCGATCAACGTACAGGCCGGCGGCGGAAGCGGCGCGCTGGCCTGCAATGTGGCCCTTCCCGCAAAACAGGCCGACGGCACGCGGAACGCCGCTTCGTGGAAGTTGAGCGGAAAGGTCTCCCGCGTCGACTTTTCGATAATCAACGGGCTGCTTAAAGCAGGCGAAGATATCGGCGGCGAGGTCTCAGGATCGGTTACCGCCGGTTCGGCGGCGGGAGGCGGCCTCGATTGGGGCTTCAGCTTCACGGGAGACAACGTACACTGGCGCAGCTTCAAGGTTCAAAAATTAAACGGGGCGATCGAAGGGACTCCGCGGGAGATCCTGATCAAAAAGGCGGACGGCATATTCCTCAACGGACAGACGACCGGCAAAGGCAGGATAGAGATGCCCAAAGCGGGAGAACCCTTCGCGAGTGCGAAACTGGAGATCGACGCCTCGGTCAAAAAGCTGAACATCTATGAACTGCTGCGCAGACACCTGCCGGCGGTACGCTCCGTACAGGGGCTGATAGAAACGGAGGTAAAGGTATCCGGTACGGTGGGCGACCCGAAATTTGACGGCTCCGGGCGCATCGCCCCGCTCCGTTACCGCGGCTTCATGCTGCCGATGATGGATGTCAAATACCACGGCTCGCTGAAAGACGTCGTCATCAGCGAGGCTTACGCGTTGCTGCGCGACGGGACATTCAAGGCCTACGGCCATTTCTACGAAAACGGGGACGACTGGCACGGCAAGTTCAACATCAAAGGGGAAAAGATAGACATGCGCCAGTTCGGCGCTTATCTGCCCGAGACTTTCCGCTCGCGTTTCGGCGGCACGGCCGATTTCTCGATGAACGGCGAAGGCAAACTCTCCGAGCTTACCGGCACCGGTATCTTCTCCGCGCCCAATATGAGGATCATGGGAATACGCTTCGAAAATGTTAAAGCGCCTTTCTTCGTCTCAAAGAACTTCATGATGATAGAAGATCTCAACGCCGCAACGAACGGGGGAACGCTGACGGGAGGCGTCGGCTTCGACCTCAAGAAAAGCGAATGGGGCGGCAACCTCACGGTAATGAGCGCGGACGTGCAGACGCTTGTCAAACAGGCCGCTCCCAAAATAAAAGGGACGATATCGGGCCGCGGCGACCTCAAGATACGCGGCGGCGGAGAGACGGGGCGCGCCTCGACGATCAAGGCCGGCGGCGCGATCTATCTCCATAACGGAGAGCTGACAAGTTTCGACGTCATCGAAACGGCGAAAAAATTCACCGGCGGCAAGCCGCTGCGCTTCAGTTCGGTACAGGCGACCTTCACCTACGACGGCGGAGATCTCAACATCCTCCCCGGGAGCCAGGCGACCGCGCCCAAGAACGACCCGCTCTACCGCTACGTGATGCTGGACGGCTATATCAGCCGCAAAGAGGACGTCCGCCTCTTCGCGATGGGAAAGGTCAATATCCGCGCGCTGAACTCGCTGATCGGAGCCTTCCAGGGACTGGTATCGGCCGGCGTCGACCTGGCCTCGGGACAGCTTGACAAGGGCGAGGTGATCCAGAACGTGCTCGGCGGCGTTCTCTCGGGATTCGCGAAGAATGAGTTCCGTTTTGTGACGATGAATATCGGCGGGACGATAAAGGACCCCAATTTTTATAACGTAAAGGTGCAGCAGGCCGTGCGCCAGAAATCCGCGAAGGATTCGATACCGACGAGCAACAGCGATCCGGACGAAAAAAGCCTCACGCAGGAGGGCAATACGACCTTCCGGTTCAAGTTTGAGATACCGGTCGGCCCCGGCAACGGCGGCTCTCAGGGCGACGCCAAGGGACAGGTCTTCGAGCAGACGCTTGAAAACCTTCTCAAAAACGTCGACTTCGGTATATGACGATGGGAGAGATAACGCTCGTCCTCGGCGGCGCGAGAAGCGGCAAGAGCACATTCGCCGAAGAACTCGCGCTGAGCCGGAAAGAGCATGTAACATACCTCGCGACCGCGGACTGCCGGGACGGGGAGATGAAAAAACGCATAGAGATACACAAGAGCCGCAGGCCCTCCTCATGGAGCACCTGGGAGGGCGGTCCGCGCGAACTGCCGCGCGCCGTCGCCGCGGCCTCCGGCCTGTTGCTGCTGGATTGCCTGACGATGTGGCTGACACGCCTCTTTCTGGCCTATCCCGAATCCGAGGGCGACGACGAATCGGCCTGGTTTAAATGCGAGGGTGAAATAGCCGCTCTCGCGAGAGGGCTTTGCGAAAGCGTCAGAGAGGATTCGTCGCTTATAATAGTGAGCAACGAGGTCGGCTTCGGGCTTGTGCCCCCATACCTGATGGGGCGCCGTTTCCGCGATATGCAGGGACGCATGAACCAGCTCTGCGCCGGGTACGCGAGCAATGTCGCGCTCGTGGTCGCGGGCTGCCCGCTCTGGATAAAGGGAGGCCATGACCGGCCTTAGAGCTTTATTGCGCCGGCACGCCCAACGCCGGTTATAATCATATTGTAACAAACCGCTTCTCCGGTCCATGCGCCGGGCGCGGCGTAAAAACGGAATTATTATGGATGGTGAACCCAATGGATGACTATCGCGAAAAACTACGGGAATATTCGGAGAGGCTTGACGCGGAGCTTCACGACAGGGGCTTCAAGAGGGATCTCGCGGCGCGCTTTGTCGTCGTCTGGACGCTGCTTTCGCGCATCCCGCTGCCTAAAGAGTGGTGGCCGGAGACGGTCCCCGCGGGGAACCGCGCGCTCGCTCTCGCGCCGCTTGCCGGCGGCCTGCTCGGACTGCTGACGGGGCTCGCGGTATCCGCCGCCTCGTCGCTGGGGCTCAACGCGGCGGCAAGCGCCTGGATCGGCGCGGCCTTTTATTTCCTCATCGGCTGGGCGCTCCACCTGGACGGCTGGGGGGATCTGTGGGACGGCGTCGGCTCCGGCCGCACCGGCGACGGGCTGCGCGAGGTGATGAAGGACAGCCGCCTCGGCTCCTTCGGCGGCGCTTCGCTGATAATCGCCTTCGGCCTCTGGACCTCGCTGCTCGCCACGGTCGCTCCCGATATGCGGCTTGCCGCCTGCGTCACTTCGGCGGCGGCGGCGCGATTTGCGGAAAACGTGGCCGCCTTTTTTGGAAAATATCCCTGGGAGTACGGAATGGGCAAAGGCTGGGTGGACACCTTCACCTCCTATGACCTGTTCATCTCGGCGCTCTGCCTCGTCGTGTTCCTGCCCGTCTCGATATTCCATTTCGCCGTCTGCATCGCGGTATCGGCGGCCATCGGCTTCGGGCTCGCCCTGCACATGAACCGCCGCCTCGGCGGCGTGAACGGCGACGTGATGGGCGCGGCGGCGGTAGCGGCGGAGCTCGCTTCGCTGGCGGTGTGGGCGGCGCTATGACGACTCCCAAGCTCATCGCGCTCGATATGGACGGTACGATGCTCAACGGCGACAGCAGCTTGACCCGGCGCACCAAAGAGGCGCTGCGCGCGGCGCAGGGGAGCGGCATCAGGGTCGTCGCGGCGACGGGCCGCATGTACCCCTCCGCGATGATACATATTCGCGACATCGGCATCGAAAGCACCTCCATCTTCTACAACGGCGCGCTGATACGCGACCCGGTATCAGGCGAGACCATTTATGAGAAAAACCTGGGCAGAGAGCTCACGAAAGAGATACTGGACTTCTTCAGAAAACGCGGATGGTATGTGCAGATATACTCCGGCGACAGGCTCCTCGTCAAAGACCGCTCGGACGAACGCTGCAAATACTATGAAAACATCTGCGGACTTAAGGCTGTCGGGCTCGGAGACGGCTTCTGGGAGTGCGGCCTTGACTCCGCAAAGCTGCTCGGCATCTCCTTCGACGTTCCTGAGTTCGAGCGAATGTGCGCCAAGGTCCGGCAGGGGTTCGGGGAAAGGATATACCAGGCCACCTCGTGGGGGGCCTTCATCGAGATGGTCCACCCCACCGTCAACAAAGCCAAAGCGCTGAAACGCGTCAGCGAGTATTATGGGATCGACCGCGAGGATGTCATGGCGATCGGCGACGGCGTGAACGACATCGAGATGATAAGCTGGGCCGGAACCGGCGTCGCGATGGGCAACGCCAGAGACAACGTGAAAGCGGCGGCGGATATCGTCGCGCCGCCGAACACCGAAGACGGAGCCGCCCAAATAGTCGAACAGATCGTGGCGGAGCTGTGGAAGCGGGGCTAATCGAAAAAGACCGGGCCGGACGGTTCGGACTTTGTTTTTTCATATATTTTATCATTGTAAGACAGGCAGGAGACGACGATGAAAAATTTCTTCAAACTTGACAAACCGACCTTCTCCTTTGAGATATTCCCTCCCAAAGGCGCGGGCGACCTCTCGCAGATATTCGGCACCGTGGACGCCCTCGCGAGCCTTGACCCTGACCTTATCAGCGTCACCTACGGCGCGGGCGGCACGAGCCGCGAGAACACCGCGGAGATCGCCTCGCGCATCCAGCGCGATTACGCGATCCCGGCGCTCGCCCACCTTACCTGCGTCGGCAGCACGCGCGAAGAGATGCGCGCCACGCTCGACAAGCTGAAAGAAAAGGGTATCCAGAACATCCTCGCGATGCGCGGCGACCTCGGCAGCGAGGAGACGAAGGACTTCAAATACGCAAGCGAGCTCATTAAATTCATCAACGAGAACTACAGCTTCCGCATCTTCGCCGCCTGCTATCCGGAGAAACATCTGGAGGCTTACTCGATGGAGGAGGATCTCGAACACCTCAGAGCAAAGTGCGAATGCGGCGTCAGCGTGCTTATCAGCCAGCTTTTCTTTGACAACGCCTCCTTTTACAGCTTCAGAGAGCGGGCGAGGAAATTGGGCGTTGCCGCACCGATCGAAGCCGGCATCATGCCGATAACCTCCCCGACGCAGATAGGCCGCATGGTCTCGATGTGCGGCGCCTCCGTGCCGGACGGGGTGCAGAAGATCATCCGCGCCTACGGCCACAACAGCATGGCGATGCGCGAGGCCGGCATCGCCTACGCGACAAACCAGATAATCGACCTGCTGGCGGAGGGCGTTGACGGCATACATCTGTACACGATGAACCAGCCCGACATCGCCAAGCGCATCTGCGAAAATATCCGCGGCGTGCTCTATTCGTTGAGGGTAAAGCGTGGCTGACGGCGCGCTGCCGCCCTCCGTCCGCGCGGAAGCGCTGCGGCTGCTCGGCGTTTCCGGCGAGCCAGAAGCGGCGCTCTCCGATGAACTGGAGCTCTGCTACGCGGAGATGCGCCGGCATTCGTCGCCGCGCGCCGTTTACAAAATATTCGGGATCAGGGCGGCGGACGAGGCCGTAGAGATAACGCCGGAGCTGCGCCTCTGCGGGGCTGAACTAGCCAAACTCTGTAAGGACTGCCGCAGGGCGGCGCTCCTTGCGGCGACGCTGGGAGCCGGCGTGGACCGGCTTATCGCGCGCGCGCAGGCGGAATCGATCTCCAGAGCGATGATCCTCGACGCCTGCGCCTCCGCCGAGATAGAAAGGCTGTGCGACGAGAGCGAGCCCGCGATAATGGCGGAGGCCGCGCGCGGCGGTGCGGAGCCGCGCGCGGAAATTTGGCTGACGATGCGCTTCAGCCCCGGCTACGGCGGCGTGGCACCCGACGAATCCGCAAAGATAATAGAGGCGCTCAACGCGCGGAGGGCCATCGGCCTCTCGCTCACCCATTCCGGGATGCTCGTGCCGATAAAATCAGTGACGGCCGTGATCGGCATCGCCGACAGGCCGCAGAAAAGATACAGGAGCTGCGCGGCCTGCGCCGCCGCCGACGACTGCCCGTACAGACAGAGAGGAGCTTACTGCGGTGATAGAGCTTGATAAAATTTTATTGTTCGACGGCGCGATGGGGACGATGCTCCAGCGGCGCGGACTTGAACTGGGAACTGTGCCGGAGGCGCTAAACGTCACCGCGCCGGAGGCTATAGAGTCGATACACAGGGAATACCTTGCGGCGGGGGCGGACGTCATTCTCGCAAACACCTTCGGCGCCAACCGTTTCAAAGCCGAAAAGGCGGGAATGGAGCTCGCAAAGATGGTGGCGGCGGGGGTAAAGACCGCCAGAAAGGCCATCGGCGGCGCGCCGGGACGGTACGCGGCGCTCGACATCGGCCCCTGCGGCCGCGTGCTCCAGCCGGCGGGAGACCTTCCCTTTGACGAGGCGGTGGAGGTATTCGCGGAGGTCATCCGCGCGGGGACGGAGGCTGGGGCCGACTTCATCCTGCTTGAGACCTTCACGGACCTATACGAGCTGAAGGCGGCGGTGATCGCCGCCAAGGAGAATTCGCCCCTGCCGGTATTCGCGACGATGAGCTTTGAGGCGAACGGCACGACCTTCTTCGGGGCCTCTGTGGAATCGATGGTGATGACGCTCGAGGCGCTCGGCGTCTCCGCCCTCGGCGTAAATTGCTCGCTCGGCCCCAGGCAGCTCGTGCCGATCGTAAGGCGCATACTGGCGGCGACGCGGCTGCCGGTCCTCGTCCAGCCAAACGCGGGGCTGCCGGTGATGGAAGACGGAGTAACGCGCTACGACATAACTCCCGAAGAGTTCGCCTCCAGCATAAGGGAATTCGTCGCGGAAGGAGTTCGTTTCGTCGGCGGCTGCTGCGGCACGACGCCGGAATACATCAGACTTACAAAATCGACGATAGCGGGCATGGCTCCCGCCGCGATAGAGACGGCGCCGCGCTGCGGCATCTGCTCGCCCTCGAAAGTGGTCGGTTTTGACCGCGTCACCGTCATCGGCGAGCGGCTCAACCCCACCGGCAAAAAGGCTCTCCAGGCGGCGCTGCGCGCGCACGACATGGACTTCGTGCTGCGGGAGGCGATCCGCGAGGAGGAGCAGGGAGCCGAGGTGCTGGACGTAAACATGGGGCTGCCCGACATCGACGAACCGGCGATGCTCTCCGAGGCGGTGCGCGAGATACAGGCCGTCACCGACCTGCCTTTGCAGCTTGACTCGGCCTCACCCGCGGCGCTCGAGCGCGCGGCGCGCATCTATAACGGCAAACCGCTGCTGAACTCCGTCAACGGGAAAAAGGAGTCGCTCGACACGGTGCTGCCGATCGCGAAGAAATACGGCTGCGCCGTGCTCGGCCTCACGCTGGATGAAAAGGGCATCCCCAAGGACGCCGAGGCGCGGCTTGCGATAGCGCGCCGCATCGTAAAGGCGGCCGAAGCCGCGGGCCTGCGCCGCGAGGACATCTTCATCGACTGCCTCATGATGACCGTCAGCGCGCAGCCCGACCAGGCGCACGAGACGATGAAGGCGATCTCCCTCGTTAAAAAAGAGCTCGGCGTAAAGACGGTGCTCGGCGTCAGCAACGTCTCCTTCGGCCTCCCCGCGCGGCCGATAATCAACCGGACGATGCTCGCAATGGCGCTGGCCTCGGGGCTTGACGCGCCGATAATGAACCCCGGCGACGCCGGCATGACGGAGACCGTCGCCGCGGCACGCGTACTGCTCGAGCAGGACGCGGACTCCAAAGAGTACGTTGAAAAATACGGCGGCGCGGCGCCGGCACAGGCAGCGCCGGTCAAAGACGAAGCGCCGCAGATCGGCTACGCGATCTCGCGGGGCCTCAAAGACGAGGCGGCCAAAGCGGCGGCGGCGCTGCTCGCCGAACAACCGCCGCTCGCGGTCGTTGAAAAAGAGATAATACCCGCGCTCGACACGGTGGGCAAAGACTACGAAAGCGGCAGGATATTCCTGCCCCAGCTAATCAAATCGGCGGAGGCGGCGAAAGCTGCCTTCGAGGTGCTGCGCGCCGAGCTGATAAAGGCCAGCGGCGACACGCAAAAGGGCAAAAAGATCGTTATCGCCACCGTCCACGGCGACATCCACGACATCGGCAAAAACATCGTGAAGGTGATCCTCGAAAACTACAACTTCGACGTCACCGACCTCGGCAAGGACGTCCCCCCGCGGCAAGTCATCGCGGCCGTAAAAGAGACGGGCGCTAAGCTCGTGGGGCTATCAGCGCTGATGACGACGACAGTCGCGAGCATGAGGGAGACCATAGAACTTTTGAGAAGAGAATGCCCCGGCGTCAAGGTGATCGTCGGCGGCGCGGTGCTTACCGAGGGCCTCGCCGCATACGCCGGCGCCGACCGCTACGCAAAAGACGCAATGGAGACGGTACGGCACGCCGATTCCCTTTAAAGAGGGGCGGTATCAGGATCATACCATGGGAAAACGAAAGCGGGCGTCCTCAACGGACGCCCGCTTTTATATGGAGATATCAACTATTTGTTCAGCGTGAACCTTGCGAACCCCTCAAAAGAATAATCCTGTTTTCGGTCCATGTCCGGCCGCTGCTTTCTGAAAAAACAGGCCGGTATCTCGTTCTGCCGAAGGCATTCCTCCACGCAGGGGGTGCAGCCCAGCGTGCAGTTCGCCGGATTATTGGGGCATTCGCGGTCGACGCAGCTGCAAAAATTGATATTGTCCCAAGCGGATGTTATCGCCGTCTTCTCTTCGCCCATCACGACCACCTCTTCCGATCTGCCGTCATTACCGTTCTCATCGGCCATATTTTCCCTCAAAAACACCGGCAAATAAATACCGCGGCGGAGGGATAAACGCCCCGCGGCTTTCGTTTGTAAGGCAAAAAAGCTGTTTTTAAATCAGGAATTGAATAAAGGCCGCGATTCAGGTAACATACGAACGGAGGCGGATGACTGTGATGACGGCAAACAAAAACAACAATCTGGACGCGACCGACTGGAAAATACTTGCGGAACTTCAGCGCGACGCGCGAAGCTCATACAAAGAGATCGGCGAAGCGGTCGGCATGACGCGCCCGGCGGTGCGCGAGCGAATGCTCCGCATGGAGGAGAGCGGCGTCGTCACCGGATACAGGGCGGAAATAGACACCGACGCGCTGGGGCGCGCGCTTCATGTGATGATAAGCTTCAAATTCAACAGCGACCAGAAATATGACAAAAAACCCAACGACATCCTCATCCCCATTTTGCGCTCCTCCTCCGACGTCATCCACTTCTGGGAGATCTACGGCGAGCTTGACTTCCTCATCGAGGCGGCCTTCGCCTCAAAAGAACGCATGCACAGCTTTCTGGACGACCTGCGCGGCTACGGCTTCGTCAGGTCGCATCTGATCGCGATGTCGACAAAGGGAGCGGTGCAGGCGCCGGATTAGGATTATCGTCGATCTTCTGCCTCTTCCCCATATCACGCGCCGATCCATATACGATGAAAAAGGCATCACCTCTTACGGTGATGCCTTTGTTTTATTTTTTATCCGCTTATATGTCGTTTACTTTTTCAGCTGTCTTACGACGTCGATAACGGTGCCGTCCCTCCACTCGACTACTCCGATTATTCTGTCTGTGGTCGCCACCGGGTCGGTCGGGCCGGACATTTTTTTCGCTCGCGCTTCGAGTTCTTCCATGCTGATGACGGGAAGTCCTTTGAGACCGGAGACTGCCTCTAAGAGGTCTTTTCTCTTGGGGTTGATCGTCACTCCGTATTCGGTGACTATGGCGTCTATCACTTCTCCCGGCGTGGTGACGTTGTAGACTTTGTCTGTCACGCAGGGGATTCTGCCTCTTAGCAACGGCTGCGCTATGATCGTCAGTTTGGCTCCCGCCGCGGTGTCCTGATGCCCTCCGGTGCCGTGGAGCAGCGCTCCGTCGGCTTCGGTGTTGACGTTGGCGTTGAAGTCGGTGTCTACTTCGGTCGCCCCCAGTATCACGACGTCAAGCATGTTTACCGCCGCCCCGCAGTTCCACGGGTTGGCGTACCAGTCGGCCGAGATTTCTATGTGGTTGGGGTTTTCTCTGATGGATCTGACGGCGTCGAGGTCGAATGACTGGACGTCCATGAGTTTGTCCACTAACCCCTCTTTGAGGAGTTCGACGAAGTAGCCGGTGATTCCTCCAAGGCCGAAGCTGCCTTTGATGCCTTTTTTGATCATGGCTTCTTTCATGAAGGCGGTCACTGCCAGGGGGATTCCTCCGGCTCCGGTCTGGAATGATATGCCTTCTTTGAAGTAGGGGCTGGCTTCTATGAGTTTGGAGGCGTAGCTGGAGATGAGGAGCCGCAAGGGGTCTCTGGTGACTTTGGTGGTGCCGGAGACGATTCCCGCCGGGTCTCCTATGGAGGGGACTTCTACTACGAGGTCGGCTTTGGTCTGGGGGATGGAGACGGGGGCGGCCGGGTATTGGACGAGGTTGTCGGTTATTACTACGACTTTGTCGGCGTAGTCGGCGTCTGTGTAGGCGTAGCCGAGGGAGCCGCAGGCGGATTTGCCCAAGGTGCCGCAGATGTTGCCGTATTTGTCGACCGTGGGGGCGCCGATGAAGGCGACGTCTATGTGGACGTCTCTCGCCATTACCGCGCGGGGACGGCCTCCGTGGCTTCTGAGTACGACGGGGACGCTCATGCCGCCTTCCGATACGAGCTGGCCGATGGGGCCGTTGACGGAGCCCATGATTTTTGTCACTACTCCGCTTTTTATGTGGTCGATGACTTTTTTGTGGACTCCGAAGAGGGCGGTCGGGAATAGGGTCAGCTCTTTGATGCCCATTTCGGCGCAGGCGTCGAGGACCATGTTGACGACGTAGTCTCCGTTTCTAAGGTGGTGGTGGAAGGAGATGGTCATGCCGCTTTTGAGGCCGCTGGCTCTGATGGCTTCTTTGATCGAGCTGACTGTTTTGTCGGTGTTGTCGCTGTTGAAGCACCTGAGTTTGGCTCCCGCGATGTTTCCTTCGGGCTTTTTCGCGAAGGCTCCCTGGTAGTGTTTTACTTTGCCGTAGCCTTCTATGTAGTCGGGGATTTCCCGTTTTACTGCGTTGATTGTCATTTCAGTTCACCTCTTGTTGGGCCGTTTATGCCAGGCCGGCGCGGACGAGTGTGTATTCCGCTCTTTTGACTACGGGGATGTCTACCATTTTACCGTCTACGGTGACGGCTCCCTGCCCGCGTTCTGCCGCTTCTTTGGCGGCGGCGATTATTTTCTGCGCTTTGGCTATTTCGGCTTCGGTGGGGGTGAAGATGTCGTGGATGATTTTTATCTGGTTGGGGTGGATGATGGATTTGCCCGAGAAGCCAAGCTGTTTGATGAATTCTGTCTCTTTGCGCAGTCCTTCGTCGTCTGTGATGCGCGGGAATACGGTGTCCAGAGGTTCTACTCCCGCCGCGCGCGCCGCGAAGACGAGCATTCTTCTGGCCCATTCGAGTTCGGTGCTGTCGTCTGAACGGTTGGTTTTGAGGTCGGCTCTGAGGTCTTCTCCTCCGGGGATGATGGCCTCTATGCGCGGCGAGGCTTTGGCTATTTCATAGGCGTTCCAGATGCCGTGCGCGGTTTCGAGGAGGCAGTGGAGGGTGAGTTTACCGACGGGAAGTCCGTTTTTTCTTCGAGACGGGAGAGTTCTTCGTCTATTATTTTGACGGTGCCGGCGTCTTCGACTTTGGGGACGCGGATGCCGTCGAGGCGTTTGTTGGGGACGATGGCCGCGAGGTCGTCTTTCCAGTATTCGGTGTCTACTCCGTTGATGCGGACGGAGACGTAGCAGCTGCCGAATTCGCCCTGTTTGAGGTATTTGCTGACCAGTATCCTCGCGGTGTCTTTTTCGACCATCGCGACGGCGTCTTTCGAGGTCGAGGACTACTCCGTCCGAGCCGAAGAGGTAGCCGCGCGTGAGCATGTTGGGGTTGTTGCCGGGGAGGTAGAGCATCGTGCGTCTCACCTTATTTGTCTTCCCCCTTCTGTTTCAGCAGTCTTTTGTAAGCGGCTTCGACCCGCGCGCCGAGGACGATGTCGAGCGCTCCGTTGTCCTGCACGGCGGCTTCGATGTCTTTTACGCCGAGTTCTTCCAGGGTCTCGGTTATTTTCTTTTCCATCGCGCTTTTGAAGCGGGCCGCGCTCGCTCCCGTTATTGTTATCTTGATCCCGGCTCCCGACTCCGCCTCGGTGAGCGTCACGAGGCAGTCCATTGACTCGAGCGTGCCGGCCTGGGATGTCTTCATCTTTTCGTTCCCCCTGTTCTTATCCGAAACACGGCCCGCCTGTCGATTTTTCAACGGTAGGCAGGCCGCGCTATTATGCTTTGTCCGTTATTGATTTGCCGGAGATATTAGTCGGCGAATCCGATGAGCGACTTCTCGTCCCAAGCGCACATCTTGTGGACCTTTTCTTTGGCGGCTTCGAGTTTCGCGCCCTTGAATTCGGGATTGATCTTCTGCGCGATCGCCGTGGCCATCTCTATCGTAGAGGCCGCGTTCTTCTCCCAGTCGGGGTCGCCGCGGAAGTCGCGCAGGACGTCGTATGTAAGCGTTCCGGGCTTGCTCTCTACGAGGACTTCGCCGAGCGCCTTTTCGATCTTCTTCGCGTCTTCGTCGAGGCCGAGATATTCGAGCATCATCTTCGCGGTTAGGATCATCGCGCTCGGGTTGACGCGGTACTTATGGGCGTACTTCGGCACGGAACCGCTTGACGGCTCAAAGATCGCCGCGTCGACGCCGATGTTTCCCGACGGGGCGAAGCCCAGGCCGCCGGTGAGCTGCGAGGCTTCGTCGGAGAGGATGTCTCCGAATACGTTGGAGGCCACGACCACGCTGTAGTCCTGCGGGTTCTTGATGAGCCACATCGCCGTCGCGTCGGCGTTCTCTTCATAGGCCTTGATGCCGTACTGCTCGTATTCCTTCGCGATCTCAAGGAACTTTCTCTTCATCATGCCGTCTGTCTGGCGGATGACGTTGGCCTTGTTGCCGCAGTGTACCGTCTTGCGGCCGGTCGCCTTCGCATATTCAAACGCGGCGCGGATTATGCGCTCGCAGCCCTGCTCGGAGAATACGCGCCATGAAACGGCGACGTCGCCCTTGCCTTCCTTGAAGCGCTCCATGCCGGGATGGAGGTCGAACATCTCTTTCGGGAGCGGGAAGAATTCCACCGCCGCGTAGAGGTCTTCGGTGTTCTCACGGAACATGACGATGTCGATGTTGGGGTCCTTCGCGAGCGGGGTGCCGATTCCGGGGAGCTTCTTCGCGGGGCGGATATTGATGTAGAGGTCAAAGAGCTGACGCATCTGAAGGATGGCGGACTTGAAGCCCTTCACGCCGGCCTTGGAGGTGATGGCCGCCATAAGCGTGGCGTCCGTGTCGCGGATCGATTTGATCGTTTCGGGCGGAACGGTGTTGCAGCGCGGGTCGCCCTCGCCGAATTTCTTGTTTGACTTCTCCCACATGCACCAGCCGAGGTCGGCGCGGTGCCAGTTGATGGGCAGGTTCATCGCGTCGAGGACGAGGAGCGCGCCCTCCATCATATCAAAGCCGGAATCGTCTCCCGCCATGTAGGTTACGTCGTAGCGATCCTTCGTCTCTTTTACCTTCATTATGTTGCGTGCCATTTTTATATTTCCTCCTCTTAAAGTTTGTTTTTTATGGTCAAAACCAACGCATACTCCGCTGATTTGATGTGCCGGTCGCTAAGCGGGCAGGTCCCGCCGGACGCGGAGGCGTATATCAATACGTTGGAGCGTCTGGCGAGGCCTGTCCGCGACGCGAGTGGCGCGTATAATCAGCGGCGCGCTACAGCCCCAGTTCTTTCTTGACGTGCGGTATAAGCCCGCCGTCTTTGATCAGCCCCTGGACGAATTCGGGATAGGGGGGGAAGGGATATTCTTTGCCTCCGGCGATGATGACGCCGCGGTCAAAATCTATCTCCACCACGTCTCCGGCGTTGATCGCCTCCACCGCGTCGGCGCAGATGATGATCGGCAGGCCTTCGTTGAAGCAGTTGCGGTAGTAGATACGGGCGAAGCTCTTCGCGATGATCGCCGCGATGCCGCGCTCTTTGAGGCAGGATACCGCCTGCTCGCGGCTGGAGCCGCAGCCCCAGTTTTTACCGCCGACGATGATGTCGCCGGGCTGGGCGTTCTTCGTAAACTCGGGATCAAGGTCTTCGCAGGCGACTTTCGCCATATCCGCGCGTTCCTTGATGGTATAGGTATATTTTCCCGGGAAGATGACGTCGGTGTTGACGTCGTCGCCGTATTTCCAGACTTTACCTTTAACTGACATAATTATAGCGCCTCCCTCGGGTCTGATATTTCGCCCTTGATTGCAGATGCTGCCACTGTCATCGGGCTTGCGAGATAGATGAAGCTCTCTTTATCGCCCATACGTCCCTTGAAGTTTCTGTTGGCCGTGCTGATCGCCGCTTCGCCGGGCGCGAGTATGCCCTCATGGTTGCCCATGCAGGGGCCGCAGCCTGGGTTGCAGATGACGCATCCAGCGTCGAGGAAGATGTCGAAGAGTCCCTCTTTCATCGCCTGGCGATAGACGATCCAGGAGGCGGGGATGACGACCGTGCGGACGGCGACCTTCTTGCCCTTGAGTATCCCGGCGGCAAGCCGGAGGTCCTCGATGCGTCCGTTGGTGCAGGAGCCGAGGAACGCCTCGTGGATCGGCGTGCCCTTTACCTCTTCGATCGGCGCGTAGTTGTCGACCTTATGCGGCTTCGCGACGCCTGGCGTGATGTCGCCGAGGTCATAGTGGAGCTCCTTCGCGTAGACAGCGTCGTCGTCGGCCCAGATGGCCTCCCACTTGTCGCTCTTCGCGTTGTCCTTTATCGCGTCGAGGACCTTCCCGTCGGGGCGGCAGACGGCGTTCTTCGCGCCGAACTCGATGCCCATGTTGCAGAGGGTCATGCGCTCGGCGATGCTCATATTCTCGATCCCCTCGCCGTGGAATTCAACGCTCATGTAGTCCGCTCCGTCGGCGCGCACGTCGCCGATGAACTTGAGGATGAAGTCCTTCGCCGAGACGCCGGGCTTGAATTTGCCGGTGACGACGACCTTCATGCTCTCGGGGACCTTGAACCAGAGCTTGCCGGTGGCCCAGACCGCCGCCATCTCGGAACGGCCGATGCCGGTCGAGAAGGCGCCGTAGGCGCCGTAGGTGCAGGTGTGGCTGTCGCTGCCCACCATGACGAGCCCGGGAAGGGCATAGCCCTCTTCGCACATCTTCTGATGGCAGACGCCGCCTTCGCTCTTCACGTCGTAGAAGTTGGGGATGCCCTGCTCCTTCACGAATTCGCGGACCTCTTTATGGTTCACGGCGTGGTCGCTTGAGGGCGCGGGGACTGCGTGGTCAAGGATGAAACAGATGCGCTCGGGATATTTTACGTTTTTGACGCCGATCTTTTTAAAGGTCCTGGCTATCGGAGCGCCGTTGTCGTGGCTCATGCACCAGTCCGGCTCTACCGTCACGACCTGGTTGGCGACGACTTCGTATCCGGCCGCCCTGCCCAGGGCCTTTTCTGCAAATGTCTTGCCCATAAGATTTATCCTCCCTCTGCTGCTCTCTACTTCGCGGCCGCTTTGGCCTTCATGTAGTTCATGAGGCCGCCGGCTTTCATTATGTCGTTTTCAAGATCGCTGACGGCGTCTCCGTGGAAGGTGTTGCCGTTGGTGACGTCTTTGATCGTCCCCGTGGCCAGCTCGACTTCGAGCTGGTCGCCGTCCTTGATCTTTCCCTCTTTGATCGCTTCGGAGATGCCCTTCACAAAGAGGACGGGATAGCCGTTGTTGATCGCGTTTCTATAATAGATGCGGCTGCAGGTCTCCGCGAGGACGCAGGGGACTCCGGCGTACTCGAGGCAGTAGACGGCGTGCTCACGGCTTGAGCCGCAGCCGAAGTTCTTGCCGGCCACCACGAAATCGCCGGGTTTCACTTCCTTGGCGAAGTTTTCTTTGCCGGGATAGTATTCGAAGGCATACTGCGGCATATTCTTGGGATCGGTCTCCGCGAGATATTTGTTGTGATAGATGAGGTCGGTGTCGACGTCATCGCTGAATACCCACGCTCTGCCCTTGAGAATTTCGCTCATAACATTCTTCCTCCTCTGTCTATTTCAGTATGTCTCTCGGATCTGTGATGCATCCTTTGACGGCCGTCGCCATCGCGGTCATCGGGCTCATCAGGTAGGTGTGGCTGCCCTTGCCGACCTTGCCGATGAAGTTGCGGTTCGTCGTCGAGCAGCCGACGTCGCCGGAGGGCATCGCGCCATAATGCTCCGCTGTGCAGAGCGCGCAGGTCGGGTTCGTGAAGACGATCCCGGCGTTGAGGAAGTCCTCGGCCATCCCCTCTTTCACGCAGCGGAGCTGTATCTCCGTCGTCGAGGGGGTGATGATCGTGCGTACCTTCGGGCTGACCTTGCCGCCGCCGGCCATCAGCACCTCGTGGGCGGCCTTGATATCTTCGTAGCGGCCGTTCGAGCAGGAGCCGATATGGACCTGGTCGACGACAGTACCCGCGATCTCGCGCACCGGCTTCACGTTGTCGGGAGCGTCGGGGCAGGAGGCGAGCGGCTCAAGGTCCGTCACGTCGTAGCGGATGACCTTGCAGTATTCGGCGTCTGGATCGGCCTTCAGCTCTTCGGCGAGCTTCGCGACTTCGGGGCCGGCGCGCTCGACGAGCCATTTGAGCACGTCGCCGTTCGGCATGATGAGGGGGACCTTCCCGCTCATCTCGGTGACCATCGAGCAGAGCGTGATGCGCTCGTCGAGGGTCGCGTTTTCGATCGTCTCGCCCGTGAACTCAACGGCGAGGAAGTCCATGCCGCCGGCTCCGAGGTCGCCGACGATATGTGTCAGGAGGTCTCTCATGCAGACGCCCTTTTTAAATTTTCCCGTGACCTCGATCTTCATCGTCTCGGGGACGCGGAACCAGTTCGTGCCCGCGATGTATGAGGCGGCGATGTCCGAGTTGCCTACGCCCGTCGCGAAAGAGCCGACGGCGCCGAGAAGGTTCATGTGGCTGTCCGTTCCGAGAACGACGTCGCCCGGTTTTATCATCCCGGCTTCGAGCATTACATGCTGGCCGATGCCGTGGTTGATATCGAAGAGGCGGGTGACGCCCTGCTTCTTGCAGAACTCGCGGATTATCTTCTGGTTCGTGGCGACCTTTTCCGAGTGCGCGGGAGCCTGAAGGTCAAAGGTGAAGGCGAGTTTGTCGGGGTCCCATACCTTCGCGTCCTTGCCCATCTCCTTCTCAAACTGGAGAACGACGTTCGCGCCGCCGAAGTCGCGGCAGGTCGCCCAGTCGATGTTGCACCAGACGCGGTCTCCGACCTTTACAGGATGGCCGGATGCCCTTTCCATGATCTTGACGATAGATGTCTTGCCCATTTTTGATATCCCTCCGTATTGGATTAGGTAGAGAATTTATTTCATTCCGAGGAACGACTTTACCGACTCAAAATTGATAAAGTCGGCCTTGTTAACGAGGACGCCCTCCGGGCTGCGAAGCGTGCCGTCGCCCTCGTGCGCGTGGTTGGCGATTATGTGGCCGATCGCGTCGGAACAGCCGTTGCGCAGCGCGATGACGGTTCCGGAGAAGGGATGGCGGAGGTTCTTGCCGTTGGCTGACTTGACGGTCTCGCCCTTTTCGTTGCGCGCATACTCAACGAGTTTGCCTACGTCGTGCAGCAGCGCGCCCGCCACGAGCAGGTCGTTGTCGATCGTGAACTTCGCGTCCTTCGCGGCATAGATGGCGTTGAACTCGTCCATCGCGCGCTTGGCAACTCGCGTTACGCCGCGGACATGCTCAAGATAAGAGAAGGGGCAGTTCGGAATGAGGAGCGTAAAGGGGATCTTGTCCATATCCTCGGGCTCCCAGCCGCCCGTCTTGAGGGCGTCCACATAGGAAGCCACCACTTTGGCCTGCAGTTCGGGGTCCTTAATCCATTCGATTTCAGGAAAAAGCTCTCTGATCTTTTTCTCCATTGTTGCAATTCCTCCTATAAATTTTGTTTTCTGTCCCACACTTGTTTTCTTTGTTGTATTTATTCGCCCGCCGCGATTCCCTTGTGCAGCGTGCGGTAAATCCTGTCGATGTGATGCGAGGCCGCCTCGCGCGCCTTCTCGACGTTATGGTCGAGGATGGCGTCGTACATGTCCCGGTGCTCGTTCAAAAACGCGTCCTTGTCGTCCAGGAGGTTGTATATCCTCTCGTGCGTGGCAAGTATCAGGTCGAAGTTCATCCTCGTAAGGTTTATGAAGACAAAATTATGCGTCGCCTCGGCGAGGAGAAGGTGGAAGTCAAAGTCGGCCTGAGCGCGCTCCTCCGGACTGGAAAGCGTCTTTTCCGTCGCTGTAATGACACGCAGTATCCTTGTGAGGTCAGAGGGGGTGGCGCGCATGGCGCTCTCCGCGGCGATCGCGGGATCGAGGATGCGGCGCGCCTCCATCAATTCAAGGATGGCGGAATCCTCAAGCTGTATCGTGTTTCTGTCCTCGGAGATGGTGCGCGGATGACGCACAAAGCGCCCCTTGCCGGGGATGGACTCAATGAGGCCGAGAAGCTCCATCACGCGGAACGCCTCGCGCAGAGAACTGCGGCTGACCCCGAAAGCATCCATGAGCTGACGCTCAGAGGGAAGCGGATCACCCGGAAGGATATTGCCCGCGGCGATTTCACCTTTCAGTTTTTCAACCACTTTTTCATAGATTCGAGTTCCTCTTGAAACCGGCGCTTCTATCATTGTGAAAAAACCTCCTTGGTGGACTGCCCAGTACACCTTATACTACTTTTTCCAAATGTTTGCAAGCCTTTTTACATATTCTAAATAGTTAAAAAATTTAGCACATTTCAGCGAAACAATAAGTCGTATGATTTGTGAAAGCAATTTATAACGTTGATACCAGCCGTTTTTTGGCGTTTTATGCACTTTTTTTCATTTTATTGTCAATCTAAACTAATTCGTGAGCAAAATACAAAACACAATATATTGAGAAATTTTTCTTTTATGGTCTGACCAATATCCGTATTGATAAGAAATTTTGAAATCACTCCCTCCGTACATGGCGCGCGGCGGGGGAAGATATGTATATGCTTCTAAATATTAGTAAACTAAATTATGTCTTTAGTTCGTTATTGCAACTTAATTGCATTTTAATAAAAATCGTGCTACACTGCATCGGCAAAAAAAGGTAGATGCTGCAGGCAGCTTCGCTTAAAGAGGAGGAACGTATCGTATGGACAAAAAGACATTGACGGCAAAGTTAGGGGTGGACGGCCTCTGCAAGGGCGCTTCCACAGGAATTAAGTGGTTTGCTTCTGAAAAGACAAAAAAACTCGTCAGCTATTCGCCGGTCGACAACCAGCCGCTGGGAAGTATTCAGTGCGCCGACGCCGGCGATTATGAAAGAGTCATGACGGCCGCGGAGGAGGCCTTCTTAAAATGGCGCGCCGTACCGGCGCCCGTCAGAGGCGAGATCGTGCGTAAGATCGCGCTGCGTATCCGCGAAAACAAAGAAAACCTCGGAAGCCTGGTCTCCATGGAGATGGGCAAAATCCTGCAGGAGGGCATGGGCGAAGTTCAAGAGATGATCGACATCTGCGATTTCGCTGTAGGCCTCTCGCGCCAGCTTTACGGGCTGACGATGCCGTCGGAACGCCCGGAGCACCGCCTCATGGAACAGTGGCATCCTCTCGGGCCGATCACCGTCATTTCAGCCTATAACTTCCCCATCGCCGTCTGGTCGTGGAACGCGATGATCGCCGCCGTCTGCGGAGACGTCGTCATCTGGAAGCCGTCGAGCAAAACGCCGCTCTGCGCGATCGCGGTCCAGAAGATCGTCGCGGAAGTCATGGAAGAGAACGGCATGCCCGAGGGCGTATTCAACCTCATCATCGGCTCCGGCCGCGACGTCGGCGAGATCATGCTGGAGGACAGCCGCGCCCGCCTCGTCTCCTTCACCGGCTCCACCGGGATCGGGCGTCACGTCGGCGAGACCGTCGCCAAACATTTCGGGCGTGCGATACTCGAACTTGGCGGCAACAATGCGGCCATCGTCACGGAACACGCCGACCTTTCGCAGGCGATACCCGGCATCGTCTTCGGAGCGGTGGGCACGACCGGGCAGCGCTGCACCAGCACGCGCCGCGTCATCGTGCACGAGAGCAAATACGAGGAGACGGTCCGCCGGCTGGCCGCCGCGTATGGCAAGCTGATGATCGGAGATCCGCTTAAAGACGGGGTGCACATCGGCCCGCTCGTGGACGCCGGCGTGGCGGAGGATTACGTCAAGGCCTGTGAAGAGGCCGCCGCCCAGGGCGGCGAGCTGCTTTACGGCGGTGGGCTGCTGCCTGAGCTCGGCCCATGCTACGCGCGCCCGGCGATCTTCAAAATGAGCGCTGATATGCCGCTCGTCAAAGAGGAGAGATTTTGTCCCATCCTCTACGTGATCACCTACGGCGGACCGGTCGAGAACGCTCTAAAGATCCACAACAGCGTCATACACGGCCTCTCTTCGTCGATCTTTACCACCGACTTCCGCGAGGCTGAAAAATTCCTCAGCTACGCGGGCTCCGACTGCGGCATCGCCAATGTCAACATCGGCACAAACGGCGCCGAGATCGGCGGAGCCTTCGGCGGCGAAAAGGAGACCGGCGGCGGCCGCGAGAGCGGTTCCGACGCCTGGAAGGGATACATGCGCCGCCAGAGCAACGCCGTCAACTATTCAAGCGAGATGCCGCTCGCGCAGGGCATCAAGTTCGACTTTTAAAAACCGCAGCGCCCCGTAAGCGGGCAAAGGCAAAAATTACAGGATAAGACGGGCCGCGTGAACTTTTCCGCGGCCTTTATATCCCGTCGCGCCGGCGCTGCCCCTTCCATGAGAGCCGTTTTTGAATTAAACTATGAAACCGGCTCAAGTTTATTATTATGGAGAGGCGCGTCGATGACCGGTAAAACCATTTCACAAACCCCTGAGATAAAAAAACGCCCCCTTAGGATAGAAAGCGGGGAGCTGCTCGCGATACGCGGCGCGCGGATACTCGGAGTGAACCCGCCTGTGCGCGACTTCGCCTTCATGGACCTCTGGTCGAAACCGCTCGGACTGCTCTACCTTCTGCAAAGCGTGAGAGAACACAACGAAGTCTCCCTGCTGGACTGCGTCGCGCTGGCCGCGGAGGGCGAAAAGAGCTTCGGCCGCGCGAAAATCAGGAAAACGGAGATCGAAAAACCGGAAGTTTACCGCGCCATACCGCGCCGGTACAACCATTTCGGCCTGGGCAAAAGCGAGATAACTTCATTACTGGCGTCGGTAAAAGCGCCGGATTATATATTCCTCACCTCGGCGATGACCTATTGGTACCCGGGGGTGCGGTGGATGATAGAGGTGCTGAAAGAGATATTTCCGCAAAGCCCCGTGGCGCTGGGGGGCACATACGCAAGCCTGTGCCCGGAACATGCGGCGGCGCTCGGGGCCGACCTCCTTGTGCGGGACCGCCGTGAGCCGGAGGCTCCGTACCCCGCGATGGATCTTTACGGCAGCCCCTCTTACGGAGTGGTGATGACCTCCTTCGGCTGCCCCTTCTCCTGCCGCTATTGCGCCTCAAACATACTGTGGCCGAAATACCGCCGGCGGGAGCTCGGCGATGTGCTGCGCGAGATAGACTTCCAGGCCGGTCTGGGCGCGGGGGATTTTGCCTTCTACGACGACGCGCTGCTGCTGGACAAGGAAAATTTCTTTTACCCCCTCTGTCGTGAAATTATGGCACGTTACGGGGGCGGGCTGCGGCTGCACACCCCCAACGGCCTCCACGTGCGCCAGATCGACGAGACCTGCGCGCGGGTGCTTTATGAAAATAATTTTAAAACGATACGCCTCTCGCTTGAGAGCATCGACCCCAAGGTGGCTCGCGACGGCTCCGGCAAGGTGGCGCGCGGAGAATACGCCGCCGCGGTGAAAAACCTGCTGTCCGCCGGCTACGGTTCAAAGGACTGCGAAACATACATCCTCGCCGGCCTGCCGGGACAGGATCTTGATTCGGTGAAAGAGACGATACGCTTCGTCTGGGAAAACGGCGGCACGCCGAAACTCGCCGAGTTTTCCCCCATCCCCGGCACGCCGCACTTTGAAGAGGCCGCGGCCAAGCTGCCGGAACTCCGGGAAGAACCGCTGCTGCAAAACAACTCCGTCTACTGCTCCTATTTTTCACGCGACATCACACCCGAAACGCTGCAGGAGCTGAAGGATATGGCGAGGCATAAGGAATACTCCGGTTAGATACTGTCTTTTACAGGACAGCCGCGCGCGAGGGCAAGGAGCCGTTTCCAGCTATTTGCCGTTTTCGCCCAACTGAACGGGCGCGCTCCGACACAGGAGAAATGTTCCCGCTTACCGGGCGGGGCGGTGTTTTTTGCCCCAGGCGCAGAGGTCTTCCATCAGCGGGAGCAGCGAGACGCCCTTTTCCGTCAGCGAATATTCCACGCGCGGCGGGATCTGCGGGAATTCCTTGCGTTCGACGAGTCCGCTCGCATCGAGCTCCTTCAGCGCGGTGCTGAGGGCGGTGAAGGAGACGTTGCCGATGAAGCGGTGCAGTTCGTTGAAGCGCATCGTGTTGCCGTGCTGCGCGAGGGAATAGATGATTATCATCTTGTATTTGCCGCCTATCAGGGAGAGCGTGTAACCGAATCCCGTATCCTTCAGTTCGGCCCCCGGTCTGGTGCAGTCTTTCAGTTCGTAATCCATTACGAAATCCTCGTTTCGCCGGAATCATATAGGGGCATTATAGCATCTTATCGCGGGGGCCGCCTTCGCATATCGGGGCCCCCGCGACAAAATTCACTTCAATTTTTAATTTTTATAGATCGGGCAAGCGACGCCCCTCCTAAAGGAAGAATCCTTCCGGGAGCGGGTCGCTCGGGTCAAGGACGAGTTTGTTGAAACCGCTGATGTAGGCGGAGCCTTTGATTTGGGGGATTATCGCCTCTTTACCGCAGACGTCCTCAGACGCCGCGACGGAGCCGACGAATTCCGTGCCGAGAATGCTCGTCGAGTAGAAATCGTCCTTTTTATCCATCTGGCCTCTCGCGATGAGCAGCGCCATTCGCGCGGAGGTGCCGACTCCGCAGGGCGAACGGTCCACGGCCCCTTCGCCGACGACGCAGACGCTCCTGCTCTCATAGCCGCCCTCTCTCTTTTCCACGGGTGAGGTGACGAGCGTTCCGTATATCCCCTTTATCCCCGGGTTTTGCGGATGGCGGATATCGACGTTTTCATTGAGCCAATCTTTTATCTCGACGGCGCGCGCCGCGATCTGCGCCCTGTTTTCGGGCAGGACTTTGAGTCCGAGCTTTTCTTCTTCCACGAAGCACATAAAGGCGCCGCCGTAAGCCACGGCGACCTCGACTTCGCCGATGCCCTTGACTGGGACCCTGATGCCGTCCTCATAGACGAAGGAGGGGACGTTCGTAAACGCGACGCTCACCGCCCTGCCGCCGTGAACGTCGGCGGCGGCTGTGACGCGGCCGGCGGGCGTGTCCACCTTTATCACGGATACGCCGTCGTCAGGCACGGCGACGATGCCGGTATCTACGGCCATTTTTACGGCCCCGATCGTTGCGTGTCCGCACATGGTGCTCACGCCGCCGTTATAAATAAAAAAGAGCCCCATGTCGCCGTCGTCCGTCACCGGCGGCTGCAGGACGGCCCCGTACATGTCGTTGTGCCCGCGCGGCTCGCGCAGGATCATCTTGCGCAGGCCGTCATAGTTTTCCCTGAAATAATTCATCCTATCCAGCATACTCCGGCCCCTTATCTGGGGCAGCCCGGCCGTGACAAGCCTGACCGGCTCGCCGGCGGTGTGTCCGTCAATGATGTCGATCATGTATTTAAATTTCAGCATTCTCGGCGCTTCCTCCATACTTTAAATTTTCTCCGCGGCGCGGCGGGCGCTGTCGCCCGGCAAACGTTTTCAAGGCGATTTTATGATTGTTACACTATTGTTGTCAATACTCAACTTTGCTTTAGTATCTAATATTTTTTTGCGTTCTTGTGCAGGTAAATCCCTTCGTGATATCATGCGGCTGTAAAAGAAAAATATCAGCCGCAGGGCGATGGGAGGAAGAGCGATGATCAGAGTTTTTGTTACCGGGATTTCAGGAAATGTAGGACGTGCGATCGTGAAGACTATCGAGGCGAAAGAGGGATTTGAGCTTGTCGGAGGATGGGCGAAGGAGACCGGCCTCGACATAGGCGTCGCGGCGGGGACGAAGGAGCTGGGAATGACGATCCTGCCGTCGCTCGCGGAGGCGCTGAAGGCGAGCCGCCCGGACGTGGCGATAGATTTTTCCGCGACGCCGGTCCTTGAGAACAATATGCGCGCCTATCTCGACGCGGGGCTCAACGCCGTCATCGGCACGACCGGCCTCACGGAGGAACAGCTCGCGCCGTACAGGGACGAGGTCGCGGCGCGCGGCCTGCGCTGGGCCGTGATCCCCAATTACGGGCTCGGCATCAGCCTCGCCGCCGATTTCATCAAGCATGCGCGCAAATATTATCCGTACGTCACGATCACCGACCAGCACACGAACGAAATGGCGAACGCCCCCAGCGGCACGGCGGCGGCTCTCGCGGCCGCGGCGGCCTCCGAGGGCGCTTTAGGCGCGGTCGCGAGCAGGGAAAGCTACGCCGGCGTCCTCGGCGCCGCTATCGAAGGCGTGCCGGTCTTCTCGCAGCGCCTCCCCTGGCCCGGGCCTTTCTCGGGACATGAGATCACGCTCGCGCGCAAGGATGAAGTGATAAAGATATCGGTGCAGGATTTTACGAGCGACATCTATATGGACGGGATCTTCCTCACCGCGGAGAAGATCGCGGCCTTCCCCGCCGGCTCCTTCCTGCGCTCTCTTTCCGCCGTATTGGAAGACTGACGGCAGCCGATCACCGGGCGGCGCGCGGCATTCCCGCGCCGCACCGGCGACAATCTATTTCCCCGCCAAGACGATAACCAAAACTGACAACTGAACAGGAGGTTTTTTTATGACGTCACAGCCATTGGGCGCTGCGCCGGCAGATGGCCCGCGCCTCGCGCTCACGCAGAGGGTGAAGCGCCTCAGAGAACTCAGTCGGGAGGCCGAGGTCTGGATCGATCCCGAAAGGGCGCGCGTGATCACGGCCTTTTACAGGGAAAATGACGGCAAGTACAGCATCCCCGTGCTGCGCGCGCTGGCCCTCAAGGACCTTTTTCAAAAGAAGGAGCTCTATCTCGGCGACGACGAACTGATCGTCGGCGAGCGCGGGAGCGCCCCCAAACGCATCCCCACCTTCCCCGAGATCGCCTGCCACTCGCTCGAAGATTTGGAGATGCTCGCCTCACAGAGGATGATCCCCTACAACGTCTCCGACGAGACGAAGGATCTTTACAAAAACGAAATCATTCCCTACTGGCGCGGCCGTTCGCTGCGGGATCGCGTATTCGGCCGGCTGGAGCGCGAGTGGATGGATATTTACGAAAGCGGCCTCATCACGGAGACGCTGGAGCAGCGCGCGCCCGGCTCGATGGCGCTGGACGGAAAGATCTACGGGACGGGGCTGCTGGGGATAAAGGAGGAGATCAAGTCCGCTGCGGCGGCGCTTGATTTCATGAACGACCCCGAGGCCTCCGACAAGCGGGAGGAGCTGACGGCGATGGATATCGCCTGCGACGCGCTCATCCTCTACGCCAAGAAATACGCGGAGCTGCTGGCTGAGAAAGCGGCTCTCTGCGCGGACGGCGCGAGACGGGCGGAGCTGGAAAAGATGGCCGACGTCTGCCGCCGCGTCCCCGCGCACGCGCCGCGCGACCTCTGGGAGGCGCTGCAGACCTACTGGTTCCTCCATGTCGGCGTGGTCACAGAGGCCAACGGCTGGGACGGCTGCAATCCCGGGCATATCGACCGCCATTTTTACCCCTTCTATAAAAAAGACGTCGAGAGCGGCGCGCTGACGAAGGGTTTCGCGAAGGAGCTTCTATGCGCCTGGTGGATAAAGTTCAACAATCACCCCGCGCCGGCCAAGTACGGCGTGAGCGCGCTCGAAAGCGGGACTTACAACGACTTCGTCAACATCAGCCTCGGCGGGATGACGCCGGAGGGGACGGACGCGGTCAACGAGCTCTCTTACGTCTTCCTCGACATACTCGACGAGATCGAATTCATCCAGCCGCAGGCACACATCCTGCTCAGCCGCGTCAACAGCGACGAATTTCTCAAATACGCCTGCCGCGTGATCCGCAAAGGGCGCGGCTTCCCGGCGGTCTTCAACGCCGACGCGGCGATCGAACAGCAGCTGCGCACCGGCAAGACGCTGGCCGACGCGCGCGGCGGCGGCGTCTGCGGCTGCGTGGAGACGACCTGCTACGGCAAGGAGGCCGCGCCGCTCATCGGCTATATCAACTTCCCGAAGATACTCGAACTCGCGCTCCACGACGGCGTCGATCCGCGGACAAAGCGCCGGATCGGCCCGGCAAGCGGCGCGGCGGCGGACTTCGCTGACTATGACGAGCTGATCGCGGCCTTCAAGCTCCAGGCGAAGCACGTCATCGAGACCAAGCTGCGCGGGACGCAGTATCTCGAGCGCATGTTCGCCGAATACCTGCCGCAGTCCTTCCTCTCCTCGCTCATCGAGGGCTGTGTCGCCAAGGGCAGGAACTACAACGACGGCGGCCCGAAGTACAGCATCTCGATGCTGCCCGGCGTCGGCATCGGCACGGTGACGGACAGCCTCGCCGCGATCAAAAAGCACGTATTCGACGAGGGAAGGTACACTCTCGCCGAGACGGTGGAGGCGCTCGACGGCAACTTCGAGGGCCGCGGGGAGATGCGCGCCGTCTTCGCGAACCGCACCCCGCGCTACGGCAACGACGACGATTACGCCGACGCCATCATGAAGGAAATTTCCGATTATTTCATCGACGCCGTGGACGGCAGGCCCGACAGCCGTGGCGGCACCTACCGCATGGATATGCTCCCCACCACCTGCCACATGTATTTCGGCGAGATGACGCTGGCGACGGCTGACGGGCGCGCGGCCTTCACGCCGCTCTCCGAAGGGATATCGCCGGCGCAGGGGGCGGACCGCGGCGGACCGACCGCCGTGCTGAAGTCGGCGGCGAAGATGGACCACGCCCGCACCTGCGGCACGCTGCTGAATATGAAGTTCCTGCCCGACGCGCTGAAGGACGAGAACGGCATCCAAAAGCTCGCGGGGCTGATACGGACCTATTTCCGCTTCGGCGGCTATCACCTCCAGTTCAACGTCTGCGACGCGGAGACGCTGCGCGGGGCGCAGAGGGAGCCGGAGAAGTACCGCAATCTCATCGTGCGCGTGGCGGGATACAGCGATTATTTCAACGCCGTCGGCAGGTCGCTGCAGGACGAGATCATCCGCAGGACGGCCCACAGTTAGGCTAAAGAGACGGAGGCTTTGTGATGACAAATATCAACGGGAAAACCGGCGGTTGGAAATCGATCCTCATTTTCGCCGGCAGCTACATCAGCTATTATTTCGGCTCGGGCTACGCCACTGGACAGGACCTCATGCAGTATTATCTTCGTTTCGCCTACGGCTGGCATTTTTTACTGGGGCCGATGCTGGCGCTGGTGATCTTCTGGTATTACAACTGGAGCTTCACGCGGGCGGGGGCGCGGGAAAAATTCAAACAGCACGGCGATATCTTCACCTATTACTGCGGCAAGATCATCGGCCTCGCCTTCGACATCTTCATCATCATCTCCTGCGGCCTCTGCTATATGGTGATGTGCAGCGGCGCGGCCGCCGCCCTCGCGCAGCAGTTCGCGATGCCGGAATGGCTCGGCGCGGTCATCTTCTGTTTCTTCGTCGTGACGACGAACATCTTCGGACTGCGCGGTATCGTGAGAGTGCTGGGGCAGCTTGGGCCTATCCTCATCGTCAGCGTCTTTCTTATCTCGCTCTTCACACTGGCGCGCAGCTATGAAAACATTCCCGAGGGCTTCCGCCTGATCCGGGAGGGCAATCTGGGACAGATATCGATCGGCCCCAACCTCTGGATCGGCTCTATCTTCCATTCCGTCACTGTGATCGGCTGGTTCGCGGCCTTCTCGGCGGAGCTCGGGGCCAGGAGCGATCTCAAAGAGCTGTCGACCGGCATCGTGCTCGCCTGCTTCGCGGTCCTCGTCACCACCACGGTGGGCTCGTTCGCGCTCATCGGCAACATCAAAGAGGTCGCGACCGCCGCCATCCCCAACCTGATCTTGGCGAACAGGCTCTCGCCCCTGCTCGGCAACTTCTTTGCCTTCATCGTGCTCGGCAGCGTCTACACCACCGCCGTGCCCCTGCTCTGGACGACCTCCAGCCGCTTCGCGGGCGGCGACCTTTCGCGCCGCTTCCGCCTCATCACCGTCGGCGTCGGCGTGCTCGGCCTGCTGATGGCCCTTTATGTGCCATACCGCAGCTTCATCAATATCATCTACACGCTTTGCAGCTACATCGGCATCGTGATGCTGCTCTTCATGCTGCTCAGGGACGCGCGCTTTTTCCTCGCGGGGCGCAAATTCGCCAAGGCCGCCGAAGCCGCGGGAGGCGAAGGGGAGGGCGGCAGATGAACGGCACGATTTTCAACATCGAGCATTACGCTATCCATGACGGCCCCGGCATCAGGGCGACGGTATTTTTCAAGGGCTGCCCGCTCGCGTGCCTCTGGTGCCACAACCCCGAGGGGCTATCCGTCAAGCCGCAGATCGTCTATTACCGGCAGCGCTGCGTCGGCTGTAAAAAATGCGTCTCACTCTGCGCCGCCAGCGCGCTCTCGCCGAGGGACGGCGGGATCTCTCTCGACGCCGGGAAGTGCCGCCTCTGCGGCAGATGCGCCGAAAACTGTCCGGCCGAGGCGCTGGAAAAGGTCGGCAGAAGCGTCACGGCGGCGGAGGTTGTCGCCGAGGCGGAAAAGGACCGGATCTTCTACGAGGAATCGGGCGGCGGCGTGACATTCTCCGGCGGCGAGCCCTTCCTTCAGGCCGATTTCCTCCGCGAATGCCTGACGCTCGCGAAGACGCGGGGACTGCACACGGCGGTCGAGACGAGCGGCTTCGCCCCGCGCGAGGCGGTGGAAAAGGCCGCGCCTTACGTCGACCTTTTCCTCTTCGACGTCAAGCATATCCGCGCCGCCGAACACCGGAAATACACGGGGGCTGACAACGCGCCGATCAAGGCCAACCTGCGCCGCCTCTCGGAGCTGGGGAAGGAGATCGTCCTGCGCATGGTGGTGATCCCGAACGTGAACGACGATAAAGAGGCGCTGGAGGAGCTCTGCCGTTTTCTGCGCGATGAGACGTCCGTGCGGACGGTGAACCTGCTGCCGCTCCACAAATCGGCCTCGGAGAAATACCGGCGGCTCGGCAGGGAATTCGCGATAGAGGACTTTGAGACGCCCGACGACGAGAGGATGGCCGCGGCGGCGCGCGTCTTTGCGGGGTACGGATTCAGGGTGCTGATCGGCGGACAATAAACAACAGAGACAGTCCACGACGACCGCGCGTCCCCGCGCGAAACGCGGGGACGCGCGGCATTAGTCTTTTTTGCCGCCCTTTATCAGCGCGGTGACGTCCTGGCCGATCGCGATCGCCATCGACGGCTTGCCGGAGGGGTCGAATACGGCGGTGTACGTGACGGTCATCCACTCGGCCGGCCAGAGCTTTTTGTTGTAGTGGATCGTTGCCGAGGCGGTCCTTTCGCCGTTTTTGATCTTTTCATGGAGCGCCGTATATTCGACGGCGCTGTCCGGCATTACGATGCCGTCCGCCAGCGCCGCGCGGTAGGCTCCGGCCAACACTTCTTTGACGCCGTAGCGGTAAGCGCTGTTTGCCGATATCGTGAAGCAGTCTTCCTTTATATCATAGGTCCAGAGCGCGATGTTGGCAGACGAGAGCGCAAGCTCCACCTTTTTGCTCTCCGTTATGTCGACGCACGAGACCATCACCATATCGCGCCCGTTCCAGCGAAGCGGGGAGACGTAAGAGAGCACGAGCATTCCGTCCGCGCGCTGCACCTCCACGACGCGCGGCGCTTTCGGGTCGTGCAGGCGCAGGACGGGACACTCTTCACATGGCTCATCGCGCCCGATAAATTCCCGGTAACAGTTTTTGCCGACAAAATCATTTTTGTAAAAATCCTGGATCGCCTTGTTGCTGTAAATGACCTCGAAGGTATCGGACGTGATGATATAGACAAAGGCGGAGTTGTCGTCGAGCGCGGCGCGGAAATCGGCGGAGAAGGCCGCGTTGTCGGATTTGCGCAGTTTGAGCAGGAATGAAGAGACGATGCGCGATACGAACATCAGCGTTCCCACCTGTTCCTCCGTCCACCGGCGATCCGCGCGGCACTCGTCAAAGCCAACCATGCCGGAATAGACGCCGTCGTCTTTGATGGCGCACTGGAGCACCGCGAAGATGCCCTGCCGTTCAAGAATCGCGCGAATCTCCGGCGGCAGCGCGCTCATGTCCGGACAATAGAATACTCCACTCTCGTCAAAGCAGGAGACGTATTGCCGCCATCCCCCGATCTCGTCGTAAGAAACGTGCTTCAGAAATTCCTTCTGCGGTTCCACGCCGGGAGCGCACCATTCGAAGGTGTTCTCGCTGGCGCTGTGCCCGTCCACATCTTCTATGATATAGACGCGGCTGAGGTCGTAATATTCGCCGAGCAGGGCGAGGGTCGTCTCAACCGCACCGCTGATATCGGAGGAGCTGTAAAACAGGTCGAATATCTGGCTCACGACGTCGTCGTTGAACTTATATGCCGTAGGGGCCGCGTTGAGCCGATGCCGTATGGACTCCGCCAGCTCCGCGCGCTCTTTGAATTCCTGGATGTCGTCGGCCTGACCAACGATGCGGTAGACACGCCCGTTCGCGTCTTCCACGCTCGAGTACCGCATCCTGAACCAGCGCATTCCCTTCCCCCACAGGTTGGCGCGGAATTCGATCTCCCCGTCCAGATGAGAAAGCCGCCCCTGCCCGATCACACGACGCAGGTCCGCGGCGCTCGCGGGATGCAGCAGCGGACTTTCAAGACAGCCATCGCAGCAATTAGGCACGGAGCGCCTTTCAACGCCCGCTCCGGGCAAATATACCTGATAATATAAAACGTCGGAGGCATAATCGTAATCAAAGAGGCCGGAGCCTGTGGCCTGCATAAGCAGGCGGCGGCGTTCGTTCTCGACCTCCTGCTCCAGCTCCATCCGTTTGCGGCCGCTGATGTCCTCGATCGAAAGATAAAGAATGGAGCTGTCCTTGTTTTTCGCCAGCAGACGTATCCTGTTGTGCGTCCACGGACGGGTTATGCCGCCGGCCCCGGGGATGCTGCGCAATTCGCAGCCGCGTTCCTCTCCGGTGGCGATCGCGTTCGTCAGCTCTTCTATGAGCTTCGCCCTGTTTTCATCGTCAAAACAGCGAAGCATGTCTCTCTGTACCGGAAGACAGGCATCCCGCGTCGTGCCCAGCGCTTTATAGAAGTTTTCGTTGACGCGCAGCGCTTCCAGCGTTCCGCCGCTGTATTCCAGGATCGCGGCTCCGCCGACGAAGCTGTTGAATAAAAGCGCGGTCTGGGCGGAGGCGTCCCAGAATGCCGCCATGCCCTCGACATTCGTGTCTTGATATCTGTCTATCCGCGAGGACGCGCTCCGGGCCAGCAGTTCTTCAAAATCATCGTCCGGCATCGGGTGCGCGAAGTAATAGCCCTGCATATAGACGCAGCCAAGGCTTTTCAGATAGTCGGCCTGAGCCTTAGTCTCCACGCCTTCCGCTATTATGGGCAGCCTGAGCCAGTGGGCCATACGGATCACCGAGCACAGGATATTGCCGCCGCGCGCGCTGTCGGCGCAGTTGCTGAGGAATTTCATGTCGAGCTTGAGGATGTCCACAGCGACGTCCTTCAGCGTGTTGAGCGAGGAATATCCGCTGCCGAAATCGTCCATTTCCACGGTGAAGCCGGCTTTTCGCAGCGCCTCGACCGTGTCTATGAGCTGCTGCTGGCTCTCCATATAAGCGGATTCCGTAATTTCCAGCCGCAGCGCGGAGACCGGCAGTTCGTATTTTCGTATGATCTTTTTGAGAGTATCACATAATTGCGGATCGCAGATGTCGAGGCGCGAAACATTAACCGATACCGAAAAGTCCCTTGCCCACGGGAAAAGGTCTATCCATCTGCGTATGTATTTGCAGCAGCGTTCCCAAACGTATTTGTCGAGCCGCGTTATCAGCCCGTTTTGTTCAAACAGCGTGATGAAATCCGCCGGCGGGAGCAGCCCCCTTTGCGGATGCCGCCAGCGGACCAGCGCCTCCGCGCCGGTCAGGGTGCCGTTCCCGTAGTTTATCTGGGGCTGGAAATAGAGTACAAATTGTTCGCTTTCCAGCGCCGCCTCCATATCGCTCACAAGCTGCTGTTCGTCCAGCAGGCTGGCGCGCAGTACGTCGTCGTAATAGGCCAGCCTCGTGTCGAAACCGCTCTTTATGGAACGCAGCGCCAAAAGCGCCCTGTCGCACATGAGCGAAACATCCACCGACGGGTCGGTGACGCGGTAGACGCCGATTGAGAATGAGATGTAGAAATTCGGCGAATATCCGGCGAGCCATTTTATCAGCTTATCCACGGAACGGCGTTTGGCGCCCGAGTCGTCCGGCACGAAGAGGGCAAAGTGGTCGGACTCCAGCCTCGCGCTGAGGATTATCTGCCGGTGGTAGCGCCTTATACGGTCGGCGACGTCGCGCAGGAGGCGGTCTCCGGCCGCGGTTCCGCGCACGTCGTTATATACTTTGAAACGGTTGACGTCGAAACGGATGATCTCATATCTCATGTCGCGGCCGGCGTCCAGTATCTCCCTCACGCGGCGGTAAAAGGCCTGCTTGCCAAGCAGTCCCGTCAGTTCGTCGTTCTCGCTGACCCGAAGCATATTCATCTGCTGCTGGCAGCGAAGCTCCAGCGCGCGATAACGTTCTGCGAGGCCGCCTTCGTCATCCGCGCCGAAAGGCTCGTCCTCCGCGTCGACGTAGGCCACGGCGGATTCGCCGTACATTTGCGAAGCGCCGCGGCAGGCGAGAGAGGCCTTTTTCAGAAGCAGGTCGTAAGACACGCCGCCCGCCCTTCCGGTCGAGAAGCCCCCGATAAGATTCACGTTGGTTCCAGGGTGAGCCTGCGCCAACAGTTCTTTGAGCAAAGCCATCGTGTTACGGACGCGCTCCCGCTGCTCCTCGCCGCCGCCGGCGTCAGTGCGCAGCATCACGACCCTGTTCTCGTCGAGCTGCCCGATGACCACGTCTCCGCCGATCGTTATCCTGCACATCCGGCCAAAGGTGAAAAGCACCTCCCGCGCCTCGAAGCCGCCGCTTTCCTCCCTCAGCCGCTCAATGCCGAGCATTTCGACCACGGAGACGGCGACGACTTTATCGTCCGGGCAGACGGAGATGATATATCTGGAAAAGGCCGCCATGGATTCACGCGAATAGAGCAGCAGCGTCGTGTCGCGCTGCAGCGGAGTTCCGAACGCAAGTTCCCAGCGGCGGCGCGTTTCATTGTCGCGGAGGTACCCGAAAGCCACCACGTCGCCGCTGATCGGGTGCCGCATAAGTTTTATGAAGAGGCTGGCCCAGCGGCGGGAACCGTCCGCGCCGATATGCCGGTAATCGACAAACATCCAGCTCTCGCCGCCGCGGAACCTATCCATCAGGTATTCACGGCCGGTCAGCCGCCTGAATTGTGTCAAATCTGCCGCGTCTACAAATTTGGCGCTGTAATCGGCGCGGTATTCGTCATACGTTACGCCCCGCGTGTCATCGTAACGGTTGTCGCCGTTCATGTTGGCATATTCCACCAGGTTTTGCGTAAAATTCGCCCGCACGTGTCCGACCAGCGAGTTTTCGATTATGGAGGCGTAGCGCAGCTCGTGTTCAAAGCGGCGCATGTCGGCGTTTATATTCGGCACCATCTGCGTGATCCCCAGGGCCCTGCGGGGCGTTCCGTTTTCGTCGCGCAGAAAGCGGAATTTGTCCTCCACCCAGAATTCCCCGCCGTTTTCGTCACATATCTTGACGTAATAGGTACCGCTGTCGCAGCCGGCATAGAGGTCCTCATAAAGTTTGCGCAGCCTGGCGACCGAATCGGGGTGGACCGTGCTCGCGCGGAGGTAGCTCTCCGGCGCGTCGGGAAATACCAGCGTCTCATAATTGAACTTCTTCCACACGGAGCCCGTGAGAGTGAGCGTTTTCGAGGCGATGTCCACCTCCCAGAGCATCGCGTCGGAAAGCTGCGCCGCGGTACGGTAACGTTCCTCCGCTTCGCGCAGCTGTTCGTTGACATGTTTAAGGCCTGTTATATCCGTGATCACCGAGACGATGCGCTCGATGCCGTCCGCCGACTCGGGGATACGCTTGGCTCTGATACGCCGCCACTCTGTCGTGCCGCCATAAGAGACGCGGTACGAGTGATCTATGAGATCGTTGCTGCGCACCGCGTCAAAGACCGCCGCTCTGAGCCCCGGCAGGTCTTCGGGGACCACGAACGAAAATATTTTTTGTACGCCGCCCGCGGCCTCGTCAGGGGTGTGTGCGAAGGATCTGTAAAAACTGGGACTCACATAGGTGACGCGGATGTCGTCGGTGACCTCGGCCAGCACCACGCCGCCGTCCATATAATCCAGAAGCGTGCGCAGCTGTACGGTACCCACGTTTTCCAGAACAGGCCGGGGCTCGCCGCCATTGATGTTATTTTGCTCCTCACGGTCAAAGAAGCTGCAGCGATTCTTTCCTCTTCTCTTCGATTGATAAAGAGCGCAGTCAGCTTCGCCGTAAAGCGTTTTAAAATCACGCTCTCCCGCCGTAAAGACCACGACGCCGACGCTGGCCGTGACCTCCAGCGTCCGTTCTCCGCAGCTGGCGGCAAACTGCAGCGCGGAAACGAGCTCGTCCGCTTTTTTTCGCACGGCCGCTTCCGAGGGCGCGCCCTTCATCAGAGCCATAAATTCGTCTCCGCCCATACGTCCGACGATATCCGAATCACGGAAAATGCCTTTTACGGCATCGGCCACATCCGTCAACATCCGGTCTCCGTACTGATGTCCGAAATTGTCGTTGACATCCTTAAAATTATCGAGGTCGATCATAAAGAGGGCCTGCATGCCCTCGGCGCCGTCGAGATAACGCTCGATGCGCCCGGCCGTGGATTCGTGATTCAGAAGGCCGGTCATCGAATCGCGTTCGGCGGCTAAGATCAGCAGGGAGTATTCGCGTCTGGCCTTATCGATATCGTGCAGAACGATGATCAGCGACAGATTGCCGTTTACAGGGTCAAGCAGTAAGTAAAGGTCGTCGCGCACCCAGCGCTCGCCGCCGTCCGGCATCCGCCGCAGATATTCCAGAGAGCGGCCCCTCTTGCCTTTGTTGTATTCCCTCTCAAGGAATCCGGGAGAAAGCTTTTTGAAAAATTCGCGTACCTCGTCGTCGTCGACCACCGAGGCGGAGATATTCTCAAAATACTGGTCTATCTGCCCATAGCGCGAGGTCACCTGATCGCTTTCATCGCGGCAGCGCACGTCGACGACGCGCCATGATGTGATATCGAACAAAACCGATAAAAGCGCCCCCTCCGGCAGCTCGAAAAGATTGCGCAGCTCGTTTTCATAGCTCTGCCTCGCTTCATATTCGACCGTGATGTCGCGTGAAATGCCGAAGATGCCGGCCGGGTCGCCGGCCTCGTCGCGCAGGATATATTTTGAAGTCAGGCAGTAGCGCGGCCTGCCGTTTTCCGACGTTATCGGTTCGACATAATTTTCCAGAGAGCGGCCGCCCTCCACCAGACGCGCGTCATCATCCACGTAGCGCTTCGCCAGCTCTTTGTCCGCGAATATCTCAAAATCGGTTTTGCCGATAATTTCGTCCGCGCCGGCGCGGCCGGCCATCTTCGCAAAGGGCTGTGAATAGCCCATATAAACGCCGCGGATATCCTTTACAAAGGCGATATCCCGCGTATGACGCCAATATTTATCGTAAGCGCTCCACAAAAGCTCTTTCCCGTCGTTCGCCATAAACGTTTTCCCTCCGGGAACGGCCTGCCGGAGGCGGCGCGTCGTTCCCTTTCAATTATTCCTGCAGCTCAGATCCAAATTTGTATTTATATATCTATACGATGGTAACAAGAATTTTGCGTAAAGAACAGATTTATTTTATCGTGTTTTTCGTCCGATGAATAGACGTTTTAAACGCAATACAAAACAATTTTACGACAGAGCGCGTCAGCCGCTCGTAATTACGCCAGCCTGCGCCACTTGTATTCCTCATATACCGCCCCCAGCAGCACGAAAATGACGACGGCGCGGAAACCGGTCACGGGCGTCGTGAGGCCGCTGATATACGAGGTAATGAGGGGCACGAGGGCGAAGTCGAGCGCCACCAGGAACCACGTCAGGGCGATCGCTTGAGGCTGCAGCCTCTGCGGCGCGTTGTCCGATACGATCGCCAGATGCAGCGGGAAGCCGAAGCCCATGCCGACGCCGAAGACGAGCCCCAATATCATCAAAGAGCAGCGGCTGGGGCTGACCGAGGCTAAGAGCAGCATCAGCGCCATACCGGCGATGATCGACGCCGAGAGCCTTCTGCGCGGATATCTGTCAAGCACCTTGCCAAATAAAAGACGCACCAAGACCCCCACGACGGCGTTCGAGGAGAGAAAATAAGAGGCCATCAGGCCATAGCTTGCCGTCATGGGGGCCATAAAGGCCGACGCCGCGTCGGCCAGCGAAAAGAGGAACATGGAAAAGAGCGCCAGCAAGATCCTGGGGTCCTTCAGGCAGTCGCCCATACCCTTGAAGGGATTCGCCGCCGCCTGCGAGGCGTCAAGAGAGACGTCGTCCGTATCGAGCATAAAGACAGTCACGACCGCCGCCGCGACTGTCAGCGCGAGGGGGATAAAGATATAGGCGGTAAGATAACCGCGGGATAATATCCAGTCCGCCAGCGGAACGGCTGTCATCATCGGAGCCAGCCCGCCCGCCATGATCAGGGAAAAGGCGAAACCGCGCTCCTTTTCCGCAAAGGCCAGCGACTGGTAGGTGGCGACGGCGATCTGCGTAAAAGCCGTTCCCGCGCCGAGCAGGAAGCGCGCGGCAAAGGCGCTGAAAAAAGAATCCCCCGCGAAGACGATCCAGACGGAACCGGCGACGGAGGCGACGCCGCCGATCGCCAGGAACCTCTTAAAGCCGCTTTTGACAAGCAAATTTCCCAGCAAAAGGCGGAAAATCAGCGTGGCGAAATAAAAGGATGAGACAAGCAGTCCTGACTGCGCGGCGGTAAATCCCACACCGGCGTAATAGACCGGCAGCAGATAAGAGACGTTGGAATAGCCGAACATGAAGAAAAAGCCCAGCGCCAGGAGCGTTATTTTTTTATTTTTACTCTGTATCCCCGTCCTTAGCCCGGATGAGATCATAAGCCCAGCCTCCAACGTCAATGTTTATTAAGATGTACATGCGGCCTTTATTCTACAGCAAATACACGAGACAAACCATAAGGCAAAAATGGCGGCGCCGGCGGCACACCCTAACCGGCTGAGCTCCGCACTTTAGCAGATATGCCGCGCGCTAGGCTGTATCCGGTACGGGATAAGGATATTGAATGTCAAAACAGAAGAACAAATAATATTTTCAATCGAAAATCCATGAAGGCCAACGCAGAAATCGTCAATGATATTGTCCAGTGTGTCGTCTAAACGTATATAAAAATTATTAATTGCAACTCTAAGCACGTGTTTGATTGTTTCTGACTCGCGCTTAGAGTTGCAATTAACACAATTAACGCATTACATCTTATAATAGTAAAATTATTGCAAAAAGTATAAAAATAACATATACTAAGGTTACGGTTCGCATGTGTAGCATTTCGGAGTGTGGCACATTGCTATAATAAGTGCATCCCAACTGGGATGTTACCGTGAGGTTTGCCCCGGTTTTGGTTTTAGTACCTTAACCGGGGTATCCTCTTTCAAATGAACAAACAGCGACAAATAAAAAGGGAGGTTTCCTCATGAATGCTTCCATACTTGAACATTACTCACTCGGCCTAGATATTGGAATTACCTCCGTCGGTTGGGCTGTTCTCAATCTAACCGTGGGGAAAATAGCTGATCTTGGCGTCCGCCTATTTGACAAAGCGGAAGAACCAAAGACAGGAGCCTCCCTTGCCGCGCCGCGCAGAGAGGCAAGAAATATGCGCCGCAGGCTCAGACGAAAAAGGCAGCGCATGTCAAATATTCGTTCACTCATCATCTCCTGCGGCATCCTTTCACAGACGGATATGGACAATCTTTTCAATTCTCCGCATCAATGTACTCCCTGGGAGCTTAGAACCGAAGGGCTTGACCGCCTGCTCACATGTGAGGAATGGAGCCGCATCCTCATACACATGGCAAAACATAGAGGCTTTAAATCAAATAGGACTGTAGCTGAAAGCGACATAAAAAACAGCGAGGACGGCAGGGTCCTATCTGGAATAAAAGAAAACAGCGAACTGCTTCAAGCCGGCAATAATGGCGCCGGTTACAGGACAGTCGGAGAACTCATCCAAAGCGACCCCAAATTTTCCGGCCACAAGCGCAACAAAGGCGGAGAATACTCGCATACGATTCTCCGTAAGGATATAGAGAAAGAAATAGAGGCTCTCTTTGAAGAACAACGTAAATTTGGAAGTACCTACGCCTCTATGGAATTGGAGAAAGAATATAAGGATATTTTTGGAAGACAGCTCCCATTCGCGTCCGACGGCGCGATAGAAAAACTTATTGGATACTGCTTTCTTGAGCCTGCCGAAAAAAGAGCGCCAAAAGCATCGTGGACGGCGGAACGTTTCATCCTCCTAAGCAAAATTATGAATCTAAGAGTACGCTTAGACGGCAAAAAAGTTTCTCTGAGCGGAGATGAACGGATAACCATTGATAACCTTGCCTACAAGAATACAAAGGTCACATATAAACAGATACGAAAAGCTCTCAACTGGCAGGATAACTTAATTTTTGACAGCCTTCCGTTCACAAAAAAGGACAAGGACCCCGAAGATAGCGTTTTTATTGAGCTGAAGGGCTGGCACACATTCAGAAAATGCCTCTCGGAAAAATTAGGAACGGACTATTGGGAGACAATAAGCGTAAATCCGGATCTTCTTGATGATTTAGCCTACACTTTGACATTCAAAAAGACGGATGAGGATATTGCGAGGTATCTTGAGGAACGGAACATCGACAAAAAGATTATCGACGCGGTTCTTCCCCTCAATTTTTCCGGCGTCGTAAATCTGTCAGCCGCAGCGATGGGCAAGCTTATCCCGCTTATGGAAAAGGATGGCTGCCGCTATGACGAAGCCTGCGTCAAAGCCGGTTATCTCCACTATAAACCAGCGGAAAAAGAGCGCTCCCTAAAACTTCCCGTGCCGGATTGGAAGGAAATAAGGAATCCCGTCGTCATCCGCGCCATCGCAGAGACACGCAAAGTAGTAAACGCCGTCGTGCGAAAATACGGACCGCCAGAGTCAGTTCAGGTTGAGCTTGCACGAGACCTCTCTCGTTCGAAAGAAGAAAGAGATAAAATTATAAAAGAACAGGAAGAAAATAGATCTCAAAAGGAAAAGCTGGCAAAAGAGTTTCAGGACAAGTTTGATTACGCGCCCAACGGACGGCAACTTGAGAAATTTCGTCTTTGGAAGGAACAAAACGGTTTTTGTCTATATACCGGACAATATCTTGCACCTGAAGACGTTTTTAACGGCAGTGATGACAGCTTCGCGGAGATAGACCATATCATTCCGTACAGCATCTCTTTTGACGATAGCCGGATAAATAAAGTATTGGCAACTTCCGGCGCCAACAGAGATAAGGGAAACCGCCTTCCATATTATTACTTCGGTGGAGACGGTGAAAAATGGAACGAATTCACCGCTCGCGTTAATGCCAATATCCAAAACAGGAAAAAGGCCGCGCGCCTGAAGATAAAAAGCCTTGATGAGAGTGACATCTCTGAAATGAAAGAACGAAATTTGAGCGATACGAGATACATAACAGAATACGTCGCAAAATGGCTAGAGGAAAACCTGTTATTTGCCGAAAAAAAGACCGAAAATCATGTCACGAGAATCAACGGTCGGGCCACAGCAACGCTGCGCTGGCAGTGGGGAATCAATGCTCTGAAAGACCGCGAAAGCAGCGACCTTCACCATGCGCTTGACGCCTGCGTCGTCGCGGCGGCAACGCCAGGTATAATAAAAAAGATCTCCGATTATTCGCGTAACAGAGAGCTGCAAAAATTAAAGATCAACGCAGAGGGCAATAAAAAAAGACGCTGTCCCGAACCGTGGGAGCACTTCAGGAAAGAGGTCGAAGCACGCCTCTCCGAAAATCCGGCAGAAAAGATACTGGAATTCGGCCTTGCCAGCTACAGCGAGAGCGAACTGAACGATCTGAAACCTATCTTCGTTTCCCGCCGCCCTGACCGCGGGGCGACAGGGGCGGCCCACAAGGACACTATATACTCAGCGAAATACCTTAATGACGATCCACCCAAAATAGTCGTAAAAAAAGCGCTGACATCTCTAAAAAAAAGCGACCTCGAGAACATAGTAGGCAAAGAAAGAGACCGTGCTCTCTACGAGGCGCTTGCCAAAAAGCTCGAAGAATATGAAGATAATCCGGAAAAAGCGTTCAAAGACGTTTTTAGAAAACCGACCAGCAATGGAAAACCAGGCCCCATCGTACATTCTGTTAAAATTTTTGACTCGCGCGTTACCGGTCTGCCGGTAAACGGCGGTATCGCCTTCAACGACGGCATGGTCAGGATAGACCTCTATCAAAAAAACGGCAAATATTTTTTAATACCATATTATATCAGTGATATAGCAAAAAAAATTGTAAAGGACAAGGCAATAGCGCAGGGCAAAAGAGAAGACGACTGGATCGCTATAGACGAAACCTATAACTTCGTCTTCTCCCTATTTAAAAACGATCTCGTAAGAATAATCGACAGTAAAGGCAGGGAAATATTCGGATATTACAACAGTTGCGACAGAGCAACTGGAGCTATTGAAATAAAAAAGCATGACGGAAGCGCGTCGTGGCGTGGGATAGGAATCAGAACTGCGAAGCTGATTGAAAAATATCAGGCGGACGTCCTAGGAAGCTACTACAAGATAAAGAAAGAAAAGCCGCCGCATGGGTTGGCGTAATGTGATAATCGGCAGCCCCGCTAAGCTTTCGCTTCGGCTGAACCACCTTGTCATCAGACAAAAAGAAGAGGTGGAAATCCCGCTGGAAGACATCTCGGTTATAATCGTCGAGAATGAACAGGCGGTCATCACCTCCAGTCTCCTCAATATGCTCGCGGAAAAGGATATACCGCTTTTTACGTGCGGCAAAAACCACATTCCCTCAGGCCTTTTAGTCTCATACCAGGGACACAGCCGTTTTCTGAAGGTATTGAAAGGACAGTTGGGACAAACCCTGCCATTCAGAAAGAATTGCTGGCGGCTTGTGGTTCGGCAAAAAATCAATAATCAGGCCGCCTGTCTTGAAATTCTCGGCAAAAAAGGTGTTAGTGAGCTTCGCGCCATCGCGGAAGATGTACGCAGCGGGGATAAGGAAAACAGAGAGAGCACTGCGGCAAGAATATACTTCGACAGCTATATGCCGCAGACCACCCGACAAGAGGACAATGGTGTAAATGCCGCGCTGAATTACGGATATTCAATCATGCGCGGCGCTGTGGCCAGATCCATGACATCATACGGGTTTTTGTGTGCTATCGGCATACATCATAAAAATGAACTGAACTCTTTTAATCTGGCAGACGATTTCATGGAAACGCTGCGTCCCGTGGTTGATCTCTGGACTGCACGAAATATTGAAGAAGGGCAAATTTTCACAATAAAAGACAGAACGGCGTTGGTATCTCTGCTGAATTCCCCGATAACGATCGACTATGCACGGCAAAGTATCATCAGGGCGATTGACATAATGTCCGGAAGCTTCAGTACAGCCACGTCGTCATGCGATCCAGATCGACTGAAACTGCCTGTACTGGATCTGCGTTAGCACTGTGCCCGCCGCAAAAAGGTTAAGATTTTTGAGAATTCTAGTATTCTTCGATCTTCCCGTCGTCTCCAAAGATGAACGGAGAATATATACGAGATTCAGAAAGTTCCTCATCTCCGACGGTTATGACATGCTTCAGTTTTCCGTCTATTGTAGGATAGTAAACGGGGAAGACGCGGTGGACAAGCATTTAGAACGACTGAAAAAAGAATTGCCCGAAAAGGGCTCCGTGCGATTTTTGCAGATAACGGACAGGCAATACGCTGCGATGAAACTACTCATCGGAGTGAGAACGAAAAAAGAAAAATTCGTAGATTCCCGCCAAACATTGCTCTTTTAACAAAAAAAATAAACGCCAAAGTTCTTGCCAAACAAGTGCTGGCAAGGATTTTGGTGTGTCCAATTATAGCATTTCGGAGTGTGGCAGAGAGCTATAACTAGCATCGTCGTACATTAACGGACCTATTAATTATAGCATTTCGGAGTGTGGCAGAGAGCTATAACTAGCATCGTCGTACATTAACGGACCTATTAATTATAGCATTTCGGAGTGTGGCAGAGAGCTATAACCAAAAAGATTGCGGGAGCTATGCGCCGCCGATTATAGCATTTCGGAGTGTGGCAGAGAGCTATAACGAACGATGATAATACCAATATCGAGATTATATTATAGCATTTCGGAGTGTGGCAGAGAGCTATAACTGTACGGGATATAAGAACAAGCCCGACTTTTACATCACACCAGAGTCAAAACCATCCGAGCCGTTGCTACAACCGATATTTTTCTCTTATCTGAGCAAAAGGCTCTGTTATGCTATTTTATCCCCTTAAGAAATCTGTTAAAGACTTCCTGCTTTGGATAAGCATCGTAGAAATCAACGCAAAATGCCTTTTGTATCTTGGCATAATCAAGCGCAATCTCGTCTTCGCAGGAAAAAGCAAGTGTGTCGACCTGTTTACCATTGCGCCCTATACGCTTTTTAAACGCCATGCTGCCGCCTACATCCAGAAGATGCACAATGCCTCCGCGCAGGACCTGGCAATTCGCCGCTCCAAGTGCCGCCGCTATTCGTTCGGCGGAGATGGCGTCTTCCCCCATTTTTAGCTGCAGCAGCCTCACTATCAGCAGAGCTGTAAAACAGATAGTGAAATGAGCCAGGATATGCTTCTGCGTGCTTACAAAGACTGGCCTTGCTTCGAGACCTGACTTCATTACCCTAAAAGACTGCTCGATGCGCCAAAGACCGCCGTAGACCTCGCGTATCTTTGAGGCATCATATTCCATCTCGCTTGTGATGATGCAGAAATAACCGTCGAAACGGGAATCTGCCTCGGCCTTTTCTTCGTCCAGTTTGAGTCTCTTTCTGACGTTTTTTACTATATGCCCGTCGTGACCGTCGCGAATCTCTTCTTTTGTATATTCGAGGCATCCGTGCTGAATAGAATAAGCGTTATTTTTTGTTGCGTTCTCAGCACGCAGCAATTTTTCCACACGCTTGCGGCGAGCCATTTCTGCATCTGCCCGACTCCAGTAAATAAGAACCTTGCGGCATCTTTCAACTGAGTGTCCGTCGTTGTCCTTGCCTGTGTACTCCTCTGTAAAGAGTTTGTAACGGTAACTGCCGTCTGCATTCTGTATATATCCGCCGTCATCGAACATCGCTTCATGGTAGCGGCTGCCCTTCTTGCCGCGCAGCACCTGAGACACGACATAACCGTCGCCGTTATTGCAGATCATGTCGATATTCTTTGAAGTGTTCAATCCCTTATCTGCGACAACGACAAGCCTCTTCAGACCATAGTTCCCGCGCACCTCTGCCATCACAGGCTTAAGCGTCATACAGTCGCTCCTATTCCCCGGAAACAAAGACATACATGCAGGCAGACCCTTCTCATCAAGAAATAGCCCCATCTGGATTATAGGATCCACCCTATGTTCCTTAGAAACCCCGCGCCTGCGGTATCCTCCTTCATCGTCAGGGAAATCTATATCGAAAAAGAAATTGGTAACATCATAAAAGGCATAAGACATATCGCGCCCTATGCTGCGCTTCACCTCATTATTCAGCCAAAGTTGGAGATCCTGCGACATATCTCCGAACACGTCGAGAGCTCGGTATGCGTCCTGCAAAGAAAAATCGCATGACAGGCCGTAGAATTCCTCCTTCATCTGACAGCTTCCCCTTTTGGAATCAGGAGCCAAAATGCGAGTCAACACAAAAAACTTAAATATCTCAGCCAAAGGAATATTGCCCTTATATCCAGAGTATGCAGCATACCGTTCAATAAAGCCGTCAATCTCAAGACTGTTATATAGTGCCTCGAGGAACCTGCAGCCATAATTCCTTACGCGGTTGGACAGTGAATACATCTTAAGCGTAGAAGGAACCTCAAGCCGTGTCACCGGCTCATTCTTGCAGTTTTCGTCATACTCGCGAACCATAGCCATAAAAGCCACAGGATCCTCCTGATCCTCCAAATAGCCAAAATTCTTTAGAGTACGCTGCTTTGGAGGACATCCTGGCCCAGGTCTGTAGCCCTCGACCACGCGAACCTGAGTTTTGACTGCGCCGCTCTTATATACTCTGCTGTCCTTGCGGATCATGACAAATCGCCTCTTCTCCAGAAAAAGAATGAAGAACAATACAAATATAGTATAGCACAACAATAGCATAACGTAAATAGAATAAAGAAAACCCGAAACAGAATTGTAATTTTCCGCTCCGGGACTGGGTTTATTGATGGGTCGATTTGTGGACTTCTAGATTTTCTGTAAAAGTCGGGTTATAGCATTTCGGAGTGTGGCAGAGAGCTATAACTGTACGGGATATAAGAACAAGCTCTCTGTAATTATAGCATTTCGGAGTGTGGCAGAGAGCTATAACCGTTGGTGGCGGCTCTACCACGAGATAGAGATTATAGCATTTCGGAGTGTGGCAGAGAGCTATAACAGCAAGCAAATTGAGGGGTTGCGCTCGCCTATTATAGCATTTCAGAGTGTGGCAGAGAGCTATAACTTTCTGTCGTTCATTGCCGTACCTCCTTCAATTATAGCATTTCGGAGTGTGGCAGAGAGCTATAACGGCCGGCACAATCGAACGCACGGGACAGCAATTATAGCATTTCGGAGTGTGGCAGAGAGCTATAACCCGCTTGTGATATGCGCGTCGGCGCGTTTTATTATAGCATTTCGGAGTGTGGCAGAGAGCTATAACAATTACGTACTAACGCTACACTATCGTCTAATTATAGCATTTCGGAGTGACCTTATAAACCAAGGAGCTGAGCAGACCGTTTAGTAGTTCCATCAGAGGAGGGCCTCTCAAATAATGGGAGGCCTCCTACTCTATTATGGGAAATATTTTTACCCGCCGTTACGCCTTGCCCTGCGCCCGCAGGTATTCGAGGCTGTGGTTGTACATATACTCAAGCGGCGGTTCGATGCCGAGCCAGAGGCGCATCTGTTCCGCGGCCTGGTAGGTGTTCATCCAGAGGCCGGAGAGCGTCCGGCAGCCGCGCGCGGCGGCTTCGCGCAGAAGTTTCGTCTCCACCGGCACGTAGACGACGTCGGCCACGATGTGCCGCGGCTGAAGCAGCTCGGGGTCGAAGAGTATTTCGTCGACGTTTGGATACATGCCGACTTTGGTCGCGTGGATTATCACATCGTACTTCTCCAGCGCCGCCGCGATGCTCTTCTCAGTCATCTCGCCGATGGTGCAGACAAAGGGGAAATGGCGGTCTACGCGCTCAAAGAGGGTCTCCGCGCAGAAGTAGTCTTTCGCGATGCAAAGCGACTTTATGTCCTTTGCCCCCTCCATCGCGAGGGCGCAGGCGATCGCCGTCCCCGCGCCGCCCGCACCGAGGATGAGGTAGTTATGGTCGGGTATGACCAGTCCAAGCTGCTTTTGCAGCGAGAGGACGAAACCCGTGCCGTCGGTATTGTGCCCGATCTTTTTGCCGTCCTCGAATACTATCGTGTTGACGACCTCCGTGAAACGCGCCGAATCGGCGAGGCCGTCAAGATATTTATGGACCTGCGTCTTGAAGGGCATCGTTACGCCGGAACCGGCGTAGTGGAAATTTTCCAGGTTCGCGACGACCGGCTCGAGCTGGTCCATAGTAAGCTCCAACGGTACGTAGAGCGCGTCCACCCCCAGTTTCTGGTACACGCTGTTGTGCATGAAGGGGGCCGCGCTCTGCCCCAGCGGGCTGCCGAGCAGCCCGAAGAACTTTGTCTTTACCGTGGTATTGAACATCTTGACATCTTCCATCTTTTACATCTCCTGTCTGAAGAAACTCCGATCAAATCAACATCGCGCCTTCTTCAATAACGCGTATAACCAGCGCTCCGCTAAAGCAGCGCGAGGCTGATGGCCGGTATAAAGGTTATCAGCATCAGCGAGAACAGAAAGGCGATGATGAAGGGCACGGCCTTTCTGGCTATCGTCACGACTGAGATCCCGGTCAGCGAGCTGGCGACGAAAAGGTTGACGCCCATCGGCGGCGTGACGAAGCCGATCGCGAGGTTGACGACCATGATGATACCGAAATGCACTGGGTCGACGCCTATCTGCTTCACGAGCGGTAGCAGGATAGGCGTGAGAATGAGTATTGCCGGCGAGGTGTCTATCACCATGCCGACGCCGAGCAGGAAGAGGTTGATGACGAGGAGCACGCCGATCTTGGAGCTGACGAGGCCGGTGATGGCCATGGCTATCGCCTGGGGGGCCTGCATGATCGTCAGCACGCGCCCGAAGGCCATCGCGCCGGCGAGGATAAAGGTGATCGGCGCGTAGGTGACGACGGCCTCCCGAAAGGCGTCGACGACGTCTTTGAGGGTCATGGTCTTATAGACGAAGCAGCAGACGATGAGCGCGTATACGACAGAGACACAGGCCGCTTCCGTGGGCGTGGTCACGCCGCCGTAGATGCCTCCGAGGATGATGACCGGCGTCATCAGGGCCCAAAAGCTGTTTGAGAAGATGTGCCAAAGGCCGTTCTTACGGAGTTCGGCGCAGTAGGCGTCCAGCTTTTCCTTGTCCTCTCCGTGCTTTTTGCAGTAATACCAGGCATAGGCCATAAGGCAGAAACCGATCAGCAGCCCCGGAAGGATGCCGGCGATGAACATCGCGCCCACCGAGACGCCGGACGAAAGGCCGTAGAGGATGAAGGGGATACTCGGAGGTATGATGACGCCCAGCCCGCCGGCGGTGGCGACGAGCGCGGTGACGAAGGTCTTGTCATAGCCGAGGCCGACGAGAAGCGGTATCGACATCGCGCCGATGGCGGCGACCGTCGCGGGGCCGGAACCGGAGATGGCTCCGTAGAAGAGGCAGGTCACTACCACCGCGCAGGGCAGCCCGCCGGTCTTGTCTCCCGCGAAATAAGAGAACATATTGAAAAGTTTATCGGAGACTCCGCCGCGGGCCATAATGATGCCTGAAAGTACGAAGAGCGGAACGGCTATAAAGGGCGTGGAGTCGACGCCGCCGACCATCTGGCGGACGATAAATTCTATTTTGGCGGGAAACATCGGGTTGAGGAAATGGGGCACCATTGCCGAAATACCCATCGTGATGCCGACGGGGACCGTTACGGCGAGGCAGATCGCAAATACGATAAACACGTAACCCAGCATTCTATTTACCTCCCATGCGGCAGGCTTTAAGTCCGGCGATATTTATGAGGACCTGCTGCGCGCTCCTGATGATGGCCAGCGAAAAGCCGGCGGTCGAAGAGCCGTAGATGAGCCACATCGGGACCAGCAGCGCCGGGCTGGTCTGGCCGTTGTCCACGAGGGTCTTTGTTACGTTGACCGCTCCCTTGAGCCAGTAAAGCATCACGGCGATAATAAAAATATTTACGAAGACCAGCAGCAGACAGCGCCCCTTTTCCGAAAGGGCCGTCTGCAGGATGTCGATACGGATGGAGCTCTGGCGCCTGATACAGAGGCCGATGCTTAAAAACGCCGACCAAATGAAGAAAAACCTGGTGATCTCTTCGGCCCATGACGGCGAATCATTGAATATGTAACGCATTATGACCGAGTAAGAGATGATCGAGGTTATGAGAAAGAGCAGCAGGGTCATCAGCATCTCTTCCAAATGATCATTTATCCACTTGAGCATTATCTTTTCCTCCTTTTGCCTATTTGCGGCACTTAAAAAACGGGGCGGGAACCTCCGCCATAAACCTGGCCGACCTCCGCCCCGTTTTCAGGCTTCACGGGTAAAAGCTTTGAACGCGCCCGCGCCTTTTACTTAGCCGATTCTTTGACGGCGTCCTGAAGCTTTTTGACGAGGTCTCCGCCGACGGCCTTAGTGATGTTGTCGTAGACGGGCTTTGACTTCGCCTGCATTTCTCCGAGCATCTTTTCGTTGAGTTCGATGATCTTGACGTTGTGCTTCTTGAGGATGGATACACGGTCCGCGTGGCGCTTGTCAGCCTGCTCGCGTCCCCAGACGATGACCTCGCGCGCCGCGTCGCGGATAAGCTTCTGATCGGCGGCGGGGAGTTTGTCATAGATGGATTTGCTCATGATGATCGTTATGTAGTGGAAGAGGTGGTTCGTATCGACGACGTACTTCTGAACTTCATAAAGCTTCGTCGCCACGATAACTTCATAGGGGTTCTCCTGTCCCGTGACCGTCCCCTGCTGGAGCGCGAGGTAAAGTTCGCTGAAGGGCAGAGGGGTCGGGTTCGCGCCAAGCGCCTGCCAGTACTGTACGTGATATTTGTTCTCCATCGTGCGGAGCTTGAGTCCTTTGAAGTCGTCTATCTTGGTGATCGGCTTGTTTGACGAAAGGACGCGGAAGCCCTGATCTCCCAAACCGAGCATGATGATGCCGGCCTTGGCGTACTCGGGTTCGATATCCTTCTGGAATTTATCCAGCGCCTTGCGCGCTACCTTTTTGTTCGGGAAAAGGTTGGGAAGATCAAAGACCGCGGCCTTCGGCACGAAATTGGTTTGAGGGGCGGTCGTCTGTACGACGAACGCGAGCTCGCCGTTCTGGAGGCTCTGTGTGATCTCACGGTCTGAGCCGAGCTGTGAGTTGGTAAAGGCGTTGACCTTCATCGCGCCCTTGGACTTGGCCTCAAGGACCTCTTTAAGTTTCAGCGTCATCAGTCCCGTAACAGTGTCGTCCGTCGAGTCGTTGGCGACCGCAAACTCCTGTTTCGGGGCGGCGAGAGCCGCGGTGGCAAAGAGCATGATACATAATACCGCCGTCAGTGTTGTGAGCTTTTTCATCTATTACACACTCCTTTTTTAATATGCCCCGTTCTGCGGGACAGTTTTTACTTTTTCTTCTGTATAGTGAAAAAAAACTCTGTTTATCGGAAACGATTATACAATACAGTGTATTTGATGATATGTCAATATACCAAATTTATAAAAATATATTTTTGTTAGAACAAGAAAATACGAATATTAATAAAATCCTCTGCTTTTATTTTTTCTGAAAAAAGAACAAAAAAAATCCCTTTTTAAAAAAGGGGTTTTCTTCATGAAGCGGTGATAAAAAAGATAAGAAAATTTCTATTGGCGCGGGCCGGCAAAGACACTAGCGGCCCGCGCGCGGACGGCGCAGCCTCGCTCCTGATTCTAATGGGCCGCCGGCCGGGAAGCCAAATATTTCTTCATCGTCCCAAACGCGACAAGGTACAGCTCGTCAAAATATTCCTCTTTATCCTCCCATCCCCAGTGCACATACTTGGAGAAATCAAAAAGCGATTTCGGATCGCCGTTTTTGACGATGTCGATCATCTGTCTGTGCTCGTTCCAAAAGATTTTTTCCCACTTCAAGTGGATGTTGATATCCTTCGCCGGAAAGTCAAGGATCAGGTCCCTGTATCTCAGGACGGCGGCCCGGAGCGCCTCGTTGGGGCATTCGTCGATCATCAGCATGTGAAAATCGAGGTTTTTCTCATAACAGAGGGAGGTATCCTCCCTGCCGAGTCGCAGCAATACCTCGTCCACTATCGAGGTCATACCCTCCAGCGCGTTGTCCCTGATGTTGTAAAAGGCGGCCTCCAGCGCCGACGATTCCAGCGAACCGGCGATCTCGTTCAATTCGATCAGCTCTTCGAAGGGCCGGTCGCGCACGACGACCCCCTTACAGGGGATGATGCTGACGATGCCCTCGGCCTCCAACTGGATCATGCAGTCGCGGAACGGCGTCTTGCTGATCCCCAGCGTCTCCAGTATCTCCTTCTGGTTTATCGCCTCGCCCCGCCTGATCTCGCCGGAGTTCAATTTCTCTTTTATGTAAGCGTACAACTGTTTGCGCATACTTTCATTGCGAACGATTTCCAAAAAAAACACCTCTTTGCCTATTGCTAAAATTTCCACAATAGTATAACATGTTTTCATGATACGCGACGTGCGGAATGCCGCATATCATTCATTGTACTACATAACATTGCTCAGATCCACAAAAGAAGAAAAGGGAGGCAGTTGGGATGGAGGTTTCTTTGGATATCTCTAAAATTACGGAGGCAAAGAGGATCCGGCAGGTCCGCTTGGGCGCGGCGCCTGTGACGATCGAGGAATTTGTCGCCGTCGCACGCTTCGGCGCGGCGGTAAGCTTTTCGGAAGAGTATATGGAGCAGGTGACGCGGTCGCGGCAGCTCGCGGAAAGATTCCTCGCGGAAAATCGCAAGGTCTACGGCCTTACGACCGGATTCGGCGACAACGTGCGCAAGATCATCCCCCAGGAACAGGCGGTGGAGCTGCAGGTCAATATTCTGCGTTCGCACTCTGTTTCCGTCGGGGAGCCGCTGAAAAAAGAATGCGTGAGGGCCATCTGGCTGATGCAGCTTCTGAGCCTGGGCAAGGGCTACTCCGGCATCAGGCCGCAGACGCTTTCGCTCATCGCCGAATGCCTGAACAACGACGTGACGCCATATGTGCCGCAGGACGGCTCCGTGCAGTATCTGGCGATCGAGGGACAGATAAACCTCATCCTCATGGGCGAGGGCAGAGCGTGGCATGGCGGACGCCTGATGAGCGGCGCCGAGGCGCTCGCTGAGATCGGGCAAAAGCCCTGGACGCCGGCCCCCAAGGAGGGGCTCTGCCTGACGAACGGCGCGAACGCCGCCACCGGCGTCAGCGTGCTGGCTTTATATGACGACCTGATCGCGGCGCAGACGGCGGACGTCGCGGCGGCGATGGCCTACGAGGCCTTCCGCGGCACGATCATGGCCTGCGACCCGCGCCTGCATTCGCTGAAAAAGCATCCCGAACAGGCGAACTGCGCGGCCAATATCCGCGCGCTGCTCTCAGACAGCGCGATCATGGAAAAGTATATGCACGCCAAGGTCCAGGACGCCTATATCCTGCGCTGCATCCCGCAGATGCACGGCGCCTCCAAGCGCTTCATAAAGGACTGCGCGGCCAATATCCTCGATGAGATGGCCTCTTGCAGCGACAACCCCGTGCTCTTTCCCGAGAACGGCGACGGCACCGCTCTGATGGGGGCGAATTTTGATTCCACCTTCGCGAGCGGCAGCGCGGACATCCTCTGCATGGCGGCGGCAAACCTCGCGAAGTTCTCCGAGCGCAGGACGGACCGCCTCACGAACAGGTATTTGAATCAGACATATCCCGCTTTCCTCGCCGGCAGGCCGGGCGTGGACAACTGCTACATGATAGTCCAGTATACGGCGGCGGCGCTGGTTGGCGAGATACGTTCGCTCTGCGCCCCCGCGACGGCGGACAGCGTCCCCACCTGCGCCAATTGGGAGGACCCAGTGAGCATGGGCTGGTGGGCGGCGAGAAAATCGCTGATGGTCGCGAAAAAGCTCCATTACGTGCTCGGTATAGAGCTGATGGCGATGACGCGCGCCTTCGACCTGCTCCGGGAGGAGGAGGGCGGCTTCGCGAGCGCGACGGCGGCGGTGCACGATAAGATCAGGGAGGTCGTCCCGCCGGTGGATAAAGACCGTTACTTCGGCCCCGACATCGAAAGCACGGCCGCGCTGGTATCTGACGGCACGATCATCGAAACGGCGGAAAAGATCGCGGGAACATTGGAGCTCTAACAAAACCCCCGAAGGGAGAGGCTCGACATGTCAACGAAAGAAACTTTCAGCAACAGATTGTCATTCATTTTTTCAGCTCTCGGCTGTGCCGTGGGCTGCGGCAATATCTGGAGATTTCCTTATCTGGTCGGGAAATACGGCGGCGGCATATTCCTGCTGATGTACCTGATCATAATATTCGTCATCGCATGTCCGTTACTGACAATGGAATTTTCGCTCGGGAGGCTCACGCGCAAAGAGCCGATCGCGGCCTATCAGGAGGTCTCCAAGACAAAAGCCTGGGGCGTCACCGGTCTGCTGGGGATACTCGTATCGTTCTGCTGGCTGGCCTACCTGACGCCGATATTCGGCATTCTGGTCGGATATCTCTTCAAGTTCATGACGGGCTTCTTCGACGGCATGTCGCCGTCGGAGATAGCCGCCAGCTATGAGACCTACAGGGTCCAGGGAAACCTGATAGCGGTGCAGTCTCTGAGCCTGCTCGCGATCATCGCCGCGGCGCTGCTCAAAGGGGTCAGAAACGGCCTTGAGAAGCTCAACAACATCTGTATGCCCGCGCTGATCGTGATCCTGTTCCTGCTCTGCATAAGATCGCTGACATTGCCCGGCGTCTGGGCGGGGCTTGATTTCTATTTAAGGCCCGATTTTTCAAAGTTCACGGCGGAGGCGCTGATCGCCGCTTTGGGACAGGCGCTCTTCTCCGTCGGCGTCGGCGTCGGCTGCGGCATCGTCTTTGGCAGCTACCTGCCGGAGGATAAGACTCCCATGACTAAAAACAGCGTCGTCGTCTGTCTGGGCGACACCGCCGTAGCTTTCTGCGCCGGGCTGATGATTTTTCCGAGCATATTTTCTTACGGGCTTGAGCCAAGCGCCGGGTCGGGGCTGCTCTTTATCACACTTCCCAATGTATTCGTGCAGCTTCCGTGGGGAAATCTGATCGCCGTCCTGACGGTGCTGCTCTTTATGCTCGCGATGCTGACCTCGCAGATCGCCTGCCTTGAGACGCTGGTCTGCTTCGCCACCGAGCGGTTCAAGTTTTCGCGCAAACGTGCCATCGCGGCCATCGTGCCGGTAATGGCGGCCCTGATCTGGCTGAACGCCGTTTCTACGGTCTCCTTCGACCGGTTCGATTGGGTGACGTCCTATATCTTCCTCAACGGCGGCGCGCTGATAAGCTCCATATTCTTCGGCTGGGTCTGGGGACCGGAAAAGGCGCTCAACGCCGCCGGCATCACGAAGCACAGGGAGCTTTGGGCGTTCGCGCTGAAATATGTAGTTCCCGCGGCGCTGCTCATTATCAATATCACAAGCTTCTGCACGCTGTAAAGCGACAGCCGTCCGTTCCCATACAGAATGGGCGCGGCGGAACGGACGGCTTTTTCTCCACGATATCCAGTTATGCCCTTATCGAATCACATCAATCCGGCAGAGACGGGGGATCAGACATGAATAAAGATAAATATGATTTTGTAGGTGAATCATTCTGCATAAACGACGCGGCCGCGAAGGCGACCGGCGCGATGAAATTCGCCTCGGATATGAACCTCTACAGAGAGCTCCATCTGAAATTGATTTTAAGCGGCGTCGGCCACGCGCTGATAAAGAATATAGACACTTCCGAGGCCGAGAGGGTCGCAGGCTACCGGGCCTGCCTCAGCTATAAGGATTACCGCGGGAAGAGGTTCAACAGCTACCGGACTTTCCCCGAGCAGCCGGACTGCCCGGAGGACAGATATATCTTTGCCGAGCGGGCGCGCTTCGTCGGAGACATCGTCGCCGTCGTCGCCTGTGAGACTAAGGCGGCGGCGGAAAGGGCGGCGAGGCTGGTAAAGGTCGAATATGAAGAGCTGCCGGTGATGCCCTCCCCCGCCGAGAGCCTGCGGGAGGGCGCCTTCCCGATCCATGAGGGCGGCAACCTGATCGAGGAGTTTGAAAAGGTCCGCGAGGGAAAGCAATTCGCCGCGGGCGAGGAAGAGGCATTCAGCGTCACGACCCGCATCAGGACACAGAAGATGAACCATGTCGCCATGGAGACGCACTCCTATCTGGCCGACTGGAACGCGCAGGAGGGGATCACGATCTGGACCCCCTCGCAGGGCATCTACGGCATCCGTACCGTAGTCGCCGAGATGCTCGGGCTTCCCTATTCCAAGGTCCGCGTCGTCAAGGTCCCGATGGGAGGCTCCTTCGGCGGCAAACAGGAATTTATATATGAGCCGCTCGCGGCTTTCGCGGCGAGAAAGCTGGAACGCCCCGTCAAGCTCCACCTGACGCGGCGCGAGAGCATGATCGCGACGATAAACAGGACGGACTGCGACACGGAGATAACGACCTCCTTCGACGCCGGCGGGCGGATACGCTCCTGCCGCGTCGACAATCTGATCGATTCGGGGGCCTATTGCAGCTCCGGCCTTGATTTCGCGCACGCGGTGAGCGGCAAGGTCCCGCGCCTTTACCGCTGCCCCGTTTACGAGCATCACGGAAGAGTCTGCTATTCTAACTCCCCCATCGCGGGCGGGATGCGCGGCTGGGGCAGCCCCGAAATCATGACGGCGCTGGAACTCCACATGGATAACGCCGCGCGCAGGCTCGGGACGGACCCCGTCGAACTGCGGCTCAAAAACGTCGTCGAGGCGGGCGACGTCGATATCAGCAGCGGCATCTCGCTCGGCAACGCGCAGATAAAAAGATGCCTTCGGGAGGGCGCGGAGGCCTTTCACTGGAAGGAACGCTTCGCCGCGCCGCACGGAGCGGGCCGCTTCCGCCGCGGCGTGGGGATCGCCTGCGGAGCGCATAAGAACGGCATCTTCTCCGGCTCGCCGGATCTCAGCGGCATGACGCTGAGTATGAACGAGGACGGCACCGTCAACCTCCGCACCTCCGTCCACGACGTCGGCTGCGGCACGGTGCGCTCGATGCAGATCATCCTCGCCGAGGTGCTGCGCATGGACCCCGAGCTCATCTTCGTCACGGAGGGCGACACCAAATTTACGCCCTATGACTGCGGCACCTACGGCAGCAGGACCACCTACGTCGCCGGCGCCTGCGCGAAGGAGACCGCGGAGAAATTCAAAAAACTGCTCCTCGAGACCGCCTCAAAACTGCTCGGCGTCCCCGCGCCGGGGCTGGAACTGCGGGACGGCCGCGTGGCCGGCGAAGGCGTTTCGCCCGGCGGCATCGGCTACAGAGAGATCGCGACAAGGGCGATCAACGAACTGAGCACGGAGATGATCGTCACAAACTCCTATAAAAGCGACTCCAACCCCGGCTCCTACGCGGTGAATTTCGCGGAGGCGGAGGTCGACACCCTCACGGGGCTCGTGCGCGTCACCGATTTTCTCTCCGTCAACGACATCGGCCAGGCGATCAACAGGCAGATGGTATACAACCAGATCAGCGGCGGCGTGCAGATGGCGGCCGGTTTCGCCCTCTGCGAGGACCTGGGGATAAATTCAAAGGGCGTCCCCACGAAGGACTCCCTCAAAAAATACAATACCCTCAACGCGGCCGACATGCCCGCCGTCAAAACCATCCTCGTCGAGGAGGGCGGCGACAAGGGGCCCTTCGGGGCGAAAAGTATCGGCGAGATTTCCACCGTGCCGGGTGCGGCCGCCATCGTAAACGCGGTCAACAACGCGCTGGGCACGGCGATAACGGAGCTTCCGCTCACTCCGGAACGGATAGTGGAAGCCTTTGGACGGAGAGGAGCGGCGAGCGATGCTGATCGAATTTGAACTGAACGGCAAAAAATGCAAAACGGAGGCGGACCCTTCAACGAGGCTGATCGATTTCCTGCGCGAGGAGATGGGGCTCACCGGCGCGAAAGAGGGCTGCGGCGAGGGCGAATGCGGCACATGCACTGTCATCGTCGACAGGAAGGCCGTCCACTCCTGCCTGATGCTGACCGGGCAGATAGACGGCAGGTCGGTGCTGACCGTGGAAGGGCTCGCGGGAGAGAACGGCGAACTCTCGCCGTTACAGGCGGCATTCATCAAACACGGCGCGATACAGTGCGGCTACTGCACCCCCGGGATGCTGATGTCCGCCGCGGCGCTGCTATATGAGAACCCCGACCCGACGGAAGATGAGATAAGGACCGCCATCGCGGGAAACCTCTGCCGCTGCGGCGACTACAGCGCTATCGCGAAGGCCGTCAAAGAGGCGGCCGAGGTCCTTCGGAGGGCGAAAGAGGAGGCCATCAGCCATGAATGACATCACGATGTATTCGCCGCGCAATTTGGACGAGCTCGTGCCGGCGCTGGCCGCGGCGACAGGGCTAAGCAAAATTATCGCCGGCGGCACCGACCTCACGATCGCCATGCACGAGGGCGAGGTCTGCCCAGACATCCTCATCGACGTCAGCCGCACGGAAGAGATGCGCCGGATCTCGGAAAGCGGCGGCAAGATCGTCATCGGTGCCGCCGTGACCTTTACCGAGGCGGAGAACGACCCGACGATAAAAAAATATTTTCCCTCGATAGCGAGGGCGGCATCCGGCGTGGGCTCAAAACAGATACGCAACCGCGGAACGATCGGCGGCAACCTCGCGAACGCCTCGCCGGCGGGCGATATGCTGCCGCCGCTGACGGCGCTTGACGCAAGGGTCGTGACCGTAAATTCAAAAAACGAAATAAAACGCAGGACCGTAAACGACATCGTCGCACCCGGCAGCCCGCAAAAACTTAAATTCGACGAGGCCGTCGTCTCTATAGAGCTTCCCGCGCCGCGCGGAGAAAGCGTGAACACCTTCGCGAAACTGGGCTCGCGCCGGGCCGTCTCCATCGCCCGTCTGAGCGTCGCGCTCAACGCCGGATTCAGCGGCGGCCTATTGACCGCCCCGATCGTGATACTCGGCGCGCTCGGCCGCGCCCCGGTCGACGCAAAGCGCGCCGCAGCCGCGATCGAGGGCGTCCCGCTTACGGACGAAACTGCGGAGCGCTTCGCCGAAGCGATGGCGGAAGAGGTGGACCTGGCGATCCCCGGCCGTTACTCACAGCCGTATAAGCGCGAGGCGATCAAGGGGCTGGCGCTGGACCTGCTCTCACAGCTTCCGCGCTGACGGCGCGGAGCGCGCGGGCGGAGCGGCGGGCATGTGTCTCTCCGCTCCACCCGCTTTACCTTTAATTTAAGCTTCGTCTCCCGCCGCGCCGCCGTTGTCGCAGTCTACTCGCCGCGCAGGAATTCTCCCTCCCACTCTTTGAACTTATCGCCGCCCACCAGCTTCACATAATCGGCGAAGGATATCATATCCGTCTCGGGATTGTCCTCAGTGCCGTATTTTTTAAGCGCGCGCAGAGCCTTAAGCGAAGCCTGCACGCCCGCGAAGAGCGAGGTCATCGGATAGGTGACGATCTTGTAGCCCATGCCGAGGATGTCATGCGCGGAAAGCCCCCGCGTCGCCTCCTGCCCCGGGATGACGCCGAAATGCAGCGGCGCGGCCACCCTTGCGGGGAGCGCCTCCAGCTCCTTCCTTGTCTTGGGAAAGATCTTTATCATATCGGCTCCGGCCTCGATGTAGGCGACGGCGCGTTCCACCGCTTCGTCAAAGCGCGCGTCGGTGCGCGCGATGATCGCAAAGTCCTTATCGCAGCGCGCCATCACCGCGGCTCTGATTTTGCCGACCATCTCGTCGGCGGAAATAACGCGCGGCTCGCGGATGAAGGGGCAGTTGGGGGGCAGCACCTGATCTTCGATGAAGAGCCCCGCCATGTCGGCCTTTTCAAAATCGCGCACCGAGCGGATGACGTTGATCGCGTTGCCGTATCCGCCCTCGGCGTCCGCGAGCAGCGGGATATTCACCGCGTCGGCCATCTTGCCGCAGGCGTCGACCATCTCGTTAAAGGCGAGCATGCCGTTGTCGGGAACGCCGAGGATCGTTCCGTGCATTCCGTAGCCCGTGGTACCGGCGAGCTTGAAGCCCGCCGCTTCGATCATCTTCGCGGAGAGCGCGTCATAGGCGCAGGGCGCTATCAGCGGTTCGCTGCCGGCGAGAAGTTCTCTGAATCTTTTTCTCATAAATTTCATCTTAAGCACATCCTTTTGCAAGGCTAATTTTCCGCTTAATGAAATTAATAACTGTAATACGGAATATAAATACAATAGTCATTTTGACACGGAATGTCAAGCTCTTTTCAGGAGCCTTGATCTCTAAGTTTTCGATCGGGAGCGCGCAGAATAGGCCGGACTGCATACGGCCTGTACAAAGCGGCCCGAACATGACATAATTCTCATGGTATCAGCGTACTAACGATCAAAACAGCTTTTCGCGATATCAACCTAAAGGATAGGAGGACGGCCAAATATTTCACCTTGCATCTGATGACTGCCGTTTTGTTTAATGCTGTGTTGTGCGGCGGCCGGGCCCGGAAACAAATTTGAGAAGCTGGTCCGCACTTGCGCGGACAAATCGATGAATAGGAGACGGATAACGGAATGAAGCGCACAACAAAATATATTTACCTGATATTAACGATATTCCTGCTCGCTTCGGCGGCCTTCGCGTACTCTGCGAACGCCGCGAAGGCCCCAAAGTACGTTGAGGGCGAGGCCCTTGTAGTGATGAAGAGCTCGGCTGTGGCAAGCGCCGCCGGCAACACGGCGCGGACCGCGCAGGCGTGCTCCTCGGCGGCCGCCTCTTTGGCCGCTTCGGTGAACGCTTCGTCGGTGCAGACCTTTGACGCGCTCTCCGCGAGCTCCGGCAAGCTCTTCGCCCATCTGCGCTCGGATACGAAGACGGCGGACGAACTGATCTCGGCGCTGAAAAAGAACCCGAACGTCATCGCCGCATCCAAAAACTATATCTCAAAGGCCGTGAAAGAGCCTAACGACCCGATGTGGAGAGATCAGTGGGGGCAGAAAAGGATCAAGGCCCCGGAGGCGTGGGAGACTACGACCGGTTCCGGCGACGTCGTGGCCGCGGTCATCGATACGGGCGTCACCTACGACCACCCGGACCTCAAAGATAACATGTGGAGGGACGAAGGCGGGGACCGCCGCTACGGCATGATGTTCCACGACAACGGCAGCGCGACGGTCATCACCGGAACCGGCGGCACGGCCAACGCCGCTATGACGGACTGGGAGCGCGTAGGCGACGTTAGCGGCCACGGCACCCACGTGGCCGGAATAATCGGAGCGGTCGGCGGCAACAACACCGGCGTGGCGGGAGTAAACTGGAAGGTCAAAATACTCACCGTCGGCGTATTCTCGTATATCCCGTCCTGGGACGATACCGGCGCGTACGACAGCGACACAATGAACGGATTGAATTACATCGCCGGCCTCAAAAGGAGCGGAGTCAATATCGTGGCCGCGAACATGTCGCTTGGCGGCGCCAGAGAGCTTCAGAGCGACAACAGCGCGTACGGACAGGCGATAAAGGCCGCGAGCAAGGCCGGAGACAAAGGCATACTCATCTGCATGGCCGCCGGCAATGACGGCTATAACCTGGACGAGTTAACGGACGATTACGGCAACGAAATGAGGAACTATCCGTCATCCTACAAGTTCGCCGCCACGCTGTCGGTCGGGGCCACAGCCTCCGATGACAAAATTGCTATATGGTCCCCCCAAGGGTCAAATTACAGTCCCAGCGGCAAGTGGGTGGACGCCTTCGCCCCCGGCTCCGAGATATTGAGCACGTGCCGCACTACTCCCTTAAGCGAATATCCCGCAGGTAATCAGACCTATAATTACGCGGGATATACCTCGATCAGCGGGACGTCAATGGCCACGCCAATGGTTACTGGCGCGGCGGCGATGCTGAGCGCGGCGTATCCGACAAAGTCAGCCGCGGACATCAAAGCCCTGCTCATAAACAACGCGACTGACGTATGCAAATCAGGCTTCAGCAGATATGGACAGATAGACCTCGCGGAGGCGATGAAAGCCGGCAGCGCGGACGTAGTGTCAGTCGAATCCATCGCCCTGAGTCAGGCGGCCTCATCCGGCAGCTCTGCCGGCAAGGCGGCGGCCACGGGGCTGTCGAGCACGCTCTATGTGGACAACACGCTGGATATTCAGTGCACGATCACGCCCGACAACGCGACGAACCAGATCCTGGAGTGGGAGAGCTCAAAAGAGGGCGTGGCCACGGTGGACGCGGACGGCATGGTCACCGCGCACTCCGGCGGGACCACGGTCATCACCGCACGGGCCACGGACGGGAGCAAAATTGGATCTAATCCGTACTCCGTCACGGTAATACCGGTCGAGTCCGTCGCTCTGAACAAATCCGCGCTCAGCCTCGCAAAAGGCGCGTCTGAAACCCTGACGGCGACGGCCAAGCCGGACAATCCGTCCGGCTACAGGGTCGGATGGTGGAGCAGCGACGAGGAAATAGCGACGGTGGACACGGGAGGCGTAGTGACCGCGGTCGCGGCGGGAACGGCCGCTATTACGGCATATGTGGGCGACAAGAGCGCCACGTGCGACGTTACGGTAACAAACGGCGGCTCCGGCGGCGGGGGCGGCGGCGGATGCAGCGCCGGCTTCCCGGGGCTTGCGCTGCTCTTCGCGGCGGCGCTTCCGGCCATTTACATAAAGCGCCGTTAAAAACGACTGCGAAAAAAATGAACTCCCGGCTTAGCCGGGAGTTTTCTTGTCGGGATATTAAGGAAAAGGCTTTTTTCGTACCGGCGTGAATAATTCCAAAGCGCCTCAGCGCTGGATGACGGTGCCGCCCTTTTGTTTGAAAAGATCGACGATGATCGAGAAGTGTCCGTCTATGCACTCGAGCGCCCGCACGTGGTCCGCGTTCCACAACGCGTCGATAAGCGCCTTATGTTCCGCGAGGATGACGTCGGTGTCGCGCCTCGGATAGACGGCGTGCATCACGAGACGCGTCATATCCTCGCTTATCTTCTGCCATAAGGTGTTAAGAATGGATAGGCCCATGAAATGGACGATGGTGGTGTGGAACTCCATGTCATGCTTCATAAAGTCTATCGGCGAGCCCTTCGCCTCCGCCATCTCCTGATAGACGGCGGAAAGCTGTCCGGCCAGCAGCTGCGGCTTGCCTTCGCTGATTATCTTTTTTATCGCGAACGGCTCTATCATCTCGCGCAGCGTGAAAAGTTCCATGATCTTGGAGATGGTGATTTCGGAGACGACGGCACGGCGGCGCTCCTCCCAGTCGACCCAGCCCTCCTGAGAGAGCCGTTTGAGCGCCTCACGCACGGGCGTGCGGCTCACCCCGAACTCCTCGGCGATCGAGCGCTCCATGAGGATGCTTCCAGGCAGGAACTCGCCGTTGATGATCTTGTCTTTGATCGCCTCATAAACCGCGCTTGAAAGATTCTGTTCTTTTTTGGCGGTCTTTTCGCCAGGAAGTACGTTTGCCATTCTCAAAAACACCCTCGCCATCTAAATTTCTTGACCACGGCCAACCGTTATATATCAAAACCAGGCCGCCATATTTACAGCCGCCTGGAATACCGTCTGCTAGAATATCTTATCATATTTCCAAATACTTATACAGTTTCAGAACGCGCGTTTGCCCGGCTGATTATTGACGATCCCAGGCAAACGCGCTCAAAAGGCTCCCGTTGAAACTCCGGCAGAAAAGGCTCTGAGCGCGGCGGCTCCTTAAAGCAGGGCGAGGCTTATCTCGGGTATAAAGGTGATCAGGACCAGCGCGAAGAGGAAGGCGACGATGAAGGGCACGGCCTTTCTGGCTATCTTGACCACCGAGATGCCGGTCAGCGAACTGGCCACGAAAAGGTTGACGCCCATCGGCGGCGTCACAAAACCGATCGCGAGGTTGACGACCATGATGATGCCGAAGTGCACCGGATCGACACCGACGCTTTTCACAAGCGGCAGCAGTATCGGGGTGAGAATGAGGATCGCCGGCGAGGTGTCTATCACCATGCCCACACCGAGCAGGAATATGTTGATGACGATGAGCACGCCGACCTTGCTGCTGACGAAGCTGGTTATCATCATCGCGATCTCCTGCGGAGCCTGCATGATGGTGAGCACGCGGCCGAAAGCCATCGCTCCCGCGAGGATGAAGGTGATCGGCGCGTAGGTCACGACCGCCTCTTTGAAGGTATCGATAACGTCGCGCAGGTTCATCGTCTTATAGACGAAGCAGCAGATGATCAGCGCGTAGACGACCGAAGCGCAGGCGGCCTCCGTGGGAGTGGTAACGCCGCCGTAGATGCCTCCGAGAATGATCACCGGCGTCATCAGAGCCCAAAAGCTGTTCTTAAAGATGTTCCACAGGCCGTCCTTGCGCAGGTTTTGGCAGTAGGCCGCGAGCTTTTCCTTATCCTCGCCGTGCGTTTTGCAGTAATACCAGGCATAGACCATCAGGCAGAAGCCTATCAGCAGCCCGGGAAGGATGCCCGCGATGAACATCGCTCCCACGGAGACGCCGGAGGAGAGGCCGTAGAGGATGAAGGGGATCGAGGGCGGGATGATGACCCCGAGGCCGCCGGAGGTGGCGACGAGCGCGGTGACAAAGGTCTTGTCATAGCCGAGGCCGACCAGCAGCGGGATCGACATCGCGCCGATCGCGGCTACCGTGGCGGGGCCGGAACCGGAGATCGCGCCGTAAAACAGGCAGGTCGTCACGACCGCGCAGGGAAGGCCGCCGGTCTTGTCGCCCGCGAAGTAGGAGAACATATTGAAAAGCTTGTCGGAAACCCCGCCGCGCGCCATGATGATGCCGGAGAGCACGAAGAGCGGCACGGCGATAAAAGGAGTGGAGTCGACGCCGCCGACCATCTGCCGCACGATGAATTCGATCTTGGCGGGAAAGGCCGGGTTGAGGAAGTGCGGGACCATCGCCGATATGCCCATGGTGATCCCGACCGGTACAGTGAGCGCAAGACAGACGGCGAATACGGCGAATACATAACCAAGCATTTTATTTTCCTCCTTTAATATTGATCAAAAACTGCTGGGCGCTGCGGAAGATCGCCAGCGAGAAGCCGACCACCGAAGAGCCGTAGATCACCCACATCGGCACAAGCAGGGCGGGGCTCGTCTGCCCGTTGTTCATCAGCGTCCTGGTGACGTTGACCGCGCCATAGAGCCAATAGGCCATGACGATGATGACGAAAAGGTTGACGCCGGCCAGCAGCATATTGCGCTGCTTTTCCGTAATGGACGTGAGCAGGATGTCTATGCGTATGGAGCTTTGGCGCCTGATGCAGAGCCCGATGCTGAGGAACGCCGACCAGATGAAGAAAAATCTGGTGATCTCCTCCGCCCACGTTGGAGAGTCATTGAACACATATCTCATGACTACCGAATAGGATATGATGACCGTGATAAGAAGCAGAAGCACAGCCATAAGAAATTCCTCAAGATGATCGTCAAGCCAGCGCAGCATTGATACTTCCTCCTTTTGATTTCTCCGCACAGCGGAGGTTTTGTTATTTCAAATTTCTGTTTAGTGGAAACATTAACTGATTATCGGAAACGATTTCAGGATACTGTATATTTTAAGCAAAGTCAATATATTTATCTATAAAGAATATATTTTTATAAGAAAAATACATAGAATCCTTGAATATTTAAGTCGCCGCAAAAAAAGCCTCCGTGAGGGCCTAACGGTGCTTGGTCAGGTGAGTTTTTAAGAGTTTTTACCGATGTGATTTTTACAATGACGAAAAAATCGTCAAAGAATAGCGGGACAAGGGCGGCTTTTCGGCCGCGATAGGGCGGGAAAGGGCGGCTGTACTTAGATACAAATATCTTAAATCATCATAATTAAGATTCTTTTCCGCCCTAAAAATTCCGCTATTTGTTCTCTATTATCAACGACCGCAGGGAATACGCCGGCGCTGACCTGATTGCGATATTTACACTGACATAAAATATCATCGGCCGCCGCGGAAAGGGAGCGGCCAATGTGACTGCATGATGCTTATGGAAATATGGCCGCCGTTCTCCGGCATGGCCGTTTAAGCCGCCCTGTCCGGCTCTGCGCCGTCACCCGGCCTCTTTTGCAGCCCCGCGAGGAATTTTTCGCAGCTCTCGGCCATCGTATCGACCGGCGGCTCCTCTCCGGTCCAGATACGCACGGCCTCGGCTCCCTGATAAACCAACATCCACAGCCCGTCCAGCGTCCGGCAGCCGCGCGCGGAGGCTTCGCGCAGCAGACGCGTTTCGCGCGGGTTATAGACGACGTCGCAGACCAAGTGGCGCGGCTGAAGCAGAGCGGCATCAAGGGCTGCCGCGTCGATGTCGGGCCACATCCCCAAAGAGGTCGTGTTCACGACGAAATCAACGCTGTCAAGCGCCAGTCTGATGTTCCGGCCGTCAAGCGCCGCCGCTTCCGCAAGCCCGCAGCGGCGCGAATTCAAATCCGCGGCAAGCCGTCCGGCCTTTTCCGCCGTCCTATTGGCGATATAAAACTTTTCACAGCCGGCAGCCGCCAACGCCGAGGCCACGCCGCGCGCCGCGCCGCCGGCCCCGACGATGAGGCACCTCTTCCCCTGCGGCTCAAATCCCGCCCTTTCCCTCAGCGCGCGTACAAAGCCGGTCCCGTCGGTGTTGTAACCGATCCTGCGGTCCCCCTTGAAGAGCACCGTGTTCACCGCGCCGGCCCCGGCCGCCGAAGGGTCCAGTTCGTCCAGCAGCTCCATGACCTTTACCTTATACGGTATCGTCACATTGCAGCCCATATAGCCCATCGCCGCCATCGCCCCGACCACCGCCGCCATGTCTCCGGGTTCTACCGAAACCGGAAGGTATATGGCGTCAAGCCCCATGGCGGCGTACGCGCCGTTATGCATCCGCGGCGAAGCCGAATGACCGAGCGGCCAGCCGATGAGCGCCGCTATCCTCGTATCAACTGAAACTGGTATTTCTCTCTTCTGATATGTCATTATACGATCTCCCCTATCCTGCGTAAGTTAAGCCAAATGTTGAAAAACGGATATTCACGGCAGCGCAAGCGATCCTCCGGCAAACAAAAAGACCGCCGCCCCTGCGGGCGGCGGTCTTGAAGTATTTTCTTGATCTTTATCCGGTCAGAATCACTTCGCGAAAAACGCCAAACACCCCGAGGCATCAAACGAGCGGGGAAAAGTAAAAAACCAGTAAAAGTAAAAGTTTTTATTCAACAACGCTTTTCCCATAACGTGAGCCCTCTCTTTCGCGGACGTGACCGTCCCTGATTTTCGTGAGGTGAATGATACCGCGCCTTTCTGTTTATGTCAAGCCGGCGCGCGGCGGTCCAGAAGCGTCGATTCATATGTACCGCCGCTCATCGCCACTCGCCTATCCGCGCCAAAGTTGCATATTATCGAGGCACCTGCGAATAGGTCAAGCAACGTGCCGTTGGACAGCATCCGGCTGCGGCTGAGGGCGTACTTGAAAAAGTTATCCAGCCTGTCAACCGTCAGCTTGCTGTCACAGCAGTTGTATTTGACTACTTCGCTTACACCTTTGCAACAAACATTATGAAAAATAGAATGAGCGCGAAGATCATCATTGTTATTACCGCCGCAATTAGGATCAGTATTACTCTTCTCATGATTTATTATTCTCTCTCGTTGAATTTTAATAACTCGTACAAGCGGTTTCTTTCTCAATCCCAGAAAAACAGGCATAGAGTGATCAAAAAACAGATCAGGGATAACATGATAAGGAACAGAGGCATACTTTTCAGCCTTATTTTCGCAGGCATAAAATCAACTCCTTCCGAGGCAAGAGATACCTCACAACCTATTTTTATAATTATTTACTAATAAATAACAATAACATTTAGGGCGATTTTTCACAAAAATCTTTTATTTCTTAAAAAGAAATTTCATTTATCACTTATTCCCGTAAGGAAAACATCGGCGTGGTTTACCCTCACCGTTGGATCACGCAAAAGATGCCGCGCGGGACGGCACGAAAAGTATATTTATAGGAAATTCAGACGCCGAGAGCCCCGCGTCGGGAATGACGCGGGGCTCTCGGTCCGGCCGCTATGATGTTTTATCTATCGTGCGGATATTACCGCGTTTACGAATGTCTCACAAAAATCTTTAGACGCCCGCCGCCGGTCTTTCACGGCGCGCCGTTACCCTGCTCTATTTTTCCGCATCGTAGCGCAGGCGACCGCGGCCATTATAATCGCGCAGCCCGCCAGTTCGCAGCCGGTCGGATATAGACCGAGGACGAGCGGAGTTATGATGAGCGCAAAGACCAGTTCGAGCGTGCAGATGAGGCTGACCAGCGAGGCAGAGATGAATTTCAGCGCGTTGAACATGAAGCCGAACCCCAAAAGGCCGGCGCCCAGCGCGGAATACTGCATCAGGGCGAACACCGCCCCGTCGACCGCCTTGAGATCGGACCATCCCATCAGCGCCGATTTCCCGGCGATGAGCATCGCGCCGCCGAACAAATGTATGTAAAAGAGCTGGATCAGCGGATTGGTCGCGCCGCCCTTCAGTATTCTCCGTGAGACGAGCGTCTGTCCCGAGAGGCCGATCAGCGAGGCGGCGGCCCACAGCAGGCCTGCCGGTGAGACGGAGAGCATTCCTCCCTCCGTGCCCATGAAGCCGACATAGAGGCCGCCGATTATCATGAAGCCCGCGGCGATCTGCGTTAGGGAGGGTTGTTCGCGGGTTATGAAGTAGGAGCCGGCCATCGTCACAAGCGGAAAGGTATAATGGATCATAAGGGCCTGGGGGACGGTAAGATAAAAGCAGGAGACCATGAAGCCGCAGGCGTTCATGACGACGGTCAGGAAACCAAGCAGTATATATATACGCATAAGGCGGCGATCTATCCTGTACCAGCCCGCGCCGAGGCTGTGCCGGAGCCACGCGGACATCAGCAGCACGACGAGCACCGCGCGGTAACACATCACGGAGACCATGCTTACCCCCTGATTCCCGATAAACTTCGCAAGCGGGCTCATGCCGCCCCAGAGCACGGCGGTGCCGAGAGCCATCAGCACGCCGCGCGTATAGTTGTTTTTCATTTCTTCACCCTTCTTATCTTTTGAATTCCGCGATGAGCCCCTGTTTTGAGCACAGTTTTATGTGATTCATGAAGCGGATCGCCGCCGGAGGCAGATACCTGTTCACATTATGGGCCATGTAGAGCGTGCAGTTCGCGTGGACTCCGTCGATCCTCAGGGTCCTGACGCTAAGTTTTTTCAGGGCGTCGGTGACCGCGACGAAGGCCACCCCGAATCCGGCGGAGACGAGGGAAAATATCGCCTCTTCATCGGGCGCCTCGTAGGCCACCTTCGGAGACACTCCGGCGCCCTTCAGTATCTTCTCCACGAGCCTCCTTAGCCCCGATTCCTCGTCATAAAGTATGTAGGGATAGGGGGCTATCTCCTGAAGGCATATGCTCTCCCTCTCCGCGAGAGCGTGGTCCGCGGGGACGATGACGGCCATCTCCTGTTTGAAAAGGGGAAACAGCGCCAAATCGGGCAGCTCCTTCTCGGTGGTGCAGAAACCGATGTCGAAGAGCCCATCTTTGAGGCCGTCTATTATCTTCGGAGAGTTCAGCTGTTTGAAGTTGAAGACTATCTTCTCGTTCTCTTTCCGGCACAAAAAATCGCGCGCGAGCCGCGGTACGAAGCCGTAGCTCCACGGTGGATTGTAGGCGACGTTGATGTCGCCCTCCGTCTCGCTCGCCAGCCGCTTCATCTTTATGTTGATCGCGGTGAGCGATTCGAGCATCGGCGTTATCTGCTCATAGTAGAGGCGGCCGTATTTTGTAAGGGCGATGCTGCGCTTTTCGCGCTTAAAAAGAGGCACGCCGAGCTCGGTCTCCAAGTTGGAGATCGAGATGCTGATAGTAGACTGCGAGATCAGCAGCTCTTCCGAGGCCCTTCGGAAGCTCAGCAGACGGGCGACGGCACAGAAATATGTCAGCTGCTGCAGCGTCATGACGGACACGCTCCCCCCTTGAGACAGTACGGAGGCGGCCTCATGAGATGAGAAGCCGCCTCCGTTATTATAGCCTATTTATGAGCGGGACGCGGGATGCCGAATTTCTCGGGCGATTCCTTCGCGCCGCCGGCGTCATAGAGCAGCCAAGAGCTGACGGACTGGTTCTGGTTGATGTATTTGCGCGCCGCGTCGCCCGTGAGGCCCAGCTTCACGCCGCCCATCGTCTTCGCGAATTCGTCGAACTTCGGATCCTTGTAAGCCTTGAGGTATGCCTTCTGAAGCGTGTCATAGGCCGCTTTCGGCGTACCTTTCTTTACAAATACCCCGAAGAAAGCTCCCCAGGGAAGGTAGGGCTTATATTCCTTGGCGTAGAACTCCGTGATCGCGGGGACCTGCTTCACCGCCTGCACGCGCTCCGGCGAGATCACCGCGAGGGCGCGTACGTTGCCGGCGTTGATGAAGTTCGCGCAGGAAAGGAGTCCGACCGCGACGGCGTCTATATGCTTGCCCATGATCGCCGTCACCGCGGGACCTTCGCCGTCGAACTGTATCTGCGGGAATTTCACGCCGTGCACCTTCTCGATCATCGTCGTCGCGACGAAGGGCAGGCCTCCGGGGCCGGTGGAGCCCATTTTGACCGTCTTGCCGGACTTCGCGGCGTCGATAAGCTCTTTAAAGGTTTTGTAGGGAGAATCCTTCGGGACGACGACCACGCCGACGTTGGCCATCATCAGCAGCACGGGGTCAAAATCGGCATAGTCTATCTTCGCGAGCCCCGTGACCTTGTAAAGGTTCGGGTTCTCCGCGCCGAAGAGCAGCGTGTAGCCGTCGGCGGGAAGGTTGTTGACAAAGGTCGTGGCTATCGCGCCCGTCGCCCCGGTCTTATTCTGCATGATGACCGTCTTTCCGAGCTCTTTGCCCGCTATCGGCGTTATCGCGCGCGCGACGTTGTCCATCGCTCCTCCCGCGCCCCACATAATGATCCCCTGGATGTTCTTCTCAGGATAGGCCGCGAAGGCCGCCTGCGCCATGAGTGCCGCGAACAGCACCGTCAATAATAACTTTTTCATTCTGGTATTACTTCCTTTCTATAGCTTTACAGGTGGTATATTATACAACTATTATTTCAATTATGCTTTTGCAAACCTTCGAGAAAACGTTCGCAGCCCGCGGCCATCACGTCGACCGGAGGTTCGAGCCCAGTCCAGATGCGGACGGCCTCCGCCCCCTGGTAGACGAGCATCCACATGCCGTCAAGCGTCCGGCAGCCAAGCGCGGCGGCTTCGCGCAGAAGGCGCGTTTCACGCGGGCTGTAGACGACGTCGCAGACAAAGTGCCGGGGTGACAGCAGCGAGGTGTCAAAGGCCACCGTCTCCTCGTTCGGGCGCATTCCGAGGCGCGTCGCGTGGACGACGAAGTCAGCCTCCGCGAGAGCCTCTCCGACATTTTTTTCGTCAAGGACCAGCGGAGCGGTCGTACCGTGGCGCAGCGCGTTCATATCATCCGCGAGACGCTCCGCCATCTCATATTCCTCCGCCCTGTTGGCGATAAAGAATTTCGCGGCCCCAGCTATCGCGAGAGCGGAGGCGACGCCGCGCGCCGCGCCGCCCGCGCCGATCATCAGGCACCTTTTGCCGGCCGGGTCAAAACCGCCCTTCTCCTTCAAAGCGTGGACGAAGCCGGTGCCGTCGGTATTGTAACCAACCTTGCGCCCCTCTTTGAAGAGCACGGTGTTCACCGCCCCCGACTCCGCCGCCGAGGGGTGCAGCTCGTCCATGAGCTCCTTCACGACGACCTTGTGGGGAATGGTGACGTTGCAGCCCATGAAGCCCATCGTCTCCATCGCCCCCACCGCCTCTTCGACGTTCCGCGGCTCCACGGGCAGCGGAAGATAGAGAGCGTCAAGCCCCATCGCGGCATAGGCGTCGTTGTGCATCTCCGCGGAGGCCGAATGGCCGAGAGGCCACCCAATGAGCGCGGCGAGTTTCGTATTTACGGAAATCGGCAGCTCCCTGTTTCTATAGGGGCTCATGGCTCATGCGATCCCGCGCCATTTCTTGTATGTTTTCGTCTGCGTGAAGATCATCAGGAAGATGAAGACGCAGAGCGTCAGGCTTATCGGGCTCGTGACGAATCCCTCGAGGAACGGCACAAGTTCGTTCTCCGCCCCCTGCATCGCCCTCCTGTAGTTCGCGTCGAGCATCGGACCAAGGATTATTCCCAGCACCATCGGGCCCGTCGCGTACCCGTACAGGCGCATGAAGTAGCCCAGCACGCCGAATCCTATCATGTAGAAGATGTCCACCACGCTGTTCTGGATCGCGTAGGTACCTATCACGGAGAGGATTATCACTATCGGCATGATTATGCTTTTGGGGATCTCTATTATTTTCGCAAAGGGCTTGACGCTGAGCAGGCCCAGGACGAAGAGCGCCACGTTCGCCACGACTAGAAGGCTCACTATCATCCAGAAGAGGTGCGGCGTCTCTATCATCAGCATCGGTCCCGGCTTGAGGCCGTGGATGAAGAGCCCGCCAATGATGATCGCCGTGATCGCGTCTCCAGGGATGCCCAGGGTCAGCATCGGGATGAAGGCCCCGCCTATGGCTCCCTTGTTGGCCGTCTCAGGGGCGACTATGCCTTCGTAAGCTCCCTGCCCGAAGGGCGTCTCGGGATTGCGCGTGGTGCGTTTGGCCTGGTCGTAGGCAAGCAGCGCCGCCACGTCCCCTCCGGTTCCAGGAAGCGCGCCGATGAATACTCCGAGCAGCGCGGAGCGCAGGCCGAGCGGTAGGAATTTAAGGAAGGTGGAGAGGTCGGGCACGATTTTGCTGAGGTTCTGTTTCGGCGGGTTTTCACCGCCTCCTCTGAACTGGGTCAGCGCCTCGGAGATGCCGAAGAGTCCGATCATCGCCGTGACGAAGCTGATGCCAGCCATGAGGTTGAGGTTCCCGAAGGTGTAACGCAGTTCGCCCGTCGACGGGTCCATGCCCACCATGCTGATGAGGATGCCTATGGTTCCCGCCATGATGCCTTTGATGGGATCTCCTCCGCCGATGCTGCCGATAAGGAGGATGCCCATCAGCGCGAGCAGGAAGAAGTCACGCGGCGAGAATTTGAGCGCGAAGTTGGCGATTATCGGCGCGGCGCAGGCCAGCACTGCCACTCCAACCATTCCCGCAAAGAGCGAGACTGTCGTGCAGAGGCCGATCGCTTTGCCGGCTTCGCCGCGCTGCGCAAGCGGGTAGCCCTCCATTCCCGTGGCGATCGCCGCAGGCGCTCCAGGGATGTTGAGCAGGATCGCCGTTATCGCTCCGCCGTAGACCGCTCCCACAAATACTCCGCACATGAGCGCGAGCGCGTTGTTGAGCTCCCACGAGAAGGTGAAGGAGATGAGCAGGGAGACCGCCATCGTGCCGGAGAGGCCAGGGATCGCTCCCACCCAGATGCCGGCGAAGACTCCGGCCCAGACCAGGGCCATCACCTGCCAGTCCATGAAGGGAATCAAAAAGTATTGAAGATTCTGTAACATATCGGTATACCCCCTACGGAAGGATCACAAGGAAGACGTAACGGAAGATCGCGACGAGCACCGCCATCGCGGCCGCCGAGATGACGAACGACTGCCAGATATATTTGCCGCGGTGCAGGTAGATCATGCCGGCCACCATAAAGACATAGGAGGAGGGGATGAAGTGCAGGCGCGGGAGCGCTATGCAGTAGGCCAGCAGAAGTGCGAGGATGACGATGACGTCTCTGGGGAGAAGGTATCTGAATACGCTGGGAGAGTCGGCCGCCGGCGCCTCTTTTTTGCATGATTTATAGATACATATCGCTCCGCAGATTATGATTATGGTCGAGGCCAGCTTCGGAAATACCGAGGGCGAGGAGAGGTTTTCGCTGGTCATGCCAAGCGCGAAGTAATACCCCAAAACTCCGAATACTGTCGCGATTATCGCAAAGGCCGTCTCTCCTGGCTTTCTGTGCCTCTCCGGCACGTAGCTTGAGAGATCGCGCGCCTCTTCATTATCTATCTCCGCAACTGCCTCGAGATCCTTAACTGCCTGATTCTCTTCGGGATTGCTCATTTGATCATTAAACCTCCGTCTTTTGATACTCTATTCCTAAAAAAGCCGCCCTGCAGCGAAACCGCGCCGTAAGGCGGCCCTATAAGGTCGGATCTTATTTAGGCTGCGTGATGTTGAATTCCTTGGGAGATTTTTTCGCTCCGCCGGCGTTAAAGATGAGCCAGCTCGCCGTCGATTCAAACTTCTTCGTGAAATTCGCCGCCTTCTGCCCGGTAAGTCCCATCTTGAAGCCGCCGGAGTTCGTCACGAACTCGGTGAAGCGCGCCTCGTTATAGGCCTTTGTAAAGGCGTCCGTGAGCTTCGCCACGACATCCTTCGGCGTACCCTTCTTCACGAACACTCCGTAGAAAGGTCCCCAGGGAAGATACTGCTTGTATTCGGGGTAGATCTCCGTGATCGCCGGAACGTCGGGAAGCTGCGGGACGCGCTCTGTGCGCAGCACCGCGAGACCGCGCAGGCGGCCGGCTTTGATGTACTCGACCGAGGTCGAGAGCGCAAGCGGCATCACATCGGCGTGTCCGCCCATCACCGCCGTCGCTCCGGGGCCGTCGCCGTCAAACTGGATCATGTTGAACTGGATATTGTGCAGGTTCTTCATCATCGCGCCCGCGACATAGGGAAGCCCGCCCGTGCCGGAGGTGCCCATCTTGATCTTGCTGTTCTTCTTCGCCGCCTCGACAAGGTCCTTCATCGTCTTGTAGGGCGTCTCGGGATTGACGCAGATGACGACCGCGCCCTCTACGGGGATGATGATGGGTTCAAAATCGTTGAAGCTGAGCGGGGAAAGTCCGAGCACCCTGTAGGTGGCGGGATTTTCCGCCGCGTAAAGCAGCGTGTAGCCGTCCGCGGGCATGTTAGCGACCATCGTCGTGGCGACCGCACCGGTAGCTCCCGTCTTATTCTGCAGGATGATCGTCTTGCCGAGATGCTTCTCCGCAAGCGGGGTTATGGCGCGAGACACGCCGTCACAGCCGCCGCCTGCACCCCACATGATGATGCCCTGAATGTTTTTCTCAGGGTAGGCCGCAAGCACCGACGTCGCCATACACATTACGATGAAAAGAGAAAGACCCAACGCTTTGAAATTCTTCATTACAAATGTACCCTCCTTGAATATGTTTTTGAAAAAACAGCCACAGCGCAACAGTGGGAGAAATATAAAAACTCCGGTGGCGTCGCTGTAAGGCAGATGCCTTCAATAATAGTTTCCATTTCATGGAAAAATCATCCGTTATTAGAAATTATCCATACAATACTTTGAAAGATTTCTTTTGTCAAGTTTCCGTTCTTTGAACGTTATTCTCGAATACTAGGAAAATATGCATAATTTTCAACTTAATATACTAAATATTATTTTAAGAAATACAATTTTAGTATCATTTTATCCTAACTTTGCATTGATATAATTCAGAAAGTCGACTTTATACCTGACATTAATAAATATTAAACATCAATAGTATTGATCGAATGATTTGGTAATTGATATACTCACTTTTTCTCATCCTGCCGGTTTATTTATCATTAGATTTTATTAATCATGATCGGTCACAAACGCTGCATAAAAGGCTATTTTAGAGAAAAAATCCGAAATATCGTTTGATAAAATCTATCAATACATATATTTTTTATACGGTGGAAACCACACATAACCGTCTATTTTGGCGGACACCGCTGCGTCATGACGGACGCACTCCGCATTAAAAATGGTACGGAGGCGGGATCACCCACTTGGTATAAAACCTCCGTAGTTTTTGTTTCGCTTCTAGCAACGCGCCTTGCCGGCCGTCCAGACGCTTGAAAGGAGGTGCCGGCAGTCCAGTTCTCCGGCTGCGACGGCGATATTCGGTTCGTATTCGCTGACGTCGACATCGTCAAGAATGCGGGCCAGCTCGATGTCGTGTATTTTTACGCCCGTATCCCTCATCGCCTGTTTAGCCTGGCGAAGCAGTTGCATATCCTCCGACAGATCGTAATTCGGCTCTCCGGGACGTCAGCGAAACTCCAGGCTTTTTTCTTCAAGCAGGGCAAAGTCGCAGCAGCGTGCTTTGAGGTTTTGCGAGGCAAGGTCTTTTGTGATTATCGTGTGCAGGCGCACCGCGCGGCGGACGATCATGGATTCATGGGCGTTGCACCAGTCAAGCTGGTTGTTCAGCAACTCTTTATAGTTTCGCGCGGCCCTGTCGTCCGAGACTGATATTTTCATATCGACAGGCAGCAGAGAGGGAAAATCAATGGGGATCATGTTATTTAAATTTATTGCTCCCCATACGCCCTCGTTGATTTTTAAAAAATCCGGAGCGCTGGCGATGAGCAGGTGCTTCGGTTTAGGCGAGCTTAGAGGCGCGAAATATTTAAAAAAGCGCACTTCAAATAGGATCCCGATGAATGGCCTCCCCTCTTTGCCGCTTCCTATCCATGGGACTCTTGTATCAAACTGCCGCAGATAAGCGCAGTAGCGCACTCCGGCGTTATAGAACTTCAGGCTCATCCATATCACCCTATAAAAAGAGAGGGGATAAACCCCTCTCTGCTTTTTCAGCTCCCACTTGCGGTAGGGTCCACCAACTTTTTCAGCTCCCACTTGCGGTAGGGTCCACCAACTTTTTCAGCTCCCACTTGCGGTAGGGTCCACCAACTTTTTATATTTTTATACTACCATAACGCGGCCTTTTGTCAATGTCCGCCCGGGAACGCATGGTAAGGCCGCCAAGAGCGCGCCGCCGATGGCGCTGCCTAACGAGCCCGCTCCGAGAATTACCGTCCGCATCCCGCGCACCGCTAGAGCCCGCGGAACGGAAGTTTCCGTCCCTCTTCCGCCGAGAGGTAGGCGGCGTACATCAGCTGCGCCGTCTCGCAGGCGATGTCGATATTGGAAAGCGGCTCGCGGCCGAGGGCGACGCATTCCATGAAGTCCTGGAACTCCTGGATCTGTCCGCGGAACCACTCCTCTTCGAGCATGACGTACTGATAGCCGCGTTTCGTCTCGACGTTGCCGGTGACGTAGATATCCTTCAGCGTCTCGTCGTTCGCGGCGTAGGAGACGAGCGAATTGTTCTGGCAGATGTTGCAGTACATGTTGCCGCCCGTGGTGTTGACTTCGACGGTGTTGCGGATGCCGCCCGGTATCGCGTCGGAGGCGAAGACCGTCGCCTTCGTGCCGTCGCCGAAGGTCAGCTGCATCATGCCGGTGTCTTCCACGTCCCTGGGCTGCGCTACGATCGCGCCGCGCTCCGCGCCGGAGAGGTTTTTCAGCGCCGTGCCGACGTCGCCGTAAACGTCGTGGACGGAATATGCCTCGCCGCGCGCCGCCGTCTCTGTGCGTTTGAGGAAGAGCACCGCCGAAAGCGGATGACAGCCCTGACGGATCAGCGCGCCGCCGCCGGAATTTTTCCATTCGTCGGCGAGCCGCGTATGCGCGCCGCTGTGGCTCTCGTCTGCCTTCATGAGCATGATCTTATCCTTTGAGGCGCGCAGTATCTCGGCTGTCTTAGCCACCGCGGGGGCGTATATCCAGTTCTCCGCGTACATGAAGAGCAGGCCGCTCTTTTTTACCGCCTCACGCAGCCGTTCGAGGCGCGCCGTCACGACGTCGTACATCTGCCTCCGGCCCACCTCGCCGACCAACTGCGGATCGCCGGGTTCACCAAAGTATCCCGTCAGCGGTTTTTCACATATCACATGCTTGCCCGCCGCGAGCGCCTCTTCGATCATCGTATGGTGCATGTTCGTCGGCGTGCAGAGGTCTACAACATTGATAGTATCGTCTCTGAGAAGCTCTTTAAAATCCGCGCAGATACGCGGGATGCCGTATTTGGCCGCGACAGCTTCGGCAAGCTCGCGGTTAGGTTCGCAGAGGACGCTCACCTGCGCGTCGACGCCATAGGCGCGGTTGATGCCGTAGGCGTGGAACTTCCCCGCGAAACCGGCTCCGCAGAGCCCCACGCGGACCTTCTTATTCTCTGACATTTCTTATTTACCTCCGTTGAATAAAGACTCCTATATAAAATAATGGCGGTCTTCATAAAAGAAAACCGTCATTATTATCGCTGATAATATTATATCCGGCACAGGATATCCCTTAGAACTTGATGACTTCGCCCTGTTCTTTTGTAACCGAGGGATCGAAGAACTCTCCGAAGAGGACGTCCTCTGCGGGCTGGTCCTTCATGATCGGGCGCGCCACCCAGGTGCTGTTCATGTAGTGTTTGAGCGCGATGTTCTCGGAGACCTGGTTGCCGCCCCAGGTGCCGCAGCCCATGCTCGAAGTCATCGGCATACCGTTTTCGGCGGAACCGGCGTTGGCCTTCGACTGCGGCTGGCGCACCATCACGCGGGTGACGGGGGCGCGCAGCGCGAGGCGCTGGATGTGGTCCTCGTCGAAGCTGTAGATGCCGCAGGAGTGTCCGCGGCCGCCGACCTTGTATATCTCATCCATCATCTTGAGCGCGTTCTCAAACTCGCCCTCGTACTTATAGATGGTGAGCAGGGTGGTGAGCTTCTCACCGGAGAACTTGAATTCTTTGCCGATGCCCTCGCTGTGAACCATGACGAACTTGCGGTCCGCCGGGATCTCGAAGCCGGCCTTGCGGCAGAGCTCCTGCGGCGATACGGCGACGGTGGCGACGATGCGGTGTCCCTCTTCGTCCCACATCGCCTTCTTGAGCAGGGCGCGCTCTTCGTCGGTCGCGAGGTAGCCGCCCTCGGCGATGAGAGCCTTGACTGTTTCGTCGTAGATGGCGTCGCTGATGATGATGTTGCCGTCAGCCGAGCAGCCGGAGCCGAAATCGGAGGTCTTGCTGATGCGGGTATTGCGCGCCGCCTCGGCGGGGATCGCCGTTTCGTCGTAGATCATCGTCGCGTTGCCCGCGCCGGAGCAGTAGGCGGGTTTGCCTGAGCTGTGGGCCGCCTTGGTCATCGCGGGACCGCCGGTGGCCATGATCAGGTCGCAGCGTCTCATCGTCTCGGCGACGAGGTCCATGTTGACCTCATCCACACACTGGAGGAAGTCGGGATTCTCGCCGATGGAGACGAGCGCGTCGCGCATGATCTGCACGACCTTGTTGGTGGTCTTCACGGTACGGGGATGGGGGGAGAATACGACGACGTCGCGCGCCTTGAGCGCGTAGATGGCGGTGACGATCGGGGTCAGCTCGGGGTTGGTCATCGGGATCAGCGAGGTGATGATGCCGGCCGGCTTCGCGTAGCGAGTGATGCCCTTCTCGGGGATCGTCTCGATCGCGCCGACGCTCTTCTGACGCAGCGCGTCGCGGAGCACGCCGAGGATCTTGTGGCGCTTGCCGAAACGGCCGTTTCTGTCGCCCGCGCCCGCTTCGTCCACGCCCATCCAGCAGATCTCCTGGAAGGTCTTGGGGTTGCCCGCCGCCCAGGCGACACAGCGGACCATGCGATCCACCTGCTCCTGCGTATAATTTTCGATCACTTTTTCCGCCGCTCTCGCCTTCGCGAATATTTCGTCAAGTTTTGCCAGCTGTTCAGGGGTTACTTCATGCTTCGCCATAATAAAACACATCTCCTTAAAAGATTTTTTATTATTTTTCCGTTATACGGAATACATAACTGTTTATCGGAAACAAGTATAAGATAAACCTCTTTTATCTACTTGTCAAGTACCGTATATCAGAATTTATTTCCATTATACGAAATTCAGAAAAATCCGCCCCGTTTGACAGGGGCGGAAATATACTCGACCTACTTTTTCGTCTTCTGCTCACGCAGCTCGGCCATGTACCAGGGCGTGGTATCTTCCCACTGCCACTGTCTCCAGGGCTTTTCTTCGCCGCGCTTGCGGTAGATGTCGTTGATGTTCCAGCAGCCCCAGGTGACGACGGGAGCGTTCTCCATGCGCACATCGATTACGCATGGCTTGTTGGAGGCAAGCGCCTCTTCAAGCATCGGCTTGAACTCTTCGGCCTTCGTCACCTTGTAGCCCTTGATGCCGTAGGCTTCGCCGATCGCCGCGAAATCCGGGCTGTACTGCTCGCCGTTTTTCTTCTTAAAGAGGGTGCCGAACTGGTGGTCATAGTGCTGACGCTCAAGTCCCGCGATCGTGCCGAAGGCGCAGTTGTTCATGACGACCCAGACGACCGCGACCTCGTCCATCGCGCCCGTCGCGAAGGGAGATACGTTCGTGCCCATGCCGCCGTCGCCGATGAGCGCGACGACCTTCTTATCGGGGTTCGCAACCTTGACGCCGATCGCCGCCGAGGGGCCGTAGCCCATCGTGCAGAGGCCGCCGGGGGCGACGAAGGTGCCGGGCTCGTAGATCTCAAACTGCTGCCCGACGCCGTTCTTGTTCCAGCCTACGTCCGCCACCACATACCCGTCCTTGGGCAGCGCCTCGCGGAGGTCCTTGAGGATGCGTTCCGGACGCATCGGGTACTGGGCGGAGTTCTGCGCCTCGACGAGCGTAGCCTTGTAGGCCGCCTTCGATTCGGCGATCGCCTTGACGATCTCGGGGCGTTTGACGCCGTTCGGATACTTCTTCTTCGCCGCCGCGAGGATCGCCTCAAGGGCCTCCTTCGCGTCGCAGATCGCGCCGACGGCGGTCGGGAAGTTGCGCCCGATCTCCTCCTGATTGATGTCTATATGGATAAGCTTTGTCGGCGGCACGTCGAAGGTCTCTCCCTGATACCATGAGCTGCAGTCGGCCTCGGAGAGGCGCGTGCCCACCGCCATCATCACGTCGGCCTTCATCGCCGTGGTGTTGTTGAATTCAGTGCCCCAGAAACCGGTCATGCCTACCGCGAGCGGGCTGTCGTCAGGGATGGAGCCCTTGCCCATCAGCGTGTAAAGGACAGGGATCTCAAGATGCTCCGCAAGCTCCGTCAGAGCCTTCGCGCCGCCGGATGAGATCACACCGCCGCCGGGATAGAGGATCGGGGCCTTGGCTTCGGCGAGCATCGTCGCGACCTCTTCCGCCGCGGCTTCGCTTAGCCCGGGCTTCGGAAGTTCGGGGAAGTTGTGCATACGCTGCTCAAAGAAGCGCGTGTCGATCTCCATCGAGAAGATATCCATCGGGATCGAGACGAGCACGGGGCCGGGGCGTCCGGTCACGGCAAGACGGAATGCCTTGTCCATCACCTCGGGGAGCAGTTCCGGACGGTCGACGCGCCAGGCGCGCTTCACGAATGGACGGTAAATCTCATACTGGCTCGCGTCGGCGTGCATGTTGACCTCCTGATGGGGGTGACGGCCGAAATAGCATGAGGGCACGTCGCCCGCGATGACGACCATCGGGATCGAGTTGAGGCCGGCCTCGGCGACGCCGGTGGTGGCGTTCGTCAGTCCGGGGCCAAGGTGCGTCATGACGACGCCAGGGACCTTGCAGTCTTTGCCGCGCGCGTAGCCGTCGGCGGCATGCGCCGCGATCTGCTCGTGGCGGACTGAGATATAACGAATTTTGCTCTCCTTGAGCGCGTCAAGGAAACCTATCACTGTGTGGCCGCAGAGACCGAAGATATTTTCGACGCCGCGTGCCTCAAGAAACTTGACCAGCTGAAATGCTACCAGATCTTTTGCCATTTTATTACGCCTCCGTATGTGTGGGATGGATTACGCTGAAACACTGACGAAGCTCCGCGACGGGGATCTGTCCCGGGGCCGATGACTGCGACCCCACCGCAAAGGTGAGATCCGATCCGAAGAGGCCGCCTACGAGGCGCGTCACCGCGCCGGTCGGGCCCATAGACATAGTGATGATGGGAATGCAGGGGAACTGGCGGCGCACCTCGAGCGTCGCGGAGAGAACGTTGAGGACGTCCTCCTCCTTCTGCGGCATCGCCGCGAGCTTAGCCACCTGCGCGCCCGCCGCGATCTGCTGCTTGAGTATCGAGACCAGCTCGTCGCGGGCCGGGGTCTTTTTAAAATCATGGAAAGAGACGATCAGCGAGGTCTGCGTGCCTTCAAGCGTTTCGAGGACCTTTTTTATCTTCTCTTCGCCGTATATCAGCTCCACATCGATAAAATCAACGAGCCCCTCCTTCACCGCGGCCTCATAGATACCGAACTTGGCCTCGTCGCTCACCTTCTTGAAGCCGCCCTCCCAGTCGCCGCGGCAGGTAAGGATGACCGGAGTCTCGCCGACGACGGCGCGCACCTCTTTTATCATCTCTGCCGAAGCCGTGACATCCTCGACAAAGTCCCACGCGTCGATCCTGAGCTCGATAATATCCGGGGCGATCGAGGGAACATTCTTCGCCTCGGCGATCATCCTTTCGTGATCCTTTCCCACCAGCGGGATACAGACCATCGGCTTATCGCCGCCAAGAAGACCGTTCCGCGCCTGGATCGGGTGCCTCGGCTGCAATCGTTTTACCTGCTTCATAAAAAAGCCCTCCTGTTTTATCATATTCTTTTCGTTATGCGGAAACCGCGACTATTCTAAGGAAACGCATATACATTAACCCGATATTCCAAAATTGTCAAGATACCATTTGACAGATTTTCTTTCTGTTCTGTGGAATTAATAATAATGGCACATTTGTAAATGATGACGCTGAATTTATTTTTCAGAAAAGAAAGATCAGATGTTATGCGACAAAAAATTACACGCCGAGAAAGGCAATCCACACCGGGATGGTGACTGCGGATAGGAGCATCGTTATCACAGTCAGCTCGGCGGCGTGATCGCCGTCAAGGCCGATACCGCGCGCCAGGACGAAGAGTGTCGCCGCGGTCGGCGTCGCCGTCACAAGCACGGAGACGTTTTTCAGCGACAGCTCAACTCCCGCTGCGGTAAGGCAGAAATAGAGCATCGCGGGATGAACGAAAAGACGCGCGGCGATTTCTCGCCAGCAGGAAAGGAGCGCGCCGCGTGCGTTTTTCACATCGATTGAAGCGCCGAGGACGAGAAGCGACATCCCGGTGGCGGCGCTGCTCACCATGTGAAGCGCCTTGTCAAGGCTGTCGGGGAGGCTCTCCAGCCCAGCGAATACCAGCAGCATCCCGCATAGCGGCGCTACTACCATGGGGTTTTTTATGATCCTCAGACATGTGTTTTTCAGAAAAACTTTCAGGCTGTCCCTGCCCGCGAGAATGATTTCGCTGGAAAGCGGCGACAGCAGATTGTAAAGCGGTATCGCGACTGCGGCATAGAGTGAGAGCAGCACGACGAAGGGCGGGCCGAATACCGACTCCACAATAGGAAGCCCCACGTAGATGGTATTGGGTCTCACAGAGGCCGCCGCTGTCAGCGCCATCTTACGCGCGTCACGTTCTTTAAATATAAAACGTTCAGTAATATAGGCGAGGAGCGCGGTAGCGAGCGCGGCGGCGACAATGGCCCCTACGAACGGAAGATGCCCCCTAAGGCCACCCTCTATATGGAAGGCGTTGCGGAAGAGCAGCGCTGGGGAAATTATCCAGAAGAGGAACTTGGATATAGCCGCGATGTCGGATTTTGTTATGAATCCCCTGACGGAGAGGATATTTCCGGCAGTCAGCAATATCGCCAGCGGCGATATAAGGATGAAGCCTCTCAGCAGTTGGCTAAAGGCCATAGATTGTTACGGACAGTTTCTGCATGGTTTCGTTTTTGCTCTTCGCGTCAGTTTTCTTTTTTTGCGGTGTGCTTCAACTGATAAACCTTCAGTATCTGCGCGCAGTGTTCGCTGATACATTCGAGCGCCTCGCCGACGTCGCCGTTCCAGAAGGCGTTTATGAGGCGGCGGTGCTCGGCGACGATCAGGTCGGCGTCCCTTTTCGGATAGATCGACTGGACGTCGAGGCGCATCATGTCGTCGTAGATCTTGGACCAGAGCGGCGCCAGCTTCGTGATCCCGAGCTTGTCCACGATCGCGCTGTGAAATTCCATATCCTTCTTCATAAACTCGGTGGGCGAATCCTTGAGCTTTTCCATTTCGTTCGTTATCGGGACGAGCGAACCGGCAAGCACCTGCGGCTCGCCCGATTCTATTATGCTCTTGATCGCGAAATGCTCTATCATGTCCCTCAATTTAAAAAGCTCGATGACGTCGGACTCCTTTATCTCGGAGACCACCGCCTTGCGGCGCTCCTCCCAGACGATCCAGCCTTCCTGCAGCAGGAGTTTCAGCGCCTCGCGCACCGGCGTGCGGCTGATCTTAAAATCCTCGGCGAGCGTCCTCTCCATCATAACGCTTCCGGGCAGAAGTTCGCCGTTGATTATCCTCTGCTTGAGCGTCTCATAAACCATTGAGGAAAGGCTCTGGTCTTTTTTATGTTCATCCTGATGCTTTGCGGCGTCCATGATCGGCGGCTCCCATCTTTGAATATTTTTGACATTCCAAATGATAGTTAAACATTTTCCAACTAGACAAAAAATACCTTAATATGTATAATATACCCATATTCTACACACTATACTTACATCTGTCAAATTCCGGAGGCCAGAAAAATGATCACGATTTACGGCAGCGACCAGTGTCCCAAGACGGTAAAGATCCTCGAACTCTGCAAAGAGCGCGGGATCGAGGCGAACTACAGAAATTTTGAGAAAGAACTGAAAAGCATCTGGGAGTTCGTCGTCATACGCGACGAAGATTCAAACTTCGACAAGACGAAAAAAAGCAAAAGGCTCGGCATCCCAGCCATCGTCTGTGAAAACGGCCACACCTTCGACGGCGGCGAGGAGCCCTTCGACGCGGAGGCCGTCATGCGCGTGATCGCGGAAAACGCGAAGGACTGACGATAATTTCCCCCAAAAAAGAGCCTCGGCAGAACGCCGTGGCTCTTTTTGCATTCTGTTTTATTTATAAAAGGCCCGGACCTTCGTTATCTGGTAAAAACTCCAGCCCTGAATGAGCAAAATAACGCCAAAACCGAGAAGAAAACCTTCTTCTTTATAATATCCGGCCGCTCCGGCGGAAAAGAGATCGAGCACCGCGCCCGTGCCCCACTGGAAAACTATCACGCCGAGGTAGATGAGCATGTTTATCACTCCGATGATCCCAGCGTTTTTATCAAGCGGCGCGAGGGCGCGCACCGCGTTTCCCGTAAAGACGTAGCCCGCGCCGTTGAAAAAACCTATCGCGAAGCCCGCCGCTCCGAAAACGGCGGCGGCGTCTCCGAAACGCGGCGCGGCCATCCACAAAAGCCAGCTTAGCTGATTCAGCACACAGCACCAGAGAAAGGCCCTTTTTTCATGGCGGGGCGGACAGCGTTTGAAGAAGAAACCGCCCGCCGCCGGACCGACGACGAGCCCGACGCTTATCAGCGTGGCGCAGAGGCGCGCCGAGGAAAGCTCCGCGCCGGCCGCGCTCTGTATCCAGCTGACCGCCCACAGCCCCTGCAGCGCGGCGATGGCCGCGGCTGTCGAAGCCCAGGTGAGCATGACGACGCGCAGCGGAAAGAGCCGCCACGATGTTTTGGCCGTCGCGACAAGCTCCGAGACCACCTCCTTGACGGCGAGCCGCCGCGTTCCTGCGGAGAAGGCAAGGCGCGGATCGCGCTCTTTGAAGGCCAGCAGGATGGCGCCCAGCAGAAGCGCCGCGAAGGCAAGGGCGAAGAATACGCCGCGCGGCCCGGCAAGGTCGAGGCACCAGCCCAGCGGGGCGACCGCCGCCACCGTCCCCGAATGCCCGACCACAAGGCACATTCCCACCAGCGCCGGATAATTTTCCCGGGAAAAGGCGTAGGCGCAGTACATCAGAAGCGCCGTGAAGGCGCTCGCCATCCCCAGGCCGCAGAGAGCGCGCCCCGCGCCGATGGCGAGGGCCGAGGCGGAGGCTCCCATCGTAAAACAGCCGGCGGCGGCCAGCAGCAGCGACGCTCCGCAGCAGACGAAGGGCCCCCTATTGTCCACCAGTACGCCCCAAACTCCGTAACTCGCGCCGTAGGTGTAGAAAAAGAGGCTCGAAAGAAAGGCGACGGCGGCCGCGGAGAGTCCCATCGACACGGCGAGCGGCGGCAGGACGACCACGCCCGAGACGCGCATCAGGTTGCTCATGAAATAGGCCGCCAGCAGCACGGCAAGGAAGAAATACTTCATCTCACCGCGCACCGCGCCGGGCAAAAGATATTACTCAAGTACGCTATCCCATCGCGCGCTACGCTGTCCTCGTCGGGCACGGGACGGCATTCTATCGTCACCCAGCCGTCGTAGTCGATCGAGCGCAGCGCCGCCGCCGCCGCGCGGAAGTTGAAATGCCGGTCGTCGGGCAGCAGCCGCCCGCAGTCCGAGACGTGGAAAAGGCTCATCCGCTCCTTTGCCAGCCGCAGCGCCGCCGCGACATCCCCCTCCTCGCTGATCATGTGATAGGTGTCGGCGTTGTAAAAGAGACGCTTTGAGCGGAACTTTTCGATGAAGCGCAGCGTCTCCGCCGTCGAATTATAGAGGTCGCCGTCGCGCCGGTTGATCTGCTCGAAGCAGATGCGCCCGTCGATCTCGTCGGCGTATTCGATTATTTTGTACATGCTTTCGGAGAGGCGCGATTCGTACTGCTCCGCGGTGTCGTCGGCCTCCATGCGGCCGCGCAGAAAACCTATCAATATCTGGCTGTCCAGCTCGCGCGCAAAATCCAGCTGGCGTTTGAGCCGTTCCACCGTCTTCGCGCGTACCGAGGAATCCTTCGCGCTCATATTGTGTCCCTCGAAGAGGTAACTGAGGCCGGTCGTCACAGCGGAGGCGCGCATCCCGTAACGTTCCAGGCTCCTGCGCACCGCCGCGTAGTCGTAATCGAGCGGGTTCTGTATCTGCAGCTCGATCGCCTCGTACCCGAACGCGGCGGCGCGCCGCGCGCACTCCTCATAGCTGCCGCGCAAAGGGAACGGGAAGTCTGCAGGCAGCGGAATATCCACTGCTATTATGCTGAATCTCATTATTCTCAACTCTTTTTGTCTTAGTTTATTGTAAAAATCAGCGGTCGATCTCGATCGGCATATATACGCAGTCGGTGATGCTGTGATATTGGTGCCACGGATAATAGCCGGTCTCGTCGTAAAACTTGTCGTGGACTATGCCCGGGGCCATGATGACCTCCTGGTAGAAGGTCTCGTCGCTGTTTTCGGTGAACTTCTGCATCTTGCCGAAGCCGAGTATCTGCGCGTGTACCTCGTCAAAATCGGGCGTGTGCGTCTGATGCTTCCCCGACGGCGCCATCGGTTCGGCGTAACAGAAATTTATCCTCCTGCCGCCGACCGTTATCTGCGGCGATTTGTAATAGGGAATGCCGCGATGGCGCTCGAAGCCCGAGACGTCGAAGAGCGACGGCCATGTGCTTTTCATAGATGCCCAGAACTCCGGCTTTCCAGCGTCTTTGTCGTAATCCCTGACGACGAGCGCCTGCTTTATCCGCATGACGGCAACGTTCTGCACTACCGTGCCCTTCAGCGGAAGGAGCGGGATCGTCTTTACAAAGATATTCTCTCCCCCGTTCACCGAGAAGTTAAAGACGAGGCTCTTTTCCTTTATAAAATATTCCGCTTCGTTTTCGACATATTCGACGTCAAAGAACGGACGCGCGAAATCGAGTTTTGTTATGCTCATTTTAAGACACTTCCTTTCGTTAATTGCCAATCAGGCAGAGTGTGACCTGCGGGACATAGGTTATGATTATAAGCGCGACGGCGAATACCGCGAGCAGAGGCACCGCTTTTCTCGCGACGGTCATGGCGGAAAGCTTCGTCATCGCCGCGGCCACAAAGAGATTCATGCCCACGGGCGGCGTCACGAAGCCTATGGCGAGGTTCACGACCATCAGCACGCCGAAGTGCACCGGATTTATTCCCGCCATCATGATCACGGGCAGGAAGATCGGCGTCATGATGAGGATCGACGCTCCGGTGTCTATAAGCATTCCTATCACAAGCAGGATCGCGTTTATTACGACCAGCAGCAGAATCTTGTTTTCCACGAGTCCCCCGAGGGTTTCCGCCACGAGCTGCGGGACATGAAGAACGGCCAAAACCTTCGCGAAGGCCGCCGCCGCGCCGATTATCAGCACACAGGGAACGAGAGTCCGCGACGTCTGTACAAGAATTGGAACGATATCCCTGTATGTGACCGTCTTATAGACGAAGAGGCTGATAAAGAGCGAGTACAGCACCGACACGAGAGCCGCCTCCGTAGGCGTTACGATCCCTCCGTAGATGCCGCCGAGAACGATGATCGGCGTCATCAGCGCCCAGGAGCTGTGGCGCAGTATCTTCCAAAGTCCCTGCGCGCGCAGTTTGTCGACTGATGCGTTGATCTTTTCCTTATCCTCTCCGTGCTTCTTGCAGTAGAACCAGGCGTATCCCATTAGCATCGCACCAATAAGTATCCCGGGCATCACGCCGCCGACAAACATGTCGCCGACCGAGACGCTGCTGCTGTTTGAATACATTATGAATGGGATGCTCGGCGGGATTATCACGCCGAGGCCGCCGGCGACGGCGACGAGTGCGGCGCAGAAGCTAAGCTCATAGCCAAGGCTCACGAGAAGCGGGATCGTCATCATCCCTACCGCCGCGGTGGTGGCGGGGCCGGAGCCGGAGATCGCGCCGTAGAAGAGACAGGTGACGACGACAGCGCAGGGCAGGCCGCCCGTGCATTTGCCGATAAAGAACGAAAAGACGTCGAAGAGCAGCTTCGATATCTGGCCGTAGCCCATGATTATCCCCGAAAGCATAAAGAGCGGGATCGCAAGCTGCGTCGTCACGTCAAGCCCGGACACCATCGCCATGACTATATACTCAAGGTCGACGATAAATTTCGGGTCCAGAAAGCTTGGTATCGAAGAGGCGATTATCAGTGTGATGCCAATAGGCACGCCCACTAAAAGCAGCGCGATGAATCCGACCGTAAGCAAAAGCATTACTTCGTACCTCCTCTATTTTCAGAACCACAGGCAAGCATCCTGATAGTAACATATCCGAGCTGTGCCAATCTGATCATCGACAGGACTATCGAAAAAACGATCGTCCAGTATATGAGGTCAAGCGAATATGGCAGTGTCGTCGCCGCCGTGTGCCCCATCCGTTCCGCCAGAATCGTGGAAGGACGGATCAGGATCGTAAAATATACGAGCATCACGCCGTAAGACACAAGCGAGAGGATCATTTTAGCGCGCTCTGAGATAAACTCCATCACCACGTCGAGTTTTATCGCGATATTCTCCTTTATTGAAAGGCTGATCCCCAGAAATGTTATGCAGACGAAGACGTGACGGCACAACTCCTCCGACCATGAAAGGAATGAGGAGAAAAAGACGCTCAGCGTTATCTGCGCCGTCATTACGACGACGAGAACCGCGATGCCAAGGGATATCAGCGATACCTCAAAATACTTGTCCAGCCAGTGCAGCAGTTTCATTATCCGACCCCCATAATCTTTATTGATTCCGGGCCGCCCATGGACGGGCGGCCGTTGAACACCGTAAAATTATTGTCCGTTTAGTCTTTTATGCCGCATGTTTTAAGATATGCTTCAAGCAATTTCGGATCGACCTGCTTTGCGGCGCGCTCCCTGGCTCCCTTGAGCGTGGCTTTGCGAAGCTGGTCCCTGAGGCCGGGAATTTTGTCAAAGTCAATAAACTTCATGCCGCGCTCTTTGACAAGCTTGTCGCGGAAGCCCTCTTCCGACTTATCGGAATATTCGCATATCATCTTTGCCGTCTCATTGGCCGCCTCCGCTATTATCTTCTGCGCCTCGGGCTGCAGCGACTTCCATGTCGCCTGTCCCGTAAAGAATATTATATTGTGGAAGATATGGTTGCTGTTGGTCACATACTTCTGGACCTCGTAAAGCTTCTTGTCATAGACCTGGCTGTACGGATTCTCCTGCCCCTGAAGCATTCCCTGCTGCAGCGCAAGGTATACCTCTGAGGCGTTGAGTGGCGTCGCCTTCACGCCCAAAGCTTCGAAGAAGGCGATATGGTTTTTGTTTTCCATCGTGCGCAGCTTCATACCCTTGAAATCGCCGATGCTCTTGATCTCCTTATTAGTCGAGATGATGCGGAAGTTGGAATCTGTCGTCGAGAGCAGATGATATCCGGCCTTCTCATATTCCCTGCCTATCACCGCGAGCCACTGAGGGTCGGCCAGAGCCTTCCTCGCGGATTTGACGTCCTTGAAGGTAAACGGGATGTCATAGACGGCAAGCGCGGGGATGACGTTGACGACCATCGCGGGAACCGTGACCATGAAGTCCACCTTGCCGACCTTCATCGTTGAAAGGCAGTCGATATCCGTGCCGAGAATATTCTGTCCGAATACGTCGACCTTAAGCTTCCCGCCGCTCTTTTTCTCGACCAGTTCCTTAAAATTGTTGGCAAAACGCGCGTTCGTACAGTCGAGAGGCCCCGCATAGTGAAAGACCATCGTTCTCGGCTTGATTTCCGCCGCGGCGGCCGCGCCTCCGAAAATACCGCCGAATACCATCGAAATGACGGCTGTCGCCGTTAAGATCACGCCATAAATATTCCTCTTCATAAATCCATACCCCTTTACAATTTTATTTTTTCAATCGTTTATGCCGATTGACGTTTCCGTTCGTTTTATACCGCGGCGGGGAAGGTTACTCCGGCTTCTTCGTCACGACTTCGATGAAGGTCCCCATCTCTTTGCGGCAGTCGTAGTAGGCAAACTGCGTCAGCGCCCCGATACCGTTGAATGTCGGATCGCCGTATCTGCTCTTCATATAGGCGTTCAATTCGTCGAACGGGATATCGTCGGTGTCAAAACAGAGATGGTGAAGCCCCTCGCCGCACTCTTGCAGAAAATCATAATAGATGCTCTGGTCGTCGAGCGGCTGCATCAGCTCGATCTGCACACCGTTAAAATCCGCCACGGCCATGCTCGATTCGATTCGATGGGGACGCCCGTTCTTAAATACCGGGCCGCATGTGCCGCGTGAGGAACTCAGGAAAAATTTCCGGAACTCCCCCGCGCCAAGGCCGACCCAATGCTCAATTGCCTTGTCGATATCCGTCACCACCATGCCTACCTGCTTCAATCTTTTTGCCGCTATCTTCATGATATTCACCTCAAGTTGTAAGTTTTTAATCTATATGACGCCGTCCAAAACCGCGCTATGCGATGCCGTGCTCCGCAAAATATTTCTTGGAGCGGCTAAGCACCCGTCTTACATGCTCCTCCGCCCCAAGCCGCTTCGTGCGTTCCGCGTGCGGTATCTCAAGGCCCAAGACAGTCTCCGGCGGCAGCGCCGCCGCGTACTCCGCGACGGGCAGCGCGCCTTCGCCCGGATAGAGCCTTTCATTGCCGGCCGTGTACGCAAGGCCTCGCGGGTCGATCTCGGCGGGCGCGTCGCAGATGTGGGCCACCGGGGCGATCAGTTCGCGCGGGCAGGCGGCGACCTCCTCCGGCGTAACGCCGGAACGGAAGGTGTGGAGCAGGTCGAAGGCGACGCGCGTGTTCTTCCTGCCAGTCTTTTTTATGAGCGCGAGGGATTCTTTCAGATCCTTAACGTCGGACCAGGTTACAAATTCCAAATTGACCGACATCTCAAACTCGGCGGCGAGATCGCAGAGCCCGGCAAACTTTTCTTCGTAGAACGAGACGTTCCCCGTCCAGATATTCGTCGTCAGGTTCCTCACACCGAGGCACGCCGCCGCCTCAAGGTCGGGCGCGAACTCGCGGATATCCTTTATAGAATCGTTGATTTTTATCAACTCGATATCGATGATGGGAACGCCAGTCTCCTTCACCGCCCGCTCCGTAAGCGCGAAAAGTTCCCTGTCGGAAGCGATGTCGTGGACCAGCTCCGCCGGCGCGCCGCGGTTGATCGTCCGCGGACTCACATAGTCGTAGCCCGCGGCGGCCGCGTTATATATCATCTCCGGCAGCGTCCAGCACATTCTTGTCAGATGTACGAGCGAATACTTTCTCATCCCTTTTCTTCGCTCTTATGATTTGAGCCGGCCCTGCGCGCGCAGGAAATTCATCTCGGCGAGATACATGAAATCGGCCGGGGCCTCAATGCCGAACCAGAGGCGCATCTGCTCTATCGCGCCGTTGATATTCATCCAAAGGCCCGAAAGCGTCGCGCAGCCGCGCGCCTTCGCCTCGGCAAGCAGCTTCGTCTCCGCGGGAACGTAGACAACGTCGCAGACCGTGTGCGCGGGCGAAAGCCACTCCGTATTGAAAAGTACCGCGTCCGACTTAGGGTACATCCCGACCTTTGTCGCATGGACGACGACGTCGTAGTCGGCGAGATTTTTCTCTATCGTTTCGTCATTCATATAATCAACGGTGCAGCGGCCCGGATAGAAGATCTCTATTCTGCTTTGCAGCTTCTCCGCGAGCGCGAAGTCCTCTTTGATGTTGAGCACCTTCAGGTCCTTCGCGCCGCTCTTTGCGAGGGCCGCCGCCACCGCGCTCGCCGCGCCGCCCGCGCCGAGAATGAGGAACTTATGCTCGGCGATGTTCATACCGCAGCGCGTCTCAAAAGCCTTGACACAACCGGAGCCGTCCGTGTTGTACCCGATGAGCCGTCCCTCCCCGTCGACGACGATAGTGTTGACGACCTCCGTACAGCGCGACGATTCGTCAAGGCCGTCCAGGTACTTGTAGACGACAGTTTTGAAGGGCATCGTCACGGAGGCGCCGCCGAAATGGAACCGCTTGAGATTCCTCACGACATGCTCGAGGTCCTCCATTTCAATTTCGTACGGCGCGTAAAAACAGTCCATGCCCAGCGCCTGATAGACGCTGTTGTGCAGATATGCCGCCGCGCTCTGCCCCAGCGGATTGCCGAAAAGCCCGATAAATTTTGTGTTGACTGTCGAATTGAACATTTTTAGATCACTTCTCTCTTTTGGATTTGCTGTTTCTGTTTCACTAAAATTATTTTTAGGCCTTTTCGTCATGATTTAGATATCCGCAGGCTTTATTTCCACCTGCTTAACGCGCTTTGCCGGTTTCTTCATGCCACACCACTCCTTATATAAAAATTTCTAATATATATAACGCACACTTATTTATATAAAATATTTATTAATCTTAATAGGTATACCTTAATTAATATGGTGTGGATTGTCAAGCACCAGAATGGTACTTTAAAAAGTGCCATACGGGGGCGATGCTCCGCCGGGAGAAAACAAAGTGCTGTCGGAGTTTGCGCCGGGCAAACGTGTCAACGAAGATCAGGACATAGACGCTCCGATGGCCGCCGGCGCGGCCGGCTTTGCCGTTTGCAGCGGCGTGTGCTTTGGCAGAACGCAGCGCGCGGCGGCGGTCCTGAAGAGGCGCGCCTTTTCTGCTATAATGCAACACAGTTAAGTTGCGTTTTTATTTGAGGTGGGGCGGATGTTGGAGATCGATGTCGTAAAAAGGCTCGGCGGCTTTTCGCTCGAGGTGAGGGCCAATATCGCTGAGGCGGGGATCACGGCGCTCGTCGGGCCGTCAGGCGCGGGAAAGAGCACGGCGGCAAAGCTCATGGCGGGGTTGCTCGCGCCCGACCGAGGCAGGATCGCCTTTAACGGGACTGTATTCTTCGATTCCGCCGCCGGCGTGAACATTCCCGCCGAGCGGCGCGGGATCGGTTTCGTCTTTCAGGAGCACCGACTCTTCCCCCACATGTCGGTGATGAGGAATCTCGCCTACGGCTCTTTTGCCGGAGGCAGGCGGACGAAGGCGGATCTCCTGCGGACGGCGGAGATTTTCGGCATTTCGGCGCTGCTCGACCGCCGCCCCGACACGCTCTCGGGCGGCGAGAGCCAGCGCGTTTCGCTGGCGCGCGCGATATTGGCGGCGGAAAATTTCATTATTATGGACGAGCCGCTTTCGTCGCTCGACGAGGCGCGCAGGGACGACCTTATGGGCTATATCGAGAGGATACCGGGACATTTCGGCCTCCCGATAATTTATATAACGCACAGCAGGGAGGAGGTAATGCGGCTCGCGAAAAATGTGATTTTGATCGAAGAGGGCCGGGTGAAGGGGCGCGGAAGCCCCGCTGGATTGATGGGGAGAGGCGGCAGTGCCTCTCGCGAATGTCAGGAATAATGAAAGGATGGATTTATCGATGAAAAGGTTACTTACGGCGCTGCTCGTCCTGCTGGTTTTCTGCGCGGAGGCGCGCGCCGCAACGCCCGCCGTCACCACGGGAGCAGGCTATATGAAGATGGTCCAGGAGTTGGCGGCGGCCTATAAGAGCGATACCGGCAAACAGGTGCAGGAGGTATACGGCGGCAATATCGGCCAGATGCTCGCGCAGATCGAGGCCGGCAACGGCGTGAATGTCGTGATAAGCGACAAGGGAGCGCTGAAAACCGCGAAGTCTGACGTGAGGATCGCGAAGATGCAGCCGCTTGGAGCGACTGTGCTGGTCCTGGCCTGGCGCAAGGGGATAGAACTCTCTTCGCCGAACGATCTGACGGGCGATAAGGTGAAGTCGGTCGCCTATCCCGATCCGAAGGCGGCGATCTACGGCCGCGCCGCCGCGAAGTATCTTGAAACAACCGGCCTCGGGGCGAAGATAGCGCCGAAGGTATCGCAGGTCTCGACCGTACCGCAGGTCTTTTCTTATCTGGTATCGGGCGAGATGGACGCGGGCTTCGTGAACCGCGTCGTCGCGCGCGCGGGCAAGGATAAGATCGGCGGCTCGCTGGAGATCCCCTCGGGCTATCCGCCGATCGAGATGGTGGCCGCCGTCGTTGAAGGGGCGGAGAACGACCCGGCCGTCGCCGATTTTCTTAAATTCCTCGGCGGTAACAGGGCGGGAGCCATAATGAAGAAGCACGGCGTGCAGTAGCGGGGAGAGATCCGCATCAAAGGGCTTTTTTCCCCCGCTCTCTTGTTTTCCATAAGGCTGACGCTGACGAGCTGCGGCGCGGCGCTGGCGCTCTTTCTCGCGCTGGGGCTGCCCGCGGCGTACTGGTTCAGCCGTTCGCGTTCGCCGGGCGCGAAGGCGGCGGCCTTTTTTATCACGCTGCCGCTCGTCTTCCCGCCGATCGCGCTCGGCTATATGCTGCTTCTGCTGCTCGGACGCAACGGCCCTCTGGGGGCTCCGTTCGAGCATTATCTGGGACTGCGGCTGGTCTTTTCGACCGGAGCGGTGATTTTGAGCGCCTTTGTCGCGGGGCTGCCGCTCTTTGTGCGCCCCGTGCAGGCGGCATTCCAAAGCCCGGGGATAATGAAGCTCGAAGAGGCTTCCCGCGTGCTGGGCTGCGGCCCCGTCAAGACGTTTTTCTTCGTGACGATGCCGCTCGCAAAGCGGAGCATCCTCTCGGGACTGTTGCTCGCGGTGGCGCGCGCCTCGGGAGAGGTCGGCGTCACGATGATGCTCGGCGGCAATATCGCCGGGCGCACAAACACGCTGTCGCTGGAGATTTTCAACAGCGTCTCGCGCGGCGATTTCGACGAGGCGACCAGCCTCTGCCTGCTGCTGGGCTCGGTCAGCATGGCGATCTATTTTATTCTGGACAGACTGCAAAAGGAGAGCTGACGATGTTTTATATTTCCGACGGTTATATCGACGGGCTGATAGGCGAGGACCTGCAGCTCATGGACCTCACGACGATGTCGATGGGTATCGAGGAGGCGCCGGGACTGGTCGAATGTTTCCCCAAAAGGGAGTGCGTGCTGGCCGGAGTCGAGGAGGCGGCGCGGATCTTTGAGAGGTGCGGCGCGCGGGCCGAAGTGCTGAAACCATCCGGCACGCGCGCGGAGGCGCGCGGGATATGCCTCCGCGCGCGCGGCACGGCTGGGCGCCTCCACGCCTGTTATAAGCTCGCGCAGAACGTGATGGAATATTCCTCCGGCATCGCTACGCGCACGGCGGAGATGAGCGCGGCGGCGCGCGCCGTAAATCCCGCCGTCCACGTCGCGGTGACGCGCAAGCACTTCCCCGGCGCCAAGGCGCTCTCGCTCAAGGCCGCGCTCGCCGGCGGAGCCTCGCTGCACCGCCTCGGCCTCTCGGATTCGATACTGGCCTTCGACCAGCACCGGATCTTTGCCGACGATTTCATCGCGCTGATCCCGAAAATGGCGGCGGCCTTCCCCGAAAAGAAGATCGAGGCGGAGGCGGAGAGCCCCGAGGAGGCGATGGGCTATCTGCGTGCCGGCATCGATATGGTGCAGTGCGAACGCTTCGCGCCGGCGGAGCTTGCTGCCTTCGTTAAAGAGGCAAAGGCGGAGTTTCCGCGGGCGGTCATCGCCGCCGCCGGCGGCATAAACGCCGCGAACGCCGCCGAGTACGCCGCGACGGGCGTCGACGTACTCGTGACCTCCTGGGTCTATTTCGGCAAGCCGGAGGATATCAAGATGAAGTTTTCGCGCGCGTAGGCCGGGCGAAACAAATATAGAGAAACCTATACGGATAATGGACGCCGCGCCGTAAACCCCGGGAGGGGCAGGCGCAGGCGTCCTGTTTTATCCGCGAAGCCAATATGACGGATTCCAAAACTGGTGTTTTTTTCCTTATTAATCACTAAAATGACCGATTTTGTTCATTTTTACTTTATTATGATATTTGAATCGTGGGATATATCGTGATATTATATTTATGCAACATGGTTGCGTTTAATATTTTTCAAAAGGAGACACCAAATGAACAACGCTCTATTCAAATTTGCAAGGCCGGAAAATGAACCCTCACTGAGCTATGCCCCCGGATGTCCCGAAAGAGAGCTGCTCAAAGAGGCTATCAGGCAAATCGAATCCGAGGTCGCCGAGATACCCCTCGTCATAAACGGCGAATTTATTTACACCGGCAACACCGGCAAGGTCGTGATGCCGCACGACCACGCGCATAAGCTGGCCGTCTATCACAAGGCGGGAGCGGAAGAGATGGAGCGCGCGATCGCGGCGGCGACCGCCGCCCACAAGAGCTGGAGCGACATGCCCTGGACGGAACGGGCCTCCATCGCGCTGAAGATAGGCGAGCTGATAGACAAAAAGTATCGCTATATATTGAACGCCGCCACGATGATGGGGCAGAGCAAGAGCGTATGGCAGGCCGAGATCGAGGCGGCGAGCGAAACGATAGATTATTTCCGTTTCGGCGTCCATTGCATGAACGAGCTCTACGGCGACCAGCCGGCCTCCGAGGAGGGCGTCATCAACCGGCTTGAGTATCGCCCGCTCGAGGGTTTTGTCTACGCCATTTCACCGTTCAACTTTACGGCGCTGGCGGCGAACCTGCCGATGGCCCCCGTGATGATGGGCAACACCGTCGTCTGGAAGCCTGCGACGACCTCGCTGCTCTCAAGCTGGTATCTGATGAAGATATTCATGGAGGCTGGCGTCCCCGCCGGCGTGCTGAACTTCATGCCCGGCCCCGGTTCCGTCGGCAGCAAGGTGGTGCTGAACAGCAAGGATCTCGCCGGCATCCACTTCACCGGCTCGACGCAGGTCTTCAACAGCCTCTGGAAGGGCGTCGCCGAGAATCTCTCGACCTACCGTTCATACCCGCGGCTGGTCGGCGAGACCGGCGGCAAGGATTTCCTGTTCATCCACTCCTCGGCCGATATAAAGGCGGCCTCCACGGCTTTGATCAGGGGCTCTTTTGAATATCAGGGACAGAAGTGCTCGGCGACGTCGCGCGCCTATGTGCCCGCGAGCCGCTGGGGAGAGCTTCTGGCCGAGTTCAAGGCGATGATGCCGGAGGTGCGCATGGGCGACCCGCGCGATTTCCGCAACCTGGTCAACGCCGTGATCGACGAGGCCTCTTTCGACAACTGCATGGAGTATATCGAGTATGCGAAAAATTCCCCCGAAGCGGAGATACTCTTCGGCGGCGCCGGCGACAAGAGCGTCGGCTATTTCGTGCAGCCGACGGTGATCAAGACGACGAATCCGCGCTTCCGTTCGATGGAGGAGGAAATATTCGGCCCCATCCTCACCATCTACGTCTACGACGACGATAAATATATCGAGACCCTCAACCTCTGCGATGAGACTTCCCCCTACGCGCTGACCGGCGCGGTTTTCGCAACCGACCGCGACGCGATAAACAAGGCGGAGAGCATCCTTAGATACGCGGCGGGGAACTTCTATATCAACGACAAGACGACCGCCGCCAGCATCGGCCTCCAGCCCTTCGGCGGCGCGAGAGCCTCGGGAACGAACGACAAGGCCGGCAGCAAACTCAACCTGATCCGCTGGTGCTCGCCGAGAACGGTCAAAGAAAATCTCCTGCCCCCGCATGATTTTAAGTACCCCTACATGCTGGAGGAATAGAAAAGCGGCCGGAACGGCATGTTCCGCCGGTTAAAAACGCTTATACCGCTCTCCCAACTGGATAACGCCGTATCTGAGCAATGCGGCGACATGAAAAAGCCGGCGCGCCCACGCCGGCTTTTTTATATTGTCATAGGAAAATGTTTGATATTTGCGCGCGTTTCAGCGTTTTGGCGGCGTGCCGTCTTTGGGCAGATACTTCAGCGGGTCCAGCGGCGTACCCTTCGCGTTGCGCACCTCAAAGTGAAGGTGGTTCGCCGTCGCGCGGCCCGTCCGCCCCACTTTGGCGATCACGTCTCCCTGCTTGACCCGCTGCCCGACCTTGACGTCGTTGGAGGAATTATGCGAATAGAGGGTCCATAGCTTGCCGTCGTGGTTTATGACGACGACTTTGCCGTATCCGCGGAAGCCCGCCCCTCCGTTTGAAACGACCTCGACGATGCCGTCAAGCACGGCGCGTATCGGGGTGCCCTTCGGGGCGAGAAGGTCCACGCCGGAATGGTTTGGCCTCCGGCGGCTGAATCCGCGGCTGAAGGCGCCGCCTTCGAGCGGCCATTTCATGTTTTTTATAAAATCAGGCGCTCCGCCCGAAATCATCTCTTCTTTGTCCCACTCGACATCTCCCGGCGAGGCAAGCTTTCTTATCGCCGTCTCAAGCGGGTCCTCCTGAAACTCCTGGTAGTCGACCCCGTCTGCGTAAAGCGGCGCGGGGGCGAACAGCATCAACAGAAGCGGCAGCGCGCGGAGAACGGCGCGCGCCTTTGGGAACAACTTCATTGACCAGTCAACATGGAGAGCATCTCATCCATGATCTTTGAATCATGTCTGCCGTTGCGCATTTTCATCGAATGGTCAGCTCCTTCTATCACGAGATATTTTTTATTTTCTTCGGGTATGTTTATCGCCGCGAGCAGCGACCGGCAGGCGGCGTCGGAGAAGATACCGTCGTTCGTGCCGCGGAAGGCCACCGCCTCTTTCGCCCTGACGTCGTCAAGCATGTCGGGATCGATGGTCTCCCGCAGCGTCGAGAGGATCGGCAGCGACATCATCGTGCGTTCCGCCTCGGGCATCGAAACGAGCCCCGTGCCGCTGACGATGACCTTTTCGATCGGGGCCCCGCTGCCGCAGGCAAGCGCCAGCGCGATTATGCCGCCGAGCGAAAAACCCCAGATCCACAGCTTCGCGGGAGACAGGGACTCCACATGGCAAAGCGCGGCGGCGCAGTCGTCCAGTTCATTCTTAAAGTTTTTGCCGCGGAAAGCGTCCATCGCCCAGCCCGCGATATTGTCGTTGTAGTCTTCGCGGTCCACCGGCCGCCTGCTCGTCTCGCAGAGCCAGGGAGTGAATCCCCGCTCCGCCAGTATGCAGGCAAGATGGCGGAATTTATTGTGCGCCGACAGGTTTGCGCTGCTGTGGACGCCGTGGAGCAACAGCACATGCGTGCCGTTTTCCGTCTCGGGATAGAGGCGGCTCAGCTTCACTTCCCGGGTGCCGAAGCTGCCGGGCAGGATGGTCACTTCATTTTTGAATCTGTCTGCCATTATTTTTATTGTGCGGGAATTTTCGCCAAAGGCCGAATGATCAGCAGGGATCAGAGATGCCAGTTGCCTGAATAGCTTTGGGTCCGCCGCGCGCGGCCGCGTAACGATACGGCGCGGGAGCGGCAAACCCAAAGTTAAGACGCAAATGACGTTATATCTCTATTTTCCCTGATGTGCGGCAAGCGCGCAGGCCGAGGCGATCGAAAGGAGCTTCGCTTCCGCGGAGTCGGCGCGGCTCGTGAGCACCACCGGGGCTTTGGCTCCGAGGACTATGCCCGCCGTCTTGTTTTCCGCGAAGTAGACGATGGCCTTGGCAAGCATGTTGCCGGACTCGATCGTCGGGACGTGGAGGATGTCGGCATATCCGGCGACGTCTGATTTGATCCCCTTGTGGTGCGCCGATTCGGGCGAGACGGCGTTGTCGAGCGCGAGGGGGCCGTCGATGAGGCAGCCCTTGATCTGGCCGCGGCGGTTCATCTGCGTAAGGATCGCCGCGTCAATGGTCGGCGGCATGTCGGGGTTGACAACTTCGACCGCGGCTAGGGCGGCGACCTTCGGGCAGGCGACGCCGAAGGCGTGGGCGAGCTCGACGACGTTTTTGACGATGTCGATCTTTACCTTAAGTTCGGGATACATGTTGAAGGCCGGGTCCGAGATAAAGAATACGCGGTCATAGCCCTTCACCTGATGGATGTAGACGTGCGAGAGCGTCTTGCCGCTGCGAAGCCCCTTCTCTTTGTTGAGGACTCCGCGCAGGAAGTTGGCGGTGGCGACCATGCCCTTCATAACGATCTGCGCCTGGCCGCTGGAGACGAGTTCAACGGCTTTGAGGGCCGAGGCGGCCTCTCCGCCCTTTTCGTCGATGACTTCATAGTTGGCGAGGTCCACGCCGAGTTTGTCGGCGACTTCTTTGATTTTATCGGCGTTGCCGACGAGGAATGCGTTCGCGATTCCGGCCTTGCGGGCGTTCTCCACCGCTTCCATCACTTCCGTGTCTTCGGCGCAGGCGACGCTGATCTTTTTCGGTCCGACTTCCTTGGCGTATTCCAAAAGCTGATCGAGATTACGAATCTGTTCCATCTGTAAAAAACCTCCCTGAATTTGCGGCCCGGTGTTGGAGCCAGAGCTTACTAAAGATATGTGATTCATTATACACTTAAATTTTTTATTTGTAGAATCTTTTAGCGCAATTAACCTTACGATTTTACGCCGAGCGATATTATTTTCGTGAAGGCCTTCTCGGGGGTCATATCCAAATATTCGACCTCCTCTTCGGGGAAAAAGAAGACCAGCCCCGTCGTGGGGTTGGGCGAGGTAGGGACGAAGACCGTCAGCTGCGCCGTGCCGTCCGCCAGCACCTCGCGCCGCGAGACGAAGCCGATGATGTAGCCGCCGGCCACAGGGACCTTCGCCGTGCCGAGGTAGCTGTTTTCACCGCCGCGCGCCGTGAAGGTCTGAAGGATGTCGCGGAAGGTCGTATACCAGCCGCCGACCACGGGGATCTTCGTGATGATGAATTGTTCCAGCAGGTTCAGGATCGACCTTTCGCGGCGGCGCAGCTTCCTGCCGATGTAGATGAGGAGGAAGACGAGGAAGACGCTGATCGCCACCGTCGTCCTGCGCGACTGGGTGATGCCGAAGATCACGGAGCCGATAGATTCAAAGAAGTATATCAGATAATAGAAGAGGAAGATGAAGAGCGCGAGCGGCAGAAAGGCCACACAGCCAAGAAAAAAGTCGCGCCCCAGCCTGCCCATAAAACTCACATTGCCTTTATCAGGTTTTTTTGCCGTGTCGTTATTTTTATCCGGATCCATTACAATCACTGCTCCTAGGCTTGTCAATTACGCCCGCTCTGCGTTATTCTATCGTCAGAAAAACAGAGGGAGGCGTCCGCGTGAAAACTCAAAGAAACTGGGTCTATTGCATAACGCGTTTTTTAGTGTCTATATATTTTACACTCTACCACAGATTGTCGATATACGGGAAGGATAAAATCCCGCGGGACCGCACGGTCATCGTCGCGCCGAACCACGCGAGTTACCTTGATCCGCCGCTGGTCGGCTATGCCTTCTACCCGGAATATCTGAAATTCGTTGCCTGGGCGAAGTTGTTTTCCTTTCCGCTCTTCGGAGCTTTCCTGCGCGCGATGGGTTCCGTGCCCGTCTCGCCGGACAACAAAAACAGCTCCGCCGCGCTGCTGCGCCTCGTGATGGGCTTTCTTGAAGAGGGCTACAACGTCTTCATCTGCCCCGAGGGACACCGGACCGAGGACGGGCGTCTGCAGCCGCTCGAGGGCGGCGTCGCGATCATGTCGCTCAAGACTGGGACTCCCGTGATCCCGACATACGTCTCCGGCACCTACCGCGCGCTGTCGCCGCGGATGAAATTCCCGCGTCCCCGCAAGCTGACGGTGACCTTCGGCGATCCGATCGATCCCGCCTCGCTGCCGGAAGGGCTGACGGAGAAGGAAAAACGCCGCTGTATCCTCGACAAGATAGAGGAATTTTACAAGGCGGAGGATGCGAAGGATAAGGAGAAGTATCCGCTGGACTAGCTTGTTTTTGCGCCGGTTTGATTTATAATATTGGAAATGTTTCAATTTATAGAGAAGGCTTCCGCTCCCGGGGAAATGTTCCGCGGGAGGGGAAAGGACGGCCGCATTCGATTACAGAAAGAGCCCTTTCCCGTGGGAGAGAGGCTCTTTTATTTTTTAAGGCGGAGGTGATGTGATGGACGGGGAAAAGAGAGAGGAAAACAGGATCGGCGTCGCAGCGATCATCGTCGAGGACCCGGAGAGCGTCCGCGAGGTGAACGAAGCGCTGCATAATTTCAGCGGCCTCATCGTTGGGCGGCTGGGGATACCTTACAGGGAGCGCGGGGTGAACGTCATTTCGGTGGTATTCGACGGCGTGCCGGACCAGATAAGCGCGCTGACGGGGAAGCTCGGCAAAATCAAATCGGTGACGGTCAAGGCCGTCATGTCAAAAAAATAGTTCAGCAGAAGGAGCAGATAAGTTATGAAAAGGATGATAATGGCATTTCTCGCGACACTGGCCTTCGCGGCCGCCGCCGGCGCCGCGGACTACCCCGCGAAGCTAGCCGTCACCTACGTAAAAGCGCCGCTCAACGTTCCCTCGATCGTCGCAAAGTACAACAAGACCTTTGAGGCGGCCTATCCCGGCGTGGCGCTCACATTTCCCGAACTCACGGAGGGGCCGAAACAGACCGCCGCGCTCGCGGCGGGAGAGATAGGCATCGCCAGCTGCCTCGGCTCCACTTCGGCGCTGCTCGCCGCCTCCGAGGGACTCGACATCAGGATCGTCGGCGTCTACTCGCGCGCGCCGAAGGCTTTCATGATCGTTGTCAAAGATCCCGCGATAAAATCTGTGCGCGACCTTAAAGGCAAAAAGGTCGCCGGGCCCAAAGGAACGATCCTTCACCAGCTGCTCGCCGCCGCCCTTGAAAAAGAGGGAATGAGCGTAAAGGACGTCCAGTTCGTGCAGATGGACCTCCCCTCCGGCGCTAACGCCCTGTCAAACGGCAGCGTAGACGCCGCCCTGCTGGCGGGACCGGCGGCCTACAACACGCTGGCCTCCGGCGCGCGGATGCTCAGGAACGGCGAGGGGCTGGTCGACGCGACGATCGTGATCGCGACTACCGAAAAGTTCATGAAGCAATACCCCAAGGCCGTAGAGACCTTCATGGCCGCCCATAAGAAAAGTATCGAATGGATGAAGAAAAACCCCCAGGCGGCGAAAGAGATGACGCAAAAGGAGACCGGGCTGCCGATGGCCGGCGTCGAAGCGATGTACCCGTGGTATGACTTCGACCCGCGGATACGCAAGGCCGACATCGAGGAGCTGGTGCGCACGCAGCAGTTCATGCTCGACAACGGCCTTCAGCGCAAGAAGATCGACGACGTCAGGAAGCTGGTAAAGTAAGATGGCGCTCATGGAGACGCCGCGTTCAAACCGGCTGCATATCGCCTTCTACGGCAGGCGCAACGCGGGCAAATCAAGCCTTATAAATATGGTTACGGCCCAGCGGACGGCGCTCGTTTCAGAACACGCAGGCACGACGACCGACCCCGTGATAAAGAGCATGGAACTGCTGCCGCTAGGCCCGATCGCCGTCATCGACACCGCCGGCCTCGACGACACGGGCGAGCTGGGAGCGCTGCGCATCGAGCGTTCCAAAGAGATGATGGACCGCACGGACCTCGCGCTGCTGGTGATAGCCGCGGATGAAACGGCGGACCTATCGTTTGAGAAAGAGTGGCTGGAAGAGCTGCACGCGCGCAAGACCACCGTCATCGGCGTCATGAACCAGATCGACAGACTGGACGCGGCGGAGATCGAACCGCGCCGCGCCGCGCTGGAGGCCGCGCTCGGCATCCCCTTCACCGCGGTCTCGGCGACAGACAAGGGTTACCGCGCCGCGCTGCTCTCGGCGATCGTCAAGAACGCGCCGACGGACTTTGAGAGCCCGACGCTCACCGGCGATCTATTCAAACCCGGCGAGGCCGTCGTGCTCGTCGCGCCGCAGGATATCCAGGCCCCCAAGGGACGCCTGATACTGCCGCAGGTACAGGTGATACGAGACATCCTCGACAACAAAGGCATGGCGCTCACCTGCACCGCCGACCAGCTTCCCGGGATGCTCGCCGCGCTCAGAGAGCCGCCGGCGCTCGTGATAACCGACTCGCAGGTCTTCGCGCGCGTCAACGCGCTGCTGCCGCGCACGGTACCGCTCACCTCATTTTCGATAATAATGGCGCGCAGCAAAGGCGAGCTTTCGGCCTTCGTCGAAGGGGCGAAGGCGATCGAAAAACTCAAACCGACGGACAAGGTGCTGATCGCCGAGGCCTGCACCCACGCGCCGCTCAACGAAGACATCGGCCGCGAAAAACTGCCGCGCTGGCTCCGCGAAAGGGCGGGCGGGAGTTTGACGGCGGAGATAGCCACCGGCCTCGACTTTCCGAAGAATCTCAAAGAATACGCCCTCATCCTCCACTGCGGCGGCTGCATGTTCACGCGCAAACAGCTGATGAGCCGCATCATCGAGGCGCAGGAGGCCGGCGTGCCAATCACCAACTACGGCGTCGCCATCGCGCAGCTGAACGGCATTCTGGAACGGGTCACGGAGATGTTCGCTCACAAGCCAGCGTAGGCAAGTGCAAAACAAAAAGAACGATTGGCGAGGAAGATTATTGAATAAATCTTTCTCGTTTTTTTGTAAAACTGCTTTTTCTTATCATTTCCAACCTTTAACACATGATCATAAAATATAATTCAATTATTAATCCATATTTATAAATAAAACCCTGCAATATTTTATAATAATGCCACATTGTGATAGACAAAAAATTGGTAGACAAAAAATTATTTTTATGCTAAATTTATGTCGGTACATAAATACTATGAAATGGGGTAATTACCATATTCCTATATAAAGAAGATATCAAGTCTGCACTGAGGCCCTTCGTGCCTATCGTCGATACTATAGCCTCTCAGTTTGGAATAAATTGCGAGGTAGTACTACATGACCTTAGTATGCCACAAACATCCCTGGTGGCAATTTCCGGGGAGATAACAAAAAGGGCTTTGGGCGCTCCTATAACAAACTATGTGATAGACTTGTTGAAAAAACATGGCGACGGCGTCTTGGATTCGTATATTTATCCGTCCACTACAAAGGATGGCAAGAACCTAAAATCATCGACAACGTTTATACGTGATCGTAAAAAACATATAATCGGCTGTCTATGTATAAACTATTGCCTGGATAATATCTCCGCAGCCATCCATTCACTTGAGGAGCTAATGGCTATTCCCGAATCCGCAAACGCGACAAAAGAGGAATATACCAACGACATCAATGAGATGGTGGGAAATATCATAGAAACAGCACTCGGTAAAGTAAATAAACCTATAGCTCAAATGGAGAGATCAGAGAAGATCAATTTTGTAAAAGAGTTGGATGCCAGAGGATTATTTCTCGTAAAAGGCAGCGTCGAAATGGTCGCAGCCAAACTCGATATATCAAAATATACCCTTTATACCTATATAGATGAAATTAAAAAAGCATAAGTTTAAGGATTGAGCGCAACAAAATAGGTTCAGACACACATAGTTGCTGAGACAGGGTCAGCGCGCGGCTCTGACAGCGGAACAAGACGTAAAAATCTATACGGATAATATGGAGGATAACACTTATGAAAACGGTAATAAAAACCCCAACAGCACCAGAAGCTATCGGCCCGTATTCACAGGCGATATTGGCAGGCAATTTGATTTTTACATCAGGACAGCTGCCCATCACACCGGCATCGGGCGCTCTGGTGGAAAATGATATCACCGCCCAGACTAATCAGGCAATAAAAAATCTCGAGGCAGTCCTCCTCGCAGCGGGGGCTTCTCTGTCTAGCGTGGTAAAGACATCCGTTTTTATTGCGGATATGACGCTTTTCCCCGTCGTCAATGAAGTATACTCAAAATATTTTGCCGAAAATGCGCCAGCAAGATCATGCGTGGAAGTTTCAGCTCTGCCTAAAGGGGCATTGATTGAAATTGAAGCGGTCGCAGTGAGGCAATAGGTCATGTAAAATGCAAACTTTAAAAATGCCAAGAGTCCGGCTACTAAACAGCCCGACGGCGCTTGAACCACTGGTAAGGATTCAGGAAGAGATAGGGTGCGGTCCGGTCTATATAAAGAGAGACGACTGTATGCCGCTAGGCCTGGGAGGCAATAAAGTCCGGAGCCTCGAATTTTGGATGGGGGAAGCTATAGATAAAAAATCCAACGTAATCGTGGTTGCGGGCGCACCCGTCTCCAACCAATGCCGCCTTGCCGCGGCAGCCGCCGCAAAGCTGGGTATAAAATGTTTGATACTGCACAGCTCTGACCCTATAGATTTACCGTCCGGAAATCTTCTCCTGAATTATCTGCTGGGAGCTGAGATCCGTTTTATTGGAAAGGTCGATGAGGATAAAAGAAATCAGATCGCAGAAGATGTAATGACGCAGCTCAAAAAGGACGGGCACACTCCATATTTAATCGGAGACCCCACCGTCGGTGCAGCAGGGTATATACAGGGCGCGTTTGAACTCTACGAGCAATCACAGAAATACGATGTTGGGCTCAAACATATCTTTATACCAGGATCCATGGGAACTACTGAGGCAGGTTTTTTAATTGGGAACACGCTGCTGTCTTCTCCGTTTACGGTACACATAATAAGCGTAGAATACAAGAGGCAAGTTCTCTCGAACATAATTCAGAACATCTATAAAAAAGCGTCCGAATACTTGAAGCTGGACACTCCGCCTGACTCTTGGAGGGAGCACACCGTAATTTACGACGATTATCTGGGAAATGGATATGACGTTCCAACAAAAGAGTCAACGGAAGCCATAAAAACAGCGGCATCGCTGGAAGGGTTTTTTCTGGAAAATACTTACACAAGCAAAACATTCGCCGGAATGCTTGACCTGCTCAGAAAAAAAACCTTTAAGCAAAATGAAGTTTCATGTTTCATCCATACAGGCGGCGTGCCCGCACTATTCTCTCAACAAAACTATTTAAAAGAACTATTTTAAAAATACCATAATAATCTATATAATTTAAGGAGGTATACGACTATGGCAGCCTTGTTAAAGCTTACGCCTATTCTTGCTCTCGTTGCGATGCTTTTAAATGGAATGGATATACTGATAGCTGCTCCGATTGCCACCGTATTCGCTGCCGTTTTGGCAATTGTCTTGGACCACAAGGGTGTTCAAGAAACAATAGATGCCGCTGTTGAAAACGCCAAAGGGCTGATGATGATATTTTTTCTGCTGATGGTAGCCTATGCCATGGGAGAGGTTTTCATGGCGACAGGGGTAGGGGCCTCGATAATAAACATTACAATGAACCTTGGCGTAACAGGAAAAACTGTCGCAACGGTAGCATTGATTCTGACATCGGTTCTGTCTGCGGCAACCGGCACATCATGGGGAACCTTTGCTGCGTGCATTCCAGTTTTCGCATGGCTCAGCCACATAACAGGCGGAAGTCCCATCCTTACTGTCGCCGCCATTGCCGGAGGTTCGTGTTTTGGCGATAATATCGGGCTCATTTCCGATACGACCGTTTTAAGCTCTGGCATTCAAGATGTCGAGGTCATTGACAGAGTTCGCCATCAGGTAGTATGGTCGCTTCTCTGCCTCCTTGTGGCGGCACTGTGTTTCTATTTTATGTCAAGCGCCATGGGACTTTCAAATACTCCGTCCGATGCGACAAAGGCAGTATCTGCAATTCCCCCGGAAATATGGGATGTTCTAAAAACTAAACGGCCTTCCGCGGTAGCTCTTTTGGAACAAGTTAAAAACGGTGTTCCTATGTATATGATAGTACCGCTTATTCTTGTCATCGGAATGGCCGTATACGGAATTTCAACACTGCCGTGCCTTTTCGTTGGATTGTTCTCTGCCTTGTTGTTCGGTTTGATGGCCGGGACAATTCCATCAATATCATCATATCTGGCTCTTGTCACAAAAGGCTTCGCCGATGCGGGGTCATGGTCTGTCGCAATGTCAATGTGGACCGGCGCATTTGGCGGTATAATGAAACTGATGAATGCTTTCGAGCCAATCTCAAAATTAATTCTGCTCACCGCGCATAATGTCAGAACCCTGATATTCAACAACGGCATTCTCTGCCTCTTATGCAATGCCGCTCTGGGAGATTGTACAGGGCAAATTGTGACGGTAGGCCCAGTCATAAAAGAAATGGTCGAAGAAAACGTACAGGGAAGCGAAAAAGATCTCTACACACTTCGCCTGCGCAATGCAACCATGTCCGATGCGTTCGGAGTTCTTGGATCCCAACTTATCCCGTGGCACGGCTACATGATTTTCTTTACAGGGCTTGCAATGGCAGTTTATCCCTTGTATAACTTCACGCCTATGGCGATAATTTCCTATAACTTTTACCCTATGATAGCTTGCGTATCAATGATGGTGCTAACTATCACAGGATGGGATAGGTACATACCGCTATTTAAATTGCCCTCGGAACCAGAGGTCCAATTAAAAAAGAATATTGCCAAACAATGATAATGATTAGCTGTTCGCCGCACCATCTGTCAATTTAAATGGCCGATATGACACAAACACTTTTTTATCAAGTTGTTTGTGTCATATCATATAGAACAATTACAATCCGACACATACCACCACGTAATACAGCTGCATGTTCACGCGCAAACAGCTGATGAGCCGCATCATCGAGGCGCAGGAGGCCGGCGTGCCGATCACCAACTACGGCGTCGCCATCGCGCAGCTGAACGGCATTCTGGAACGGGTCACGGAGATGTTCGCTAAGCGGTGACGCCAGGCGCCGAGGCCGTTCCATGAAAAGGGCGTGAGATGCCTCACTCCCGCCCTTTTCAGCATGTTCGCCTGGTATCCATATATATACGTAGTGTATAATGGCCCAAATCAAGCGGAACTGCCTGTTTGTAAAGAATGCCGGATCACGCCGCCGCCGAAGGGAACATGGGATATCGTATGAAGAAGCATCTGCTGCTCCGCACAAACCTGATAATCTGCACCCTGTTGCTCTCCGGTTTCGTGATCGTATCGCTGATCGGCTATCACTCCAATACCGGGGCGATGAAAAAAAGCCTTGAGCATGTCTCAACTCTCACGGCGGAGAGTATCTATTACCAGATCAACTCCTTCTTTTCCAGGCCGCTGAACGTGTCGCTGACGATGTCCAACGACAGCCTGCTGAAGCTGCTCCTCACCAGGGAGGGCGACCATCTCGGCGATAGAAAATATCTCGCCCAGCTGCAAAATTACCTCCACGCCTACCAGAAACAATATGGCTATGATTCGGTCTTTTTGATTTCGACACGCACGCACCGCTACTACCACTTCAACGGCCTGGACAGGGTGCTGACGCCGGACAATCGGGAAAACACATGGTACTACAACTTCCTTAAAGATAAGTCCGATTATTACCTGAACGTGGACAACGACGAGGCGGCCGGAGACGAGATCACCGTCTTCGTAAATTGTAAGATCAAAGACAGCGACGGCGCGATCATGGGCGTCGTCGGCGTCGGCATGCGCGTGCGCAACCTGCAGGAACTGCTGCGCTCCTATGACCGGCAGTACGGCCTCAACGCCATGTTGGTCGACGAAGAGGGCACGATCCAGATATCCTCGGAAGAGACCGGCGATAACAGAGCCAGCCTCTTTGACTCGCCTCATTACGCCGCCTCCCGCGGCAGCGTTCTCGGAGAAAAAAAGAAACCGCAGATATTATGGACCAAAGACGGCAGTAACGAGATCTTTGTGGCGGCTCGCTATATACCGGAACTGAAATGGCATCTGCTGGTCGAGAAGGACGCGGGGCAGATACACCGGCGGTTCGTGCGGCAGTTCCTGCTCGGGTTTGTCGTGACCATGCTGATCACAGGGCTGATACTATACATCATCAACTGGCTCATTATCCGTTATAACAAAAAGATACTTGAGCTGACCGTCTCACAGGAGCTTGAATATCAAAACCTGCTGCGCGAGGCCACAGAGGGTCTGTATGAAAATGTCTTCGAGCTGAATATCACCAAAGACTGCGCCAACGGCGACAGCACCAGACGTTATTTTGAAAGCCTGGGGAGGGACGGAGATGTTTCCTACAGCGCGGCGCTCAAGGTAATCGCGCAAAACCAGATCAAAGAAGAGTTCGCGCAGGGTTATCTCGCCGCTTTCACGCCGGAAAATGTGATAAACGCCTATCAAAGCGGGCGTTCGGAACTCTTCTATGATTTTATGATCACCGATGGCGGGGAGAGCTGGCGCTGGATGCGCATCAGGGCGAAGATTTTCTACTGGGACTCCGACAAGTCCGTGCACATGATCGCCTACCGTCAGGATATCACCGCGGAAAAGGAGCGCGAGGCGGGAATGCTGAGAATGGCGCAGAACGACCCGCTTACGGGGATACTCAACAAATCCGCCACAAAGGCGCACATCTGTAAGATACTGGAAGAGACGGACCCTGCCGCCGCCCATGCGCTGCTGATGATCGATGTCGACCATTTCAAGCAGATCAACGACAGCTACGGGCACGCCGTCGGCGACGGCGTATTGCGGGAGATCGCCGCGAAGCTGAGATTTCATTTCCGCGAGGATGACGTATGCGGCAGAATAGGCGGCGACGAATTCATGGTGTTCCTGAAAGATATCTCCGGTGAAGAATGGCTGAATGACAAACTGGAACGCCTCGTGACATACCTGCACAACGACATAACTATTGACGGCCGCGCTTACAAGGTCTCGTCCAGCATCGGCGCCGCCCTCTATCCCGAAGCCGGAAACGATTTCGACTCGCTCTACCGCAACGCGGACGCCGCCCTCTACCTGAGCAAGGAACACGGGAGAGACCGCTTCACGATCTACCATCTCCCGCGGGAGGAATAAAATGATGTTTTTGTACGTGCCAGCATGACAACTGCATCAAAGGACATAAACCCCCTGTCACTTCACAGGAACATAGAGCCGGAATCTTTGATTTTGTGTGCTTTGCTTAACTTCATGCGAACGCCGGCGTATTTTCTTTTACTTTCATGACCTGAGAAGAAGCCGCTCGCTACGTTATGGAACTCTCAGCCGCCCCTTTTATCGCCGTTTTCTTCAGATACGGCTCTCTCCGGCAATGCTGCCGCATCCACTACGATATCAGTGACAAGCTGCCTGAAATCGGGCGCTTTCTGAGCGGTGACGGCGGGCATTCCGGTTCTCTCTTCAAGCGCTTGTCTTGCAATTCCGGCAACTTCGCCGCCTTTCGCCGCTACCCGCTGATTTTCAGAAAAACCCTGCGGCCGCTCCGCTTTGGAGACATCGGTCGTTGAGGTTTCCGCAAGCATGTTCAGAACGATCTCAGTCGTCGTCATGTTATCGCGCAGGTTTTCTTTCTTTAGTCCTTTCAGGCGCTTGTATTGCTTTGTGGACATTCCCGACCATGCACTGGTAATCTCGTCGGTAAGGATTGCGTATTCCAGATCTTTCTGGACACCGCGCTCATGCCATTCATCAGTCAACTCTTTACGCACCTGGATCGATTGCAGCCGTTGATTGATCCATTCCCGCGTATAACCTTTCTTTACATAGGTTTCAAGGGCACGGCAATGGTCTGTTCGGGATCTATTGTTTCCTCAATGCGCTCTCTGCCGACCTGTGCCAGCCACATCTTGAACGGCTCAGCTTTGGGAGAGGGGATGGATTGAATGATACGCAAGAGCTGCTCCGTATCTGCGACGTCGGTCAAGCGTTTCTTGCCGTCGGCGGCCGTCATTTTCAAAGCGTTACAGTTTGTAACGGTTTCATTGCCCTCATCTTTCAGGCGCTTCTTCATTACGCGCCAATATGTGTTAGGATTAGGGTTTTCTGTCAAAGCTGCAATTATATCCACAATTGAAAAATACCATTCTTCCATTTCCGCGTCCCACGCGGTGCGAATGCGTTTATCCTCAAAGAGCCGGATATTGTCTCTCTGTTCTTCCATGTCGGCGCCAACCTCTCCTTCGAAGGAGGGTCTCATTATATCGCATATATTGTCCCCTTCAGCACCCCTTATCAGCCATACGCCATACGCTCAGCGCGGGATGATATATACCTTGACAATTGCTGACACGTTTGCAAAGTATCCGTCAAAACCCTAAGGGAACACTTTTTATATTCTATGTTATAATGTCGCTTTAGCATAATAGCTGGATAACAACGGAGTGATCGATATGAGATACTATAAAGAAACCAAAGCAACAAATTTCTCGCAGGACTCGCGCGTATTCACGGCGGTGAAAGAGATCGTCGAACACGTGCGCGCCGAAGGCGACGCGGCGGTATCCGACTACAACGTAAAATTCGGCGGGCAGGCGGCCTCCTCCTTCCTTGTGCCGCAGAGCGAGCTCGACCGCGCCTATGACGAAACATCGCCGGAACTGCGCGCCGCGATCGAGCGCGCGGCGGCAAACATCAGGAAATTCGCGGAACTGCAGAGGGATTCCCTCTGGCCGCTCGGCGAAGTCGAAGTAGAAGAGGGCGTCTTTCTCGGCCATTCGGTGATACCGGTCGATTCCTGCTGCTGCTACGTTCCCGGCGGCAATCACCCGCTCTTTTCCACGGCGCTTATGCTCGTGATACCGGCGAAGACGGCGGGAGTGCCGCGCGTCTGCGCCGCCGTACCGCCGATGCGCGGCAGCGCGCTGCCCCATCCCGCGACGCTCGCGGCGCTGAAGGCGGCGGGCGCGGACGAGGTCTACGCCGTCGGCGGCGCGCAGGCGATCGCCGCCTTCGCCTACGGCACCCAAACGATCGCTCCCGTGGCTATGATCGTCGGCCCCGGCAACAAATATGTTACGGAGGCCAAACGCCAGGTCTACGGCAAGGTCGGAATAGATTTCATCGCCGGTCCGAGCGAAGTGCTTGTCATCGCCGACGAAAACGCCTCGCCCGCCGTCGTCGCGGCCGACATCCTCGCGCAGTCAGAGCACGACTATGACGCGGCGGGAATCCTCGTCACCACCTCGGAAAAATTCGCGCGCGAAACGGCAGCCGAAGTGCTCCGCCAGCTTGCGGAACTCGACACAGCGGAGATCGCCGCGAAGTCATGGGATGACAACGGCAGAATAATAATCGCCGATTCACTCACAGAGGCGGCGGAGATAGCCAACATGATCGCCCCAGAACACCTCGAGATAAACGTGAAAGAACCTTTCGCGCTGATGGGCTCGCTGCGCAATTACGGCTCGCTCTTCATCGGCGAGGGCTCAGCGGAAGTCTTCGGCGACTATGTGGCGGGCACGAATCACACCCTGCCGACGATGGGCGCGGCACGCTACACCGGCGGACTCTCGGTGATGAACTTCCTCAAAGTCTGCACCTTCCAACACATCACCCCGCAGGGCGCGGCCAAACTGGCCCCCGCCGCCGAGACGATGGCCACAGCCGAAGGCCTCACCGCCCACGCCAAAGCCGCCGCGGCGAGGATGAAGAGAAGATAAAATCATACGGCGGCATTCGCTGTGACAGTGCGGCCGCTTAGATGACCATTTAGTTGCCGGGGAACATCATATCAAGCGTGACCAATTTCAGTCTGGCGTTTTCCTTCGCCAGACTGAAAAGGGCGGGCGAGAACTCCTTTTTAGAAAAAAGATAATAATAGCGTTCCAAATAGCCGGGGAAAAGATATTCCCTCCTCATCCAACATGCCGCGTCGGAGGCCGAAATATTCTCATTTTCGCGCCATTTCGCCTCACCGACGATGAGCTTTTTATTGAAATCATCCGCCGCGACGACATCTATATCCGTTTGACATTTTTTTACAGGATCATTTCCCCACCAACGGCCAAAGGTCAAAGGCGTGAAGGGAAGGCTGCCCGCAAGAGCGGCACGAATCAAATACTGCATGCAGACCTCCTCAAAGCAGGGCTTGCCGATATGCTCGGGGATAGAGGCTAAAATTCGCGGTGCGATCTCCGCCGTGAAGCCCCTTTCTATTATCGGGCGATTTGGAAATACAAACCTGTACCAGAAAAGAAAGGCGTTGTCCGTTATCGCATAAACGCCGCGTTTGCTTCTCTCTCCGTCCTCGCCGAATGGAACTTCTTTGCGAAGCAGATTCATAGACGAAAGGGTATGAATATACTTTATCGTCTTAGCCGAGCTTTCCCCGATTTTTGTGGAAATTTCATTAAGCTTCGAAGCTCCCGAGGCAATGGCACTCATCAGAGAGTTATAAAGAGCGGGCTCCCGCAGTTCCTGACGCAGCAACATCATAGGTTCGGCATACATATATGAGGTCGTGTCAAGAAATAGTCTTTTGATATTATCTTCAAAGGATTGAGCCCTGTCGATCTGAGCCAGATAATGAGGCGTTCCGCCGAGACATCCATATAACTTTATCTTGTCTTCGTTGGAAAAGCCATCCATAAAACAGGCCGCGTCAAGATAATCAAAACCCTCCAGCTTTATCTGCGCCGTCCTTCTGCCGAAAAGCGGACTTTTCGCCCCAAGAACTTCCGTCTCCATCCAGCTGATTTGACTTCCGCAAAGCAGGATAAAAATCTTTGAATTCTTTAGATACCTGTCAATGGCGTTCTGCAATATCGAAGGAAGCGATTTGTTGGCCCCCGCCGCATACGGAAATTCGTCAAAGACCAATATAAAGCGTTTTTTCTCCGCATTTTCAGCAAGGAAACAAAAGGCATCCTCCCAACTTTCAAAACCCCCGGCGGTAAGCGGAATTTTGAAAAATGAATAGACCGCCTTTGAAAACCCAGCAAGGTTAAGGCTGTCATTTGCTTCCTGCGCCGTAAAAAAAACAGCGGGTTTCCCTTCAACAAAGCGGTTAAGCAATGTCGTCTTGCCAATCCGCCTCCTACCATAGACCACCGCCATCTGAAAGTTTTCATTTTTATATAAATTTTCAAGCGTTCCCAGCTCTTTTTGGCGTCCAACAAACATCGCTCCACCTCCGTACTGAATTACGATTATTATACTCGTAATTCAGTACGAGACAAACAGCAAGAGAGCGGTTGCTGCAAAATTTGCAACAACTGAATTACAGCCTTAATCTCCAAGTTCACCACGTCACAAAAAACAACAATACCTCACTGTTGCGTTGTTAGCGCAGGGTTTATGATATGTCCAGCGAAAGAAATACTATAAACCAGTGAGGTGTTATTATTATGAATCAATAGGCATTGAAAACACAAAAACAAGGCAGGCTATGTCAGACCATGAAATCGTTGAGAGCGTAGCCGCTATGCAAATTCTCGGGAGCGATTCTGCAGACGGCATGGGACGAATCAAAGGCGACAAAGTACTTCAAGCGCTGATATGCAGGATCCCTTTAAAGAGCACTGTCCATAATTTTCTGGCGGAGTTTGACGACCCTTTTCAAAGGAACGTTTCGAGAACTTGGAGATTAAGGCCTGTCAAGAACCATTGACTCATAAATGAATAATGTCCATAATGAGTCAGTGGCTCTATTTAGGAGGTGGCGACCGTTGGAAATACATCAGCTGAAATACGCGCTTGCCGTAGCGAAGAACCGGAGTTTTGTCCGTGCGGCCTATGAATTGTGTATTACGCCCCCCGCCCTGTCGCAACAGGTGAAAAAACTCGAAAAAGAATTAGGCGTAACTATTTTCGAACGCACAACTCGCAGCATCAACCTGACTCCTGCGGGCAAAGAATTTATCCATTATGCACAGGATACGATAGCCTCTATTTATAAAATAAACGCCTCTATGAACAAATACGTTGGAGCAGAATCCGGCGTCATCTCCCTGGGTATATTTCCGGCAATAGGTCCTTTTGGACTAATAGGCGTTATCGGAGCCTTCCAAAAAACATACCCGGATATAACGCTGGATTTACATGAAGCGGAATGTATTGACCTGCAAGATATGCTGGAACGTGGAATTATTGACGCGGCTTTCAGTACATATACCGCTGCCGCTAACGAGAACAAACATGACATGCAAATCGAGGAACTCCCGCTAGTTCACGACGAGTTGGTTCTAGTAACAAGTTCTAATCATCCGTTTGCATCTCGCAAAATCATAGATTTGATTGAAGCAAAAGATGAAGATTTCATAATGCAGGACCCGTCATCGGGAGCTTACGTAGACATGATGACTGCATGTAAGACCGTAGGATTTGAACCAAAAGTCAAATTTCACGCAATGTCAAATTTAACACGCTTTGGCCTTGTCGCCGAGGGGCTGGGAATTTCTTCTGCCTCTTACACGGTTGCTGTTAGCTACTTAATCCATGACATAACCTGTGTAAGGTTTAGGCCACACATTCCTAGAACATTAAATTTGGTTCTTCCGCTAAAGGATAAATTGTCACCAGCGCTCGAAAATTTCAAGTCTTTTTGTATCCAGTGGGCGGAAGCGCGTAAAACTATGCTTCTGTAGACAGCCCGGCCGCGAAAACCTGCCGGCCAGGCTGTTCGCTTTGTTATATTTACATTCCAAGAAATTTAGGCAATGCCATACTTATAACCGGTATATAAGTTATTGCCATAACATCAGCTACTACAATCAGTATATATGGTATGAGATTGCCTATCATGTTCTCCATTTTTATTTTTGCCACCTGAGAGACCACAAACAAATTCACCCCAAACGGAGGAGTTATCTGTCCCAGCGCGCTGTTGCAGACCATGATGATGCCGAAATGGATAGGATCCACTCCCAAAGACACCGCCACAGGGGCAAGTATGGGGGCAAGTATTATCATAACGGGACCTCCGTCGAAGAACATTCCACAGAAGAACAACAGAATGTTGATCAGCAACAAAAACACATATTTATTGCCTCCCAGGCTGAGGAAGAAATCTGCCACCAGCTGGGGAATACGATTCATGGTAAGAACATATGCAAAGAGCCCCGCTGTTGAGAGTATTATCATTACGACGGCAATTGTTATGCTGGCTTTATAAAATATCGACAGTAAATCTTTGAAGTTGATATCCCGGTAAATAAACAACCCCACAACCACCGCGTAAGCTGACGCAACGGCTGCCGCTTCCGTCGGAGTAAATATCCCGCAATAGATTCCGCCGAGTATTATCACCGGCATCAAAAGAGCCCATACAGCGCTGCGGAACGCCTCCAACTTTTCACGTAAACTGTAGCGCCGGTCTCCGGCATACCCCTCTTTTTTTGAGACATAGACGGCATACAGTATTAGGCTCAATCCGATAAATATTCCCGGCACAACTCCCGCTATAAAGAGCTTGCTTATCGAATTATTGGTACCCACACAATAAAGGACCATCGGAATGCTCGGCGGTATTATGACTCCTATTTGTGCCGCAGTCGCGGTTGTTGCGGAGGCAAAACGCACATCGTAACTTTTCTTGACCATGGCTGGAATCATTATGGAACCTATGGCGGCGGCAGTAGCCGCTCCGGATCCTGAGACCGCCGCAAAGAACATGGAGGCTATTATGGTAACGATGGCAAGCCCGCCCTTTGTATCACCAACACAGGTATTTGCAAAGTTTATCATGCGCGTTGATATACCGCCCTGCTCCATGATAGCCCCGGCAAGTATAAAGAACGGTATCGCAAGCAGCGGAAAGGAATCGAGCGAAGCAAATAACCTTTGCCCGACAAGGGCCGCCGGCATTCCCATCTGTACGATCATCGTCAGAGAGGATAGGCCTATAGAAACGGCGATAGGGACCGTCAGCAGAAAGAGTGCCACAAAAGAAATTACAAGGTATATCATTCACTTAGACTCCCTTCCACAGAAGATTCTTCCGGAGCTATGAACGAAGCGATCGTATTCAGCGTCAACAAAAAACTCCCCGCATAGATTCCAAGATAGGGTATATACATTGGAATCTCCAGTGCCGCGGAGACCTGGCCCCTGGTTATTCTTAAAGTATATGTGGTGCAGAATATAACTACTACATAGAAAAAAATAGAAAATATTCCGGCAATCCCATTAAATAATAGGTTAAGCATATGCCTAGAATATCCTTTAGATGATAACACCGCCACCGCTATTTCGAGCCGCGTCAGTAGTCCCTCTCTGGCAGCCAGGCTTGCCGCAAAATACACGACATAAACTATAAGATATCGTGCTAACTCTTCCGTCCAGCCCAATGGGATATGAAGAAAACGGCAGGTCACCTGGAGAACAATGACTATCAACGCGATGAAAAGCATGATTATTGTTAGAAATTTAACAATTTTATTTATACAGTTCATGCTTCCTAAGAAAAATCTCATTATTTACCTCTCTTTCCACGACTGTAGCAAAAAGGGAAACGCGCATAGGTGGGAGTTATTCAGCCTATGCGCGTTTCAAGGCGGCGGTACAGGCTATTTGCTCTTAGAAACCTTAGCCACTTCGGCCGTCAGTCGTTTTACAAGATCGCCGCCGACATCTTTCGCCGTCTTATCATATACTGGAGCGCATATCTTCTTAGCCTTATCGAGTTCAGCCTGAGAGAATTTCGTGAAGGTGTTGCCCTTCTTCTTAAGCATGGCTATGTTTTCTTTTATGATTTTTCCGTTATTCTGCTTATGCCAATCCCTGACTTCAAGTGCCGTATCCTTTACGATTTTTTTCTGCTCAGGAGTCAGCTTGTTAAGAAAATTATCACTGAAAAGGACCATCATTGTGTGATAGAAGATCGGGAATTCAGCTATATTTTTTTGTATTTCATAGACTTTTGTCGTAACAATATTTGGAATAGTATTGGCTTGGGCGTCAACGACCCCTTGCTGTAAGGCCGTGAAAAGTTCACCGAAAGGCATAACTGTCGGCAACATTCCAAGGGCTTTCCATGTATCCTGATGGGTAGTCGCCTCAAGGGAGCGAACTTTGATATTCTTCAGCTGTTCTACCGTGGCAATATTGATTTTATTGTTTGTCAGCCAGTAATAGCCGCTTTCCCAAAAGCAGAGAGCCGTCACACCTGAACCGTCTATGGCATGGAGAAGTTCTTCTCCGACCTTGCTTTCCTGCACCTTAAAGGCGACGTCACGATTGGGGAATAGGAAGGGAAGGTCAAAAACCATCAACTTCTTAGCAAAAGGAGAGAGCGTCCCCGTTGAAACCATCGTTCCCTGTACCCCGCCAGACTGCAGCGCCTCAAATACCTCTCTGTCTGAACCAAGCTGGCCGTCATAGAACATTTCAACCTTTATGGCCCCGTTAGTACGTTTTTCAATGAGATCCGCCATACGCTGGTAAGCTATTGCATAGGCATGTTCCTTACCGACAGTTAATGCCATCTTACACACGATCGGCTTTGCCGCATACGCCTGAGAAGAAGAGGTGAGCGCGAAGAAAACCGCCAGAGAAAATACCACAAACCTGCAAAATAACTTATTCATTACACAATCGCTCCTTTTATATTTGATGTTGACTGCAAAAATATATATTTACTCTTCCATGGGGAAAAATTTCAATATGTGGCGTGCCGCCACACAAACCTCCCCCTTTTCATTAAAAACTTCAAGTTTCGCAAAGGATTTAAGGTTATCATTATCCAACTCGTCTATCGTATACACAGCGGTCACGGTCTCTCCAAAAAACACCGGGCGTATGAACCTAAGCTTATCAAAGCCATAAGAGACGCTGGGCATCGGAGAGCTGGCCTGCTCCTGAATCAAAGTAGACGCAGTCACCCCGATGGCGAAGGTAAGCACTCCGTGTACCATTCTCGTTTTATATCTGGTTTTGCGCATGAATGCCTCGTTCGTGTGCATTTTACTGAAATCACCCGTAACTCCGGCAAAAAGATACACATCGGTCTCTGTCAATGTTTTACTGAAAGAGCAGGTATCTCCGATATTGAAAGGCAGTTGAAGGTTATCCATTCTACTTCACCAGCTCCGGAGCCGTTTTTAGAAGCGATTCAGCTTCTTCAATAACTTCGCGGATTATTTCTGCCGCCGGCTGTATCCTGCGAAGAGGCACAAGCCCTTCGCCGCACTGCACAATACCGTTCATGCCATCAGGGCCGACTCCCTCCTCGGCAACCTTACGGCTGCACCCAGTGGCAAATTCATTTAATCTCGCAAGCGGCGCTCCGGAGACCTCCATCTCAAGATACTTATCAGAAAATGCAGAACGCAGTCCCCTCATTCCCATGCCGCGTGACCATCCCGTCGTTATGGAATCTGTATCCGTCGCATTAATTATTGCCTGAGCATTGGAATGGTGGCTTTCACATTCTTCCGAGAGCAGGAAGCGGCTTCCTATCTGTACGCCGCAAGCTCCCATTATCAAAGCAGCGGCTAAACCACGCCCGTCCGCTATTCCTCCAGCGACAACAACTGGAAGCCCTACTTCTGGAAGCACGTTGGTCATGAGCGCCATCGTCGTCAGGTTGCCGATGCGCCCGCCGGACTCCATCCCTTCAATCACGATCATATCTGCCCCTGCCGCTTCAATACGTTTTGCGAGCTTCGTATTTGGTATTATACATACCACTTTTATACCTGCCGTCTTAAACTTGGGAATAAATGGACGCGGATCGCCGGCGCCAAGGGTAACAAAACTGATTCCTTCATCTATTATCGCGTCAACTATTTTATCGCGCAGAGGCGTCGTCTCTAATGAAACGTTTATGCCGAATGGCTTATCTGTAAGCTCCTTAGTTTCCCGTATCTGATCGCGTACCCAGCTGTCATCGCGCCCGCCTGATCCTAACACGCCAGCCCCTCCGCCGTTAGAAACGGCTGCAACAAGTTTTGCTGTCGTTATCCACGCCATCGCTCCCATTAATATCGGATATTCGATCCCGAGAAGCCGCGTAAGTTTTGTTCTCATTAACCAATCCTCCTAATACCTTGTTTTTAGTTTTACGGACATTAGTTTATCTTTAAAAAGGCGTTCATCCATCGTTCGCAAATTTTTCGATACGATTGGCTTGAATCCGATATAAGGAAAAATATCCTTCTCCATATCGACACCTGGGGCAATTTCAATCAACTCGATTCCCTCGTCCACAAGATGAAAGACACAACGTTCCGTGATGTATATGACCTGCCTGCCATTTTTCATCGCATTAGCCGCATTAAATGTTATCTCGGGCAGGTAATCAACAAATTTAACAAATCGCCCCTCTTTAGCAATGTGAACGATACCATCATTAAGTTCCACTTTTAGGCCCCCTGCGGTGAGAGTTCCACAAAATACCACTTTCTTGGCATTCTGGCAAATATCGATAAATCCTCCCGTCCCCATAGCCCTTCCATTAAACTTATGAACATTAACATTACCATGTTTGTCAACTTCAGCAAAACTCAGGAAACATATATCCAATCCTCCGCCATCATAAAAATCAAACTGGGACGGCATATCAATGACCGCTTTCATGTTTATGCTTGCTCCAAAATATATTCCCTGAGCGGAAACCCCACCAATAGGTCCCGTTTCCACCGTTAGCGTGAATTGGTCACTCACCCCCTCCTCCCTGGCAACAACACCTATTCCATCTGCAATACCTACCCCTACATTGCCAATATCGCCAGCGGTGATCTCCATAAGAGCGCGTCTCGCTATGACTTTTCGCTCGCTCAACGGTATTTTAAAACTGTCTGCGGCAAAATCCTCAACATAATCTCCTGACATAAACCTATTGAGAGGGGCATTGTAAAGCTGAGGCTGATCAGGTACAACGACCAGCGCATCCACAAGGTAACCAGGAATACGCACGTCTTTAGGGTGAAGGCTCCCTGCTTTGACGACCTTTTGCACTTGGCATATGACCTTGCCTCCGTTATTGTGGGTAGCCATAGCAACGGCAAGATTGTCAACAAAGGTAATTTCATCTTCCATTGTTATGTACCCCTCTGTGTCCGCAGTCGTACCTCGAATAAACGCTACATTTGGCGAGACTGACTTATAAAGCAAAAACTCTTTTCCCTCAACTTTCGTCAGAGTGATTAGATCTTCCTTTGTAACATCATTGAGTTTCCCGCCTTGATTTCTTGGATCAAGAAATGTCCCCAGTCCTACATGGGTAAGAATTCCAGGCTGCCCTGCGGCTGCGGCCCTTACAAGACTTGTCATGACCCCCATTGGCAAGTTATATGCTTCAATTTCATTTCTGTCGGCCATGTCAGCCAAACGAGGCGACTGCCCCCAATGTCCGCCGATAACTCTTTTTACCAACCCTTTCTGGGCAAGTGGGGACATTCCCTTATCTGCCCTGTCGCCAAGCCCGGTGGAATGCCAGAAGGTCAAATATTTAGGACGAGATGTCTTTTTGTATCGTTCTGCAAGCGCATCAATCAGAACACTTGCTTCCGTTATACCTCCACCTGCGCCACAAAAAGCCACTACATCATTGTCTTTTACATATAACGCCGCTTCTTCAGCGGAAATTTTGGGAACAAAGCCAACATATGCCATCTTAACGCCGTCTCCTTAAGATCTTTGATTAGTTTATTTTTTATAGTTTGCTCCGGAATTACGGCTATAAGGATATAGATTTTTAAGCGTTAAGTCAATTCAGTCATAATTAATAATTTAATTAAGCAGTGCTTATCAATCAGAAAAATTTAGGCGCCCACCCTTAATCAAACAACGGGTGAACGTCATAGGGACAGTTATCCACTTTGTGTTCCGATATATGGGCTTTTTATATAAATGTCATATTCCCAAAAACGCTATCCACATCGGGATCGTCACGGCGGAGAGCAGCGTGGTAAGGACGGTTATTTCCGCGGCGCGGCTGCCGTCGAGGCCGATGCCTTTTGCCAGGACGAAGAGGGTCACCGCGGTCGGCGTCGCAGTGACGAGTACGGCGACGTTTTTCAGCGCAGCGTCGACACCCGCGGCGTTCAGGCAGCAATAGAGTATCGCCGGATGGATGAAGAGCCGCATCAGCACTTCGCGCCAGCAGGATGCGAAGGCCTTTTTCGCGCGGCCGACCTCTATCGACGCCCCTAAAGTGAGAAGAGCCATGCCGGTCGCCGCGTTTCCCACCATTTGCAGTGATTTGTCCAGTGTCGGAGGCAGCGTTTTCATACCCAGCGACACTAGGAGGATGCCGCAGACCGGCGACATTACCATGGGATTTTTCAGGATGCTTTTTACGGCATTTTTCAAAAAGCCCCGCATGTCGCCGCGGCGCGCCAGTATCAGCTCGCTGGAGAACGGAGAGAGAAGGTTATAGAGCGGCATCGCGACAGCGATGTAGAGCGCGAGCAGCCCGATCGCCTGGTTCCCGATCACTGTCTGGACGGTCGGCAGCCCCACGTAGATGGTATTAGGACGCATCGCCGCCGCGGTGGTAAGGGCGACCCTGCGTCTGTCTTTTACGCGGAATAGCCAGCGCTCCGCGGCGTAGGCGGCCAGCATCGCCAGCAGCGCCGAACAGACGACGGCCCAGAAAAAGGAAGTCTGCGTCCGCATATTCTCATTTATCTGAAAGGCGTTGCGAAACAAAAGCGAGGGTGAAATTATCCAAAAAAGAAATTTAGAGAGCGTCGCGATATCGCCCGGCGTGATGAACCCCTTTCTGAAAAGCAGGTTTCCCGCCGTCAGGAGAAGGGCCAGCGGAAGTATCAGGACAAAACCCCTTATTAACGTATCCATCGGTATACTCCAATCTATAAGGCAGGAGCCCGCCGATGCCGGCCCGGGCTCCCGTCTGGATTCTTATTGCGTGAACAACGCTTTTGTGGTTCCCTAAATATAGGCCCCGCCGTTGACGTCGAGTACCTCTCCTGTCGTCCACGCGGCTTCGTCGCTGGCGAGGTAGAGGATGGCGTAGGCGATCTCGCCCATCTCGCCGACGCGCCCAAGAGGGATGTTCTTTATCAAACCGTCGATCAGATGCTGCTCCATGCCGAAGAACATACGCCCCTTGAGTGGTCCGGGCGCGATGACGTTGGCGGTTATCTCCCACGGGGCAAGCTCCCGTGCAAGCGTCTGGGTCAGACCGACGATCCCCGCCTTTGCCGCGGCGTAGTTCACACCTACTCCGGGACGGCCGGTGCGGCCGCCGATGGAGGAGATGTTGACTATGCGTCCGTACTTTCTCTCTTTCATTCCGGGAGTGACCGCCTTGCAGGAGTTGAATATCCCCGTAAGGTTGATGTCTATCACATCCTGCCATTCCTGTATCGTCAGCACGTCTATCGGCTTGTGTATCAGGATGCCGGCGCAGTTCACCAGGATGTCTATGCGTCCGAATTCTTTCATCGCAGCCTCCACGGCAGCCTCTATCTCCTCATATTTGCGGGCGTCGGCCACATATTCGCGCACCTTATCCTCTTTGCCCGCGTAGGCGTCTTTCACCCTCTCAAAAACACTTTTGTCGTAGTCGACGAGGATGACGGTGGCGCCCTCTTCGATGAATTTTACGGCTGTGGCCGTCGCGATATCGGAGCCGCCGCCGATGAACATCGCGATCTTATCTTTTACTCTCATAAACAATACATCTCCTTAGACAGACGAGGAATTTCCTATTTTACATGCCCAGCAGCGCAAGGCTGATTTTCGGCACATAGACGATGACCAGCAAAGCGACGGTGAAGGCCGCGATAAAGGGGATCGCCGGTTTCGAAACCGCGATCGGCTTGTCTTTTATCAGGCCGCTCGCGACGAAGAGGTCGAGGCCGAAGGGAGGCGTCGAGAGCCCTATCGCGAGGTTCGTCACCATGATGACGCCGAAGTGGACGGGATTCACGCCGACCTGCGTCACAAGCGGCAGGAGTATCGGCGCCATTATCAGTATCGCGGGACCGGTGTCCATGACCATGCCGAGGAAGTAGAAGATGACGACGATCACCAGCAGAACCTGCCATTGCGCCGTGAAATAGGTGAGGATGAAATTGGAGAACATCGCCGGAGCTTTGATGAGGGCCAGCATGCGGCCAAAGGCCGTGGCGAAGGCCAGCAGGAAGCAGAGAGGCGCGTATGTCCTCACCGCGCTGCCAAAGTACCCCCAAAGCTCGTTGTACTTTATCGACTTGTAGACGAAGAGCGCGATGAAGAGCGCGTAGAATATCGAAATACAAGCAGCCTCCGTCGGCGTGACGACACCGGAATAGATTCCTCCGAGGATTATTATCGGTGAGAGAAAAGCCCAGAAACTTTCCCTGAAGAGCGGCCAGAAACCCCTTTCATGGAGCTTGTTGTAGTTAGCCATGATCTTCTCCTTGTCTTCACCGTGGATCGTGCAGTAGACGACAGCATAGACCATGAGACAGATGCCGATGAAGAGCCCGGGCAGGACTCCGGCGAGGAAGAGCGCGCCAGTGGATACGCCCGTCGCCAGCGAGTAGAGAACGAAAGGGATGCTCGGCGGGATTATGACGCCAAGGCCTCCGGAAACAGCCACCATCGCCGCGCAGAAGCGTTTGTCATAACCGAGAGAGATAAGGAGCGGTATCGTCATGCCGCCGACGGCGGCCGTCGTCGCGGGGCCTGAGCCGGAGATCGCGCCGTAGAATAGGCAGGTCATGATGACCGCGATCGGCATGCCGGCCCGCCTTTTGCCGACAAAGTAGGCAAAGACGTTGAAGAGCTTCTCCGAGATGCCGCCTTCCGCCATGAGGACGCCGCCAAGGATGAAGAGCGGGATCGCGATGATCGGCGTCGAGTCCGCGCCGCTGAAGGTGTTCTGAATGAGCGTCTGGATGCTGCTCGCTCCGGGCGCTCCCGCGATCAGCGGCACAAGGGTGCTGACGATCATCGCAATGGCGATCGGTACGCTCATCACAAGGAAGAGCAGAAAGATAAAGAATACTATGCCAGCCATAACTTATATGCCCTCCTTTTTCATCGTTTCCTGCATCTCTTCCATCATCTTGAGATGCTCGCTCTTTCTGCCGCGCATCTCCATCACAAGTTCGACGATGAGCTGGAGCGTGCGCACGATGCTGAGGAAGAAGCCGATGCAGAGCGCGCTGTAGACCAGGTACATCGGTATCCTCAGCGCGGGAGAGACGCGCCCGCTTATCACGAGCGAACGGTAGACTATCAGCGAATAGTAGGCGAAGACCGAATAGATGCCGAGGCTGAGGAACTGGATGCTTATCTCCAGTATCTGCCGGACCCTTTCCGGAAGGAACTCGGCGAGGACGTCAACGCGGAGCATGTTTCTCATGTATATCGTGTAGCTCATGCTGAAGAAGACGGTCCATATCCACATATAGCGGCTCAGTTCCTCCGGCCAGGTGAGCGGCATGTTGAAGAAGTAGCGCATTATGACCTGCAGAAACATCGTGCATGAGATGCCGATCATGAGGAGGATGAGGACGCTCTCCTCAAAATGTTTGTCAAGCCAGCGAATAATTTTCATAGATAGCTGTCACCTCTTGATTTCTTTAAAAGGGAGGCCGCGGAAGAGGTTTTTCCCTTATTTTCCGCGGCCCTTTAAGCTGGTGCGATGGGCTTCCGTGGTTTGCCCGGTAAGGCTACTTTTTCTTCGAATTGGCGCTGAGTTCTTTGACCATCATGTCGACTACCTGATTCCCGGCGATCTTGCGGATGCTGTCCCACTGCGGCTTGACGGAGGCGCGGAACTGACCGAAGGCCTTGTTGTCATATTCGATCAGAGTCATGCCGCGTTTGAGGAGCTCCTTCTTCGATTTATCGGCGAGCTGCGGCATCGAGTTGCCGATCTCCGTCCTCGCCTTTTTCACGGCAAGCTCCAGAGCCTCGCGGTATTCCTTCGGCAGTGAGTCATAGAACTTCTTGTTCATCACTATGTGCATGATATAGAGGTTGTGGTGCGTGGCGCAAAGGTACTTCTGTACCTCGTTGAAATTGTTGGAGAGAACGATGTCATAGGGGTTTTCCTGCGCCTCGACGAGCTTCTGCTGCAGCGAAAGGTAGAGTTCGCCTATCGTAATCGGCGTAGGGGCCGTTCCCATCGCCTTCCAGCCGACGACGAAATTGTTGGAGGGCAGGGTCCTGATCTTCATACCTTTGAAGTCCGCGGGGCCGTTGAGCTTTCTGTTCGACGTCGTCTCGCGGAAGGTCGCCCCCTGCATGTAGCCAAGAAGCTGGAAACCGGCCTTGTTGTATTTCTCCTGGAGGAACTTGTTCATCGGTCCGGCGTTCAGCGTCTTATCGATCGTATTCTTGTCATAGGTGGAGAACATGAAGAGCATGTCGAAGACCGAGACTTCGGGTATGAAGTCCACCATCGAGTAGACCTGCTCCGAGCTGATATTGACGCTGCCGTCCTGGAGCTGCTGCGCCGTCTCCTGCGCGGTGCCGAGCTGTGCCGCCGGCATCACCTCGATCGTCAGCTTGCCGCCGGTCTCGGCTTCCGCGTATTTCTTGATAAGCTCCGCCATCAGGGCGTTCGCCTCGCTCTTGGGCGAGGTGTGCGGATAGAGCAGCGTCATCGGCTTGAGCTTCGCGTATTTCGCGGGATCGGCCGTCGCCGTTGAGAAAGAGGCCAGGACCATCGCCGCCGTCGCCAATATCATTGAAAGATAGAACATTTTTCCGTGCTTCATATTATGTATCCTCCTGTTTTTTGAGATTAATAAAGAAAACGATTCACTGTTAAAGCTAACGGATAAGCCATCCCCCGGTAATAAGAGTCGTCTCGCCCGTTATATACGAGGATTTGTCCGACGCGCAGAAGACGAAGAAATCCGCCACCTCTTCGGGCGTGCCGAAACGTTTCGCGGGAATATCGTTGAGATTGCGTTTGTTGTAATATTCGTTGTTAGCCCCCGACATAGCGGTGGCGATCCTCCCGGGAGCGGCGGCGTTGACCGTGACGTTATATTCCGCAAGCTCGTAGGCCATCGAGCGTGTCAGCGATATTATTCCCGCTTTCGAGGCGGAATAGCAGGCCGCCGCGGGACCGTGTTCGCTGCCGGTAAGCCCTACGATAGAGGACATATTGATTATTTTGCCGTATCTCTGCTCGATCATGTAACGGCTGACGAGCCGCGATACGTAGAACACGGAGTTAAGATTGACCTCCATGACTTCGCGCCATGTGTCGATCTCCAATTCGTAAAATGGGATTTTAAAACCGCCCGGTTTTTTCGGCGAGATCCCCGCAATATTTGCCAGAATATCGATCCTGCCAAGCAGTTCTGCCGATTGTTTTACAGCCGTCTCTACCTCGTCCGGCTTTGAAACGTCGCAGCGGATCGGATATGCCTTCACTCCCAGGGTTTCCGCCTCGGCGGCGACGGCGGCGTTCTTTTCGTCATTGCGGCCGTATATGACGACGTCCGCGCCCTCTTTTGCGTAGGCGAGGGTTATGGCTCTGCCGATTCCAGCGTTTCCGCCGCTTACGATCGCTTTTTTACCTTCAAGAATCATTATTTTTTCACCTCCCGTTTTTTAAACAGATTTTATTCTGTTCCGTGCGCCTTGAAATATTCTTTCGCCGATTCCAGCGTGCGGCGCGCGTGCTCCACGGCTCCGATCCGGCGCACTCTCTCGACATGCGGCATCTCCACGCATAGGAGCACGTCGTCGTCGAGGTTCTTAACTATTCCGGCAATATCTATCGCGCCCTCTCCGGGATAGAGCCGTTCCGCCCTGCCAGTATGGACGAGGCTCTCCTTATCCGCCGGTATCTCTTCGCCGGCGTCACAAATATGGACGGTCCGGAACAGCTTTTTCGGAGTGCTCTTCAGCTCATCCAGCGTCACGCGCGACCGGTAAAAGTGCAGCGTGTCGAGAAGGATGAGGGCGTTGCCCCTCTTCACCGTATCCAAAAGCTCTCTGGCGCTTTGAAGGTCCTTGACCTCCGCCCAGGTGACGAATTCAAGATTTACGCAGATGCCGTACTTAGCGGCAAGGTCGCAAAGTTCAGCGAACTTTTCCGTATAGAACGCCTTGTCGGGCGTCCAGATGTTCGTTATCACATTCTTCACGCCGAGCTTCGCGGCTGCCTCAAGGTGAGGTTCGTACTTCCTGACATCCGCCGTATTCGCGTCGATCTTGGCCAGTTCGATATCGTTGATCTTCATCCCCGTGTCTTTGAGCGCCTGCTCCGTCAATTTGAAGAGCTCGCTGTCGTTGGCAATATCGTGGTTCACCTCCCCGGGAAGCCCCTGGCTGATGGTGCGCAGGCTTACATAATCGTAGCCGATGAGATGCGTATTATAGATCATCTCCGCCGGAGTCCACGGCAGCCACGTCAGGTGGGCTATGGAATACTTTCTCGTCATTTCAGTTCCTCCTTAGAAACGCTTTTTGGCAAATTGTTTCGCTTATGCCGTCGTTACCGCATTGATCTTTGGTTCTAATAGCAATACAAACCTTTCCGCAAAACGGAATTTAAAATCAAACATTGGAATTTGAGTATAAGATAAATGGTGGGCATAGCGTTGTCAAGGCGTCGGACTTTAAAAAATTCTTCCGGCGGTAAAAAAAACAAAACAACTCTTTGTATTTTTTTACGTTCATTGTTTTATAAAAAATACCAATAAACATTGAACTATCTTTATATTGAACGTGAAACGTCCCATATAAAGACATCGGGCCGCGGAAATTCTGCCTCTTCCGCGGCCCGATGCGTTCTTTCAGCCTGTTCTTTCTATATTTCGTTATGGTAAGTCTCAACGATTTGCCGGCAATGCCTGTTGATGCACTCAAGAGCCTTTTCCAGGTCGGCCCGCCAGAAAGCCTCTATCAATATACGGTGCTCCTCCATAATATCATCCGGAGAGCGGCGTTTCCGCACGGACTGCACTACGAGCCGCGTCATATCGTCACATATCATGCCCCAGAGAGGGCACAGCTTCGTAACACCGAGGAATTCAATGATAGAGGTGTGGAACTGCATATCTTTTTTCATAAATTCGACGGGATTGTCTTTCACCTTTTCCATCTCGTCCGCGATGGACACAAGCTGGCCGGCGAGCACCTGCGGGCGCTTGGTGGTGATTATCTTTCTCACGATGAACGGCTCGATCATCTCGCGCAGCAGGAAGAGCTGATACTCGTCGTCGGAATTGACCTCGGAGACGACGATCCCCCTATGCTCGCGCCACAACACCCAGCCCTCCTGCGAAAGGCGTTTCAGCGCGTCGCGTATCGGGGTGCGGCTGACCCCCATTTCGGCGGCAAGCGCCCTGTCCATCAGCTGATTGCCGGGAGCCAGCTCGCCGTCGATTATCTTCTTTTTTATCGCTTCGTAGACGTAATTGGAAAGACTCTCCGATTTCTTCTTAGAAGCATCCGTACCATCCTGCTTGTACAAAGGATTCGCCCCCTGTGTTTTTGTTTTGAGCCAAAGACACTTTCCTTTAAAGCCGGCCTTTTTTACTTAAACAGCGTGTTGTATTAAATATTATACAACACGGCCAGCCCTTCACGCGGATTTAAACGAATTTACCTTCGTTATCAGCCAGAAGGCCCAGCCCTGCAGGAGGACGATCAGGAAAAAGCCGGAGAGGAAGCCGAGATTGGTGTAGCCGCCGGCCGGGGCTTTGAAGAGGTCGAGGCATACCCCCGTGCCCCACTGAAAGATTATCACCATGAGATAGAGAAACATGTTTATAACGCCGATAGTGCCGCCGTTCTGGCTCAGCGGCACCAGGCTGCGCACCGCGCTGCCCATGAAGACATAGCCGCAGCCGTTGAAGAAGCCGATCAGGAATCCCGCCGCCCCGAAGAGCGCTGCGGAGCCGGAAAAGAGAGACAGCAAAAGCCACAGCAGCCAGCTCGCCTGAGTCAGCAGGCAGACGGTGAAGAAACTCCGTTTCTCATTGCGGCAGCACCTGACGAGCCAGCCGCCGAAGGCAGGGCCGGCCACCATGCCGAAACTTATCCAGGTCGCGCAGAGGTAGGCCGTGCCGAGCGGCATTCCAGCGGCGGTCTGGAGCCAGGCGACCGCCCACAGCCCCTGCAGCGCGGCGGCGGCCGCCGCCGATACGCCCCAGGTGTACATCACGACGCGCAGGGGGAATTTTTTCCAGATATTTTTAGAGACGGTCCACAGCTCACTGAATACGGCGGCTGGGTCCACCGAGCCGTCGGCCGGCCTTGTCAGCGGGTCGTCCTTTCTGAAACAGAGCAGCGCCGCGCCGAGCGCCAGCGCAAAGAGGCCGAGCACGCAAAAAACGCCGCGCGAACCGATCAGCTTCATGGCGAAGCCAAGCGGCGCGACGGCGATTATCGTCCCGGAATGGCCGACGACCATCGAGAGGCCGACGTATCCTCCGTAGTCTTTCTGCGGAAAACTCACGGCGCAGTATGTGAGTATCCCCGTGAAGGCGCTTGAAAGGCCAAGGCCGCAGAGGGCGCGCCCCAGCCCGATGGCGGCGGCGGTGCCGGAAAACATCATTATGAAGGAGCCGCAGGCGGCGACAAGCAGCGCCGTACCGCAGCAGCGAAACGCCCCGCGCCTGTCGATAAGCACTCCCCAGAGGCCGAAACTCAAACCGTAAGTGTAGAAGAAGAGGCTTGAGAGGAAGCCGATGGTGGAGGCTGAGAGCCCCAGAGATTCACCGAGCGGAGGAAGCACCACCACCCCGGATATCCGCATCAGGTTGCTCAGCATGAAGCCAAGCAGCAGTATGACAAAAAAGAGACGCTTCATCCGCGCGGCCTCAGGCGCCCTCTATTCGGCGCCGTTGTTCTTCAAATATTCCTTCGCCGTCTCAAGGCAGCGGCGGGCATGTTCCGTGTAGCCGTACTTTTCAACGCGCGCGAGGTGCGGCAGTTCGATGGAGAGCACCGTGTCGGGACGCAGCGCCTTCACCATATCGGCGATGTTGATCGCGCCCTCGCCGACATAATAGCGGGCGTCGCGTCCCGTGTAGATGAGCGCCTCCTTATCGTCGCGCGCGGGGATCTCCGCCGGGCCGTCGCAGATATGGGCCATGTCGAAGAGCTCCTTCGGGCAGGCGGCGAGTTCTTCGACGGAGACCTTCGAGCGCCAGGTGTGGAGCGTGTCCACCATCAGGCGCGCGTTCGGGCGCTTCACCGTATTGAGAAGCTCAAGCGCGCCGCCGAGGTTCCATACACCGGCCCAGGTTACGAATTCAAGGTTCACCGTCAGCCCGTACTGCGCCGCGAGGTCGCAGAGCGCGGCGAATTGCGCCGTGTAATATTCCTTGTCGTCGGTCCAGACGCTGCTGATCACGCCCTTCGCGCCAAGCGAGGCTCCAGATTCAAAGGCCGCCTCGTAGCTCTTGACGTCGACGCCGGCGACGACGCGCGCGAGCTCTATGTCATGTATCGCGATCCCGGTCTCGCCGAGCGCCTCTTTGAGCGCCTTATAGCGCTCGCCCCCGAGAGGGATGCTGAAATCCCTTTCGCCCTTGACCCCCATATTGATGTTGCGGATGCTGATGTAATCATATCCGATGAGCGCGGCGTTATAGGCCATCTCCACGGGAGACCAGCCGAGGACGGTGAGATGAGCGAGAGAATACTTATGTGCCATGATTTTTCCTCCTACAATATTTAAATTTCGCATAACGGAAAATATTACCATTTATCAGGAACAGCTACACAATAATAATTCTTCAGCCTTTTGTCAAGCCATTTTCTGATTTCAAAGAGAAATATTGTTTTCCGGTATACGGAATTAAATACTACTTGACAGAATATAATTAGAGGAGTAAAGTTGGGGCATCAGATGAAATCAACGTAAGGGCAATAAATATATATTTCTATTCTGAAGATAGGAGTGTTATAAAAATGTCAATGAACTGGCCGGAAAAGGTAATATTCTGCGAGGTGGGGCCGCGCGACGGGCTGCAAAACGAAAAAACGATGCTCTCCGTAGATCAGAAGGTCGCGCTAATCGAGGGCACTGCCGGCGCCGGCGTACCGATCATCGAGGTCGGCTCCTTCGTCCACCCGAAGGCCGTGCCGCAGATGGCAGACACCGACGAAGTGGCGCGGAGGATACGTCATCTTCCGGGAGTCGAATACCGCTGCCTCGTCGCGAATAAAAAGGGCGTGGAGCGCGCGCTCGCCGCGGGCATCACAAAGGTAAAGCTCACCCTCTCGGCCAGCGAATCCCACGCGCGGGCAAACCTCAAAAAATCGATCGCCGAGCTGCTCGACGGCTTCAAAGAATGCGTCGCTTTCGCGCACGAAAACGGCGCGGAGGTATCGGGCGCGATCTCCACGGCCTTCGGCTGCCCATTCGAGGGGAAAATATCCCCGCTGAAGCTCGTCGAGATCACGGAAAAATTTCAGGAGCTTGGCATCACGGAGCTTTCAATGTCGGACACCACCGGCATGGCCAACCCGCGCCAGGTCTACGACACCGCGTCGTTCATGCGCGGGAAGTTCCCCGAGGTACGCTGGTTCCTTCATTTCCACAACACGCGCGGCATGGCGCTCGCCAATATGGTTGCGGGGCTCAATGCCGGGATCGTCCGTTACGACGCCTCGCTCGCGGGCCTCGGCGGCTGTCCCTTCGCCCCCGGAGCCTCCGGCAACGTCGCCTCGGAAGATATGCTCCACATGCTCTCCGAAATGGGCATCAAGACCGGCATCGACCTCGATAAGATGATCGCCCTTGCCAGGCAGCTTCAGCAGTGGGTCGGCCACTGCACTGACAGCTCCGTGCTGCGCGCCGGCAAAAACTCCGATCTCATCAGCCTCTCGGCGACGAAAAAGCAGTAACGTCTCCGCAAAAAAGCCAACCACGAGGAAATAGAAGCATATTTCCGTTTTCAAAAAACCCCTCCCCTATAAAAAGAGCCGCCCCCGTGCCGGGAGCGGCTCTTTTTATTTAAAACGTCCGGCTTACAGCGTGTCGAGAGGGTAGTGGTCCTTGTCGCCGCCGGTCGGCTGTCCCGCCGCGCCGTCTACCGTGACTTTCTCGGTGCAGTTTGTCACCGTTGAATTGTTGTAGACATAACCGGCTATCGTGCCGACGATAGCTCCGCCGCTGATGCTGCCTTTGGCGTCGCAGCCCTCCACCTCAAAGGCTGTCGGCTCGGGGCAAAATTCTTCGTATTTGGCAAGGTAGAAACCGCCGCCGACGATCATGCCGATGCGCTTCGAGCCTGCCGTCACCGCGACGGTCACGTTATCCGTCTTACAGCCGCTGATCTGGGTCTTCGCTCCCGAAGTGGTGCCCGCATAACCGACCAGGCCGCTTATCAGCGCCGACGTGGGAGACTCCACGACGACCTTGACGTCCTTCGCGCTGCAGCCCTTCACGTATTTGCTGCTCATCGCGCAGCCCGCAAGCGCGCCAATGCCGGCTGTGGCGTTGCCCTTGGCCGTCACCGAGCCGCCTGTGGCGTGACAGTCGACGAAGTTGCAAACTTCACCGCCGCCGACGATAAGGCCCGCGCCCTGTCCCATTCCCTGCGCGATGTCGCCTTCCATTACGACGTTGGCCTGCGCGTAACAGTCTTTCAGCAGCACTGGCCCCGCGACTCCGCCGGCGATACCGCCGACCATCGCGGCGGCGTTCATCTTATTGCTGCCCGTGAGAGTGACTTTCTCGATGCGGACGTCGGCGCTTTCCGGCGCGTGGGCATAGCCGACGACGCCGGCGACGCACATAAGCCCGTTGACCTTCGCGTCTTCAACGGTGAGATTCTTCACCGCCGCGCCGTCGCCCGTCATGCAGCCGAAGAGCCCCGTGCCCATTGCCTGCGGCGCGTTGACGGTAATGCCGGAGACGGTATGGTCATCGCCGTCAAAGACGCCTGTGAACGCGGCTTCCGGCTGCGGGTCCTCTTCCGTGCCCTCGACCGGCTTAAAGCTGCCGATCGGCTGCCAGTTCCTGTATCCAGCGCCCGAAAGGTTGACGTCGTTCATCAGGACATAATGGCCGCCCAGGTTGTTGCGGACACAGTTAAGCTGATCCGCCGTCTTTATCTGCCACGGCTCGGCCTCGGTGCCGCGGCCGCCCGCGGTAAATTCAAACGAGGCGAGCGGAGTGTTCTTGTCGTCGCCGCCGATGATCTGCTGCCCCGCCGCGCCGTTTACCGTGACGTTCGCGGTGCAGTCTTTCACCGTTGAATTGTTGTAGACATAGCCGGCCACCGTGCCGACTACGCGGCCGCCCTCGATGCTGCCGTCCGCTTTGCAGTCCGTGACGTTAAAGGCGTTGGGCACGGGGAAATATGCGACGTAAAGCGGGCAGTAGAAACCGCCGCCTACGATCATGCCTATGCGGCTCGCGCCGTCCGAGACACGGATCGTCACATTTTTCGTCGTGCAGCCGCTGATCTCGGTCGGCGTTACGTCGGGAGCTCCGGCGTGGCCGAGGAGGCCGCCGATCATACTGGAGGTGGCGTCGTTTACGGTAACGGTGACGTCGCTGACAGAGCAGTTTTTCACATAGCCGCTCTCCTGCGCGCAGCCCGCGAACCCGCCGATGCTCATAGTCGCGCGGCCGTTCGCCGTCACGGAACCGCCGACGGCATGGCTGTCTTCAATGTTGCAGCCTTCGCCGCCGCCGACCACGATGCCGACGCCCTGACCCGTTCCCCGCATGCCGTCGCCGTTCAGCACGACGTCCGCCCGCGCGGTGCAGCCCTTCACCAGTACCGGTCCGCCGACCGCGCCGGCGAGGCCGCCGGTGAGCGATGTGCCGGAGACTTTGTTGTCCCCCGAAAGCACGACGGATTCGATGCGGACATCGGCGCTTTCCGGCGCGTGGGCATAGCCGACCACCGCGCCCGTTCCGGCGCCGCCGTTTATTTCCGCGTTCACGACGGTGAGGTTTTTAATGATGGCTCCGTCCCCCGTCATGCATCCGAAGAGCCCAGTGCCCATACCCGGCTGCGCGGAGGCGACTTTCACATTGGATATGCTGTGGCCGCCGCCGTCGAATGTGCCGGTAAATGCCGCCTCGGGCGCCGGCGTTTCATCGTCTTCTTCGGAGATAGCCTTAAAGTTTCCGATGGGCTGCCAGTCCTCATATCCAGACAGGTCCAGGTCCTTTGTCAGCGCAAAATGTCCGCCCAGATGGCTGCGGACGGCCTCAAGCTGTTTCGCCGTCTCGATCCGCCACGGATTTTCCGCCGTACCGGCGCCGCCGGCAAATTCCGACGAACCGGACGAACCGCCGCCGCAGCCCCCCGAAACGAATACTGCCATAGCCAGCATCAGAAGCATAGAAAGCAGACAAAAATTCTTACGGTTCTTCACCGTGTATCCCTCCTTCACAAATTTTAAGTTAGCTATAACTAACCAAACGCCGCCTATTCTATAAAGGAATTTATGAAATGGCAACGCCTGAACAGTCCGGCATCTATCCGTTCGGACATTTTTTCCGGTATTCCATCGGAGAGACCCCGTAAAATTTATGAAAGGCAGAGGTAAACTTGTTCGGATTTTCGTACCCTATTTTTGCGGCGATATCGGCGACCGTGAAACCTTCCTCCTTCAGCAGATCCCGCGCCGCCTGCAGGCGGCAGGCGCGCAGAAAAGCATAAGGCGACGTGCCGCAGACCTCTCTGAAGGCCCTCTTCATCACCGTTTGTGATATCCCAAAGCGCCTGGACAACTCGGCTATCGTGTGGTGCATACCGATATTTCCGGCGATGAAGTCTCTGACGCCGATCATCAGCCGTTCATGCCGCCGGTCCGTGTATTTCACCGCGGCGGGCCGTCCGCGCTCCTCAAGGTCGCTCAGGAAAAGCAGCAGTTCGACGACCTTCACCTTCATATAGCCCTCTTTCCTTTCTTCCCTGACGGAATAGAGGCCGGAAAAAATATGCTCAACGGACGCCTCGCCCCGCATGATAAAACCGCGGCCCCCGCCGCGTGCCAGCGCTTCGATTTTTTCCAGATCGACGAACAGCAGCTTCAGGTCGCGCTTCAAATCCGCGGGCAGCGCGCCCGGCTCTATAATGACGGATATCCCGCAATAGCGCTTGGAGGGGAAAGAGAAAACCGTCCCGTGTGCCGGCGGCGGACAGACAAGCAGATCCCCCGGCCCCAGGCAGCAGCGGCTCCGGTTTTCAAAACAACGCTCACACCGCCCCGACAGGCAATGGCTTATCTCGATCGCCGCCCCGCGTGCGCGGCCGCGCGGAGCGACGCAGCCTCCCATGCTGATGTCGTTATAGGCCAGCTCACAGCCGGGGAAGACACGGTACAAGAAGATATCGCCCTCGCCGCTCCCGTTCCCGAGGTGCAGGGCCGAGCGGTCTCCCGCATCCGCCATGCCCGGAGGCGGATCTCCGCGGGCGGCGATACTCTGAAATGCGGCCCCGGGATTAAATGGAGGCCGCTCCGGCTTATTAGTCCCCTCTGCCGACATTACCGCAGACAGTCTGTATATACCTTCCATGACGCACCTCCTTATTATATAGTTAACTATATCTAACTACAAATAATTATATTACACTTCCTCATGTCTGCCAAATAGAGACGCGCATAATAAAGACGCCACGGCTTTGTTTTCCCGCGGCAAATACCGGTGATTTTGCCTTTTCCTTACAAAAACCTCTGTCTGTGAGTTATCATGATAAAATAGTTTCAGGATATTCTATACGTTCGGGAGGAATAGATATGACGGAACCCTTTTCATTTAAATACCAGCTCAGCACGATGGCAAAGGAGAGGCTCGACCCCTCGGAGATAGGCGTCATGATAAAGCTCAGCATCGAGCATAAAGCCATTTCGCTCACAGCCGGCGAACCGTCGGCGGATATATATCCCATCGACGATCTCAAAAAGGCCTTCGCCCCGATCTTTGACGATCCGTCGCTGCTCGCCTACGCGAAAGAGGACTTCGGCCTGATGGAGCTGCGCGAGTGGATAACCCGCCGCATGAGGGCCGACGGCATGGCCCCCGACTGGGTGACGAGCAGGAACATCCTGCTGACCAACGGCGCTGGCGAGGCGATCGAGCTGGTCGCGGAGACGCTGATCGACCCAGGCTGCACGGTGCTCGTCGAAGCGCCGACCTTTACGGAGACGCTGCTCACCTTCCGCAAACAGGGCGCGAACTGTGTCGGCGTGCCCTCCGACGACGACGGCATCATCCCAGAAGAGTTTGAACGGCTGCTTAAATCGCGCAGCGTGCGTTTCCTCTATACGATACCTAACTTCCAAAACCCCAGCGGCCGCACCTCGCCGCTTGAGCGCCGCAAAGAGATCCTCGCCATCGCCGCGAAGTACGACGTCCCGATCTTCGAGGACGACCCCTACCACTACCTGAGCTACGACGAAGAGGCTCCCGCGACATACCTGGGCCTCGCCGGCGACGACCGGCGCGTGCTGCACAGCAACAGCTTCTCCAAACTGGTCGCGCCGGGGATGCGCTGCGGCTGGCTCGTCGTGCCGGACGCGATCATCCCGCACCTCAACGCCTTCCGCATCAGCGCCGGCCTCACGCGTCCCGCGATCCTGCAGCTCGGGCTCTTCAACTACCTGAATAACGCGGACTTCGGCGAGCGCGTCGGCTTCCTGCGCGACACCTACCGCGTGCGCCGCGACGGCATGGTAAAGGCGATAGAGAAGCACCTCAAACCGCTGGGGATAAAGACGAACTACCCCAAGGGCGGCTTCTTCCTCTGGGGAGAGGCGCGGGGCGTCGACGACATGACAGCCTTCGCGCGCTTCGCGGTGGAAAAGAAGAAGGTCGGCATCATCCCGGGGAGCGCCTTCTACACGATCGACGAAGCGAAAAACGGACACGACGCCTTCCGCATCTCCTTCGCAAAGGTCGACCCCGAAACGGCGGAAGAGGGGATCAAACGGCTCGCCGAGGCTTTCAGGGAGTACAAATAATTATTATCGTCATCGATATATCCTAAGAAATACTCCATGGGGTACAGCAAGCGCGTACCCCTTTTTATTGTATTAACGTTTTGAAATAAAAGCAAAAAGCCAGCTTTACCGCAGAAATTAGTCGTTTGTAGATATTTTATTGTTACTTTCGTTATGAAAGTGTATAATATCACAATATTAAGTGACATCAATTCGTTAGGAGCTAGCATGTAATGCCGATAAAAACTACCGCTCAAGACGCTGCTTTAGAGCAAATAATGGAGCTGATACAGCGTAAAGAAATTTTTCCCGGCGCCAGGCTGTTTGAGACAGACCTCGAAAAGTCGCTGGGCATGAGCAGAACTCCGATAAGAGGGGCTTTGGACCAGCTGGTAGTGGACGGAATCCTTGAAAAAAAACAGAATCAAAGGGGATATTTTTTCCCTAAACTAACACTTTCCGATCTATATGAGGCATACATATTCAGAGAGCGCCTTGAAGTGACCTCGGTCAGCCTTGCCTGCCTCAACTGGAATCATCAGGCTGGTAAAAAAATATATGATGCGATCAGGACAGAAAACGAAAAAAATGAGACCCAAATATGTGACACATATAAAGACCTCAGTGACGGTTTTCACGTAACCTTGGCCGCTTCTTCCGGCAACGAATACCTCGTGAGGGCGCTTAAACAAGTCTATTTACGTATATGTATGTATGAACTATTCTATGGTATCAGTCTCTATCGCGTGGATAGAGATCAGGACCGCCACAAAGATTCAAACGATCAAATGATCCTTCAGCACGAGGATATCGTCGTAAGTATTGCACAACGTGATATGGCGGCGGCAGTAAAAAAGATGGTGCGCCATCTTAGGCACGCTCCCGCGGCAAGCGAACATGTCATGTCTTTTTTTAAATGGAAAGAATATGAAAAAATATTCCCTAACTGAGATAACATAAAATTATATTAAAAAATAGAAGCGAAAAGCCTTGACGTGATCTTTAAGGTTTTTCGCTTTTGTTATAATCGGCTTAAACAATGAGTCCTATTACCGTCCATACCTTCCTAAATATAAATCTATATATTTAATTTTATAAAAAATATATTCTAATTCTATAACACTTCAAAACCTATTGACACATTTCCAGAGACGGCTATAATTGAATCCAATAAACGTATACGTTTTTCGTACTCAATTAAATTTACCCATGATATATTGCTTCACCATTTAATGCAGAGGAAGTGGTGTTATGGATATCGCTGTATTCGGAGCTGGCAACGGTGCTCACGCGCTTGCCGGAGACCTTGCCTTACATGGGCATAACGTCCGGCTGTGGGAAAATCCGTCGTTCAGCGACAATATAAAACATTTGGAACGCAGCGGCGGCAAGTTGACGCTTACCGGAGCAGCATCAGGCGAGGCCAAACTTTCGCTGGTAACGACAGAGGCCGCCGCCGCGCTTGACGGAGCGGAAGCGGTATTTGTCCTGATGCCTTCATACGGGCAGGAATCAGCCTTCGATTACATGGCGCCTCACCTCAAAGATGGGCAGGCCGTGCTTGTAATGCCCGGTAATTTTGGCGCGATCTCTCTCTATCTAAGAATGAAGGCGCGTGGCCTGGAAAACCAGATACTTATCGGCGAAAGCGACACGATCCCATATGCCGCACGTCTGGACAAGAACAAAAGCTGCAACATCTTCGGAGTAAAGGGCAGCGTCTGGGCTTCCGCAGTCCCGGCGAGCGCGACGGACAGGCTTTTACAGAAAATTGAGGGGATATTGCCGGTCAAGCTCCTTCCCCTCCCCAGCGCGCTCGCTGTCGCGCTCGCCAACACCAATATGATCATCCACTGCCCCACCATGATCATGAACGCCGGCCGCATCGAGACCGGAGAACGTTTTCGTTTCTACAACGACGGGATGAGTGCGTCAGTGTGTTCCGTGATGGAAAAAATGGACGAGGAACGCTTAGCTGTCGGTAAAGCTTGGGGGTATAATCTTGTAACCGAGTTTGAAGACGCTTTGGCAAATTACGACCTGGATTCAACCCAGTACCGCAACCTTCACGAAATATTCAGCCTGCACCCTGTATATAGCAAGATGGGAGCCGATTCCCCGCAGTCCGTAACACACAGGTATATTACGGAGGATGTCCCGTATCTCCTGGTACCGCTCTCGGAGATGGGTAAGATGGTCAAAGTTCCAACGCCGACCATTGATGCGATAATACATCTCGCCAGCATCATAAACAAAACTAACTATCCGGCCTATGGCCGGGGCTTAAAAGCAATGGGATTCAAAAATATAGCTTTTGAAAATATCAAAGATATTGTACACGGATAAAAAATAAACGGAGGTGGCAAAAGCATATGTCAGAGATAAAAAAACGGAAAAACCTTAGTACGGCTGCACTTTTATTGATAGTAATAGTAATTTGCGCGGCACTTACGTATGTAATACCGGCAGGGCAGTTTGACCGTGTCAAAGATGCAGCTTCCGGCAGAACTGTCGTAGCCGCTGGAACATTTAAGTACATTGAGAACAGCCCTGTAGGTTTGAAAACGCTGCTGTCATCAGTCTTTGAGGGAATACTTAAGGCTTCCGAGATAATTTCGTTCGTACTTTGCATAGGCGGCGCAATGGCTCTGGTGGTCAAATCCGGCGCAATCAACGCGGCGCTGGCAAGCGTGATTGTAAAGTATAAGGATAAAACCTATTTCCTAATCCCGGTAATAATGGTCGCTTTTGCACTGGCAGGCGCAACTTTCGGCATGGCGGAAGAAACTCTGCCGTTTTTGGCGGTCCTCATCGCGGCAGCAACGGCAATGGGATATGACAGGCTTGTTGGGGTATGCTTCGTTACAATAGGAGTTTATGCCGGTTATTCGGCAGGGCCGTTAAATCCATTTTCCATAGGTATCGCCCATAAGATCGCTGAATTGCAGATGTTTTCAGGGATGGGTCTTCGTACGATCTTGTGCCTAGGCGGTACCATTATCGCGGTACATCATACAATGAGATATGCGGCAAAGGTAAAAAAGACGCCGTCGGCAAGCCTTGTTGCCGATATCCCATTCAATGTTTCAAACATCAAAATAGACCTTGATTACAAGGGACTGACACGCTCTGATAGATTGATACTACTCGCGCTTTTCGCGGCCCTTGGCGGACTCATTTTTGGTGTACTCAAGTACGAATGGTACCTGCAGGAGATAAGCGCCCTTTTCATGGCTCTTGCTATTTTCGTTGGTGTCGTAATGTATAAAACAGACATAAATAAATTCGCGGAGGAGTTTATAGACGGGGCGAAAGAGCTTGCTCCAGCGGCAATGCTTGTGGGGCTTTCAAGAGCGGTGCTCGTCATTATGGAACAGGGAATGATCATGGATACGATTATATATGCGCTGTCACTGCCATTGATACACCTGCATAGCGTCGTAGCGGCATGGGGAATGTTCTTCGCTCAGGGCGTCATCAACTTCTTTATCCCTTCGTCAAGCGGACAGGCTGTCGTTGTCATGCCCATTATGGCACCGCTCGCGGATCTTGTGGGGGTATCGCGCCAAATAGCGTGTCAAGCCTATCAGGCGGGCGATGGGTATTGGAATATGATCACGCCAACTCATCCAGTCCTTATGGCATCCCTTGGCATCGCGGGGATCCCGTTTGCGCGGTGGTTCAAATTTGCGTTGCCGCTGGTAATCAAATGGACGATATGGACAATGGTTGTGCTCGCCATAGGCGTATATGTCTGGTAAGCGACACGAGAACTGATTTTTAAGCAACATAAATACACAATACAACAGGAGGAAATATACTATGCCTTGCAAATTGATCAACGCCGATACCGTACAGGAACTGCTCACCATGAAGGATACCGTCGACGCATGCGAGATCGCTTTTCGCGATTGGGGAAACAACGAGGTCATATGTCCGACGAAGGTGACTTTGGAATTGGGAGAGGATGCCGAGTGGCCTCCCTATAAAAACGGGCTCAATGGAATGCCGGCGTATATACACAGCATGAAGAGCGCGGGGATAAAGTGCGTCGGCGGTTCCTTGAACAATCCATCGTGGGGCCTTCCTTACATAATCGCGCTGATATCGCTTTTCGATCCCGAGACCGGAGTATTTCGCTGCGTGATGGACGGAGAGCAGATCACAAATTACCGCACGGGCGCGCAGGCTGCCGTCGCAGCCAAATACATGACGGACAAGAAGAAGATACGCCTGGGAATTTTCGGAACCGGCGCTCAGGGACGTACGCAGCTGATGGCGTTTGCTGAAGTTTTTGAGATAGAGGAAGCCATAGTGTACGACATCAGCAACGAAGCGGTGCAAAAATATATCGCCGAGATGGCGCCGAAAACGAATATAAAAATCACCGCGGCGGACTCGCCCGAAAAAGTATTCGCGGGGACGGATATCATCGTCTCGGTGACGCACGCCAGGAACAAGTTTATCAAAAATGACTGGTTCAAGGCCGGACAAATCATCTTCCCGATGGGGTCGTTTACTGAATGCGAAGACGAACTGCTGCTCTCCGCAAACAGGGTTTTCGTCGATTCGATAGGACAGACCCTTCACAGAGGCGCGCTGAAAAATATCGTCGATACCGGCAAATTTAACAGAGAAATGATAACCGCCACGATCGGCGAACTGGTGGCAGGCAAGGTCGACGGGCACATCAAAGAGGGCGAAAAAATCGTCTGCGTACCCATCGGCACCGGCGCGATGGACGTAGCAGTAGCGACAAAGGTCTACGAAAAAGCGAAAGCTCTCGGACTCGGAAGTTCCTTTGTATTTAATGATGACACCGAGGTTGAGCCCAAGCGCTAAATATCCACTGTCCGAACGGTGGCCGGGAATGCGAAGAAACACTTCCGGCCACCATTCAAAGGCTTATAACAATAACAGACCGCTAACAAAATCTCTCTGTAGGAATATGGCAAAAAATGGAACTTTCCATTTAGGAGGAAATCGGATGACCCGCAAAGTGGTAAATTGCGATAAAGTACCGCCGGCGATCGGATCTTACAGTCAGGGCGTATGGGCCGGGAATTTATTATTTTTGACCGGCGTGTGCGGCGCGGATGCCGGAAGCGGTGAAATTCTCGGCCACGGCGATATCCGCGTTGAGACAAAAGCGGCCATGGAAACGGCAAAAGCTATGCTTGCGTCGGAAGGGCTTACTTTCGATAACGTCGTGAACGCACGAATTTATATCACAAGCTTTGACGACTTTAAAAAAATAGACGAAGTATATAGAAGTTACTTTACAGCGCCCTACCCTGCAAGGGCGACCGTTGAAACGGCGAAACTTGCCGACGGCGCGCATGTGGAGATAGTTTTTGTCGCGTATAAGGAATAATATAAACCTGCCGCGCCGCGGCTTACGCTTGAGGTTTCGCCTCCGCCTCACAGTTAACGGAGGCTGAAGGCAAAACCTCAAGTCGCTAAATCTGCCTTTAAAATATCCTGTCGCCGTCCGCGACCTTTTCAGTCAACCGGAGCAGGACCACGCCCTGCGCCGATTCGGAGCCGAGGATGCGGACTTCGCTCTTTACCGAGCCGATGCGCATCGGTTCAAGGTTGACGCAGCAGACGACCTGCTTGCCGACCAGTTCCTCCGGCGTATAGAGCGCGGTGATCTGTGCGGACGAAGTCTTTACGCCAAGCTCGCCGCCGAAGTTTATTTTCAGCTTATAGGCGGGAGTTCTGGCCTTTTTGTTGATCTCAGCCTCGATGACCGTGCCAACGCGCATCTCTACTTTGTCGAAATCTTCCACCGTGATCATCATTATCTTCCCCCAAAGCTAAAATTCAGAGAGATCCATCTTCCCAACCGCCAAGGTGAGAAACTGCGTACCGGCGCGGAGCGCAGCCGCGTCTGATCAAAAAGGCGCTCTTGACTGCCGGCTTTATGCGCTTCGGCAGTTGAAGTATACAATAAAGCCGGCCCCTTTTCCATGAATGCCCCGACGTACCGGCCATGCCTGACGGCTGCGGCGACAGGGCAAAAATGCCTGATGCTCGGCGGCATAACAAAAGAAAAGACGGGAACGACATATGCCGCTCCCATCTTTTTTGCAACAGTACGCTCTTAAATTGATGCCGGCGCGCGGAGGCGCTATATTCCTAAATTCGGCATCAGGCCGTTTTTCACCGCCAGCAGCGTAAGCACGGAAATTATCAGCCAGAGCAGGACCGCCATGACGAGCGGTTTCGCGCCGATCTTTTTCAGCGCGGGGCGGCTCAGTCCGCCGCCTATGAGGAAGAGCGTTCCCGTCATCAGGTGTTTCCCCGCGAGCGCGCCGTAATTGCAGAGCGTTTCGAGTGAGGGGAAGAGCATGCGTATGGCGGCAGCGGCCAGGAACCCCACAAGGAACCATTGAAAGGCGGCTTTGCTTTGTGTACGGTTCAGCTTGGCTCCGGCGATCGAAAGGGGAAGTATCCAGAGCGCACGCGTCAATTTTACCGTCGCGGCGATCGCGAGCGCCTGCGCGCCGTAGATCGAGGCCGCGCCGACGACGCTGCTGGTATCGTGTATGGCAAGCGCCGACCAGAAGCCGAATTGCTGCTGCGAAAGCCCCAGTAAATGTCCGAGCGGCGGGAATATAAGCAGCGCGATGCCGTTCAGAAGAAAGACGACGGCCATCGCCACTCCGGTAGCAGTCTGATTCGCGCCGATGGCCGGCGACATCGCGGCGATGGCGCTCCCTCCGCAGATCGCGGTACCGGAGCTTATGAGCGTGCAAAGGTCGCGTTCTACTTTGAACGCGCGCCCGAGGAACGCCCCGATGGCAAGCACGGCGCTGATCGATATCATCGTGACCCATATCGAAGTCAGCCCCACTCGCAGCACGACGTCCAGCTGCATGCCAAAGCCGAGCAGTATTACCGCGAGCTGCAGCAGCTTTTTTGAGACGGCCCCCGTCTCTTTCATGACGGGATTGCCGACCGTCAGGGCGATGAACGCGCCAGCCGCGAGGCCGATGGCGGGGTTGGGCGTAAGAACGGAGAGCGCCAGCGCCGCGCAGAACCATACATATTTGTTGCCGTTTATTCTTTCCAAAATATCTTTCATAGCTATACCGTCCTCCCCTTTCTTATGCCCGCAAAACCCCGCCGTGGCCGATGTTTTCTAACGATAGAAAAGCTTTGTGCCGATATTGTTGGCAACGGCCTTCTTGTAATATAACCGGCCGAGCGCGATGTCGTTTATCGAAAGTCCGCGGTGCCAGAAGAGGATGCGCTCGTCGTCATTCTCGCGTCCCGTCTTTTTGCCGGCCACGATCTCGCTCAGTTCGGCGTAAAGCGTCTTTTCCGTCAGCTTGCCGGCCCTCACATGCGGGCTCAAGCTGCCGAGTTTTCCGCCCTCTTTGCACTGTCCCCAGTCATCGACGACGATCTTGTCCATAACGTCGGTCAGTGTGATCTCGTTTGCGCATATCGTTCCGTAGGGGACGACGAAGTCTCCGGGCTTGACCCATTCTGTTTTGAGAAGCGGGGCCGGCTCGATCAGGCGCGTGGCTTCGATCATTATGTCGGCGCCTTTCAGGCATTCCTCGCTGTCTTTGGCGATCACTATTTTTTTGTGCAGACGGGCTTCGAGAGCCTGCGCAAAGGCCTCCATCGACTCGCGTCTTCTGCTGTTTATCCGGATCTCTTCAAAATCATAGAGATGGTCCAGCAGCACCACATTCCAGAAGGCCGTTCCGCGGCAGCCGAGGTGCCCGAGCACGCGGTTCGATTTTTTCGCGAGATACTTGGCGCCCACCGCCGTAAGCGCGCCGGTGCGGATCGAGGTTATCGCCGTGGCGTCCATGATCGCGTACGGAGCTCCGTTCTCGGGGTCGTAGAGGCTGAGCAGCGACATCTCGGAGGGCAGGTCTTTCTTGTAGTTGTAGACATAGTCGCCTACCACCTTGACGCCCGCGACATGCTCCGGCTCGATGTAGCCGCGCAGTACGTTGAAGTGTCCGTTATATTCGGGATTGGGATGGATGTGGACGCGCGGCTCTACCATCGCCTGCCCCGTCCCCTGAGCCCGCAGGCTCTCTTCGACGGCCTCCAATATTTCGTCATTGGTGATGCCGAGCTGGTCTATGTCTTTTGCGTTTAGATATAGTATGTCCATAATAATACCCCTTTCATTTCATTGGCACAGATCGCTGTGCCGCATTCAGGTTTTTTGTAAACCTTCTGTTCTACCCCACAACCACAGGGTTGCTGGCGGCAGCTTCTTCCTGCGCAATCTTTTCCATTTCCTCGGGAGAGAGCTTGGCGATACTGAAGCCGGTAAAGCCGAATATCATTGATATGATCGGGCTGATCATGCTGAAGAAGCAATATGGGATGTACATCATAGGATCGACCCCAAACGTGCCGGAAAGGAATGCCGCGTCGGTGGAATAGGGAACCAGCGGAGCGGCCACCGTGCCCGCGTCCTCGCAGCAGCGCGACAGGTTCTTGGGCGCCAGGCCGCGTTGGCGATATATATCCTTATACATCCTGCCGGGCAGCGCGATGGCGCACTTCTGCACACCGGAGGCGAAATTGATGAACAGCGAGGTAAGGAGCGTGGAGAAGATCAATTTTCCGTCTGTATCGGCAAATTTTATGATACGCTCAATGACCACGTTCACAACTCCGATGCGCTCGATCACGCCGTTGAAGGAGAGGGCCAGCAGCCCCAGCGCCGTCGTGCCCAACATGGAATTGATACCGCCTCCGCTCAGAAGCTTATCCACCTCGGCGACGCCTGTATTCACCGTCACGCCCAGATGCGAAGCGCGGATGATATCCGCCATGCCCGCGCCCTGGAAGAGCGCCGCGCAGACGGCTCCAAGGATAGCGCCCACCATCAGCCCGGGCAGAGCGGGCACCTTTCTAATCACCAACATGATGACGACGGCAGGGGGGAGGAACATCAACAAGGAGACTTTGAACGATCCTGATATCGCGTTGCGCAGGATGCTGATTTTATCGTAATCCAGCTCAGTTCCGGCAAATTTAAGTCCTAGCACGCCATATATAGCCATCGCGATCAGTATGCTGGGAATAGTCGTATACATCATGTGTCTTACATGGTCAAACAGAGTAGCTCCCGAGACCGCCGGCGCAAGATTGGTCGTATCGGAGAGCGGGGAAAGCTTATCGCCGAAGTAGGAACCGGAGATAAGCGCGCCCACTATCAGGCCGTCGGGGATGCCCAAACCCCGGCCGACGCCGAGTAAAGCCACACCGACCGTTCCCAGCGTCCCCCATGAGCTTCCGGTGAACAAGGAGACCACGCCGCAGATAGCGCAGGCCGTGACCAGAAAAATCTTCGGCGAGAGCAGCTCAAGTCCGTAATAGATCATCGTGGGCACAACTCCGCCCAGCGTCCATGTGCCGATGATGATACCGACTACCAGCAGCATGAGGATAGACGCCATCGCCGACGCGATAGAGTCGATAATGCCCGCCTCGATTTCCGCCCACGAAAATCCTTTCAGCATACCGATCGTGGAAGCGACCACGATGGAGGCCACCAGCGGGATATGCGGTTTCCCTCCGAATAGGAGTATCGTGCTCAGCATGGATACGATAAGGAAAGCAAATACTATAAAAGCATCTGCTAAAGTGATCTTTCGGGATTTTTTATCTTTCACTTCATGCACCTCTTTCTCCTGCCATCTTTTACAGTTCACACCACATCCAAAGCCGCGACATTTTCTGATGAGCGGCCCCACCTTGTTTTTTTACCGGGTTTTACGACAAAAAGACGCGCTCGACCCGGTTGCTGATTATGCTGCTCAAGAAAACTATCGATTCTCCGCAGAATTTGCGCCAGTCATAGACCGTGAGCTCGTCGTCCCCGTCTTTGCCGAGCAGAGTGACTTCATTGTTGAGAGCGACGTTCGTGACTCCGTCTATTTCCAGCCAGGTCTGATCCATGGATGTGGCGAGGAAGCGGCACCTCTTGCCGTTGACTAAGGCGAACCCTCCGCCCATGAGCATCGGGCGGTAATAACCGTCGCCGAAGCCCACGGATATGGTCGCCACCCGAATCGGCTCTTTAGCGATAAAGTACCGGTTATAGCCAATGGACTCTCCGGGCTGCAAGGTCCTGAGCTGCGTAACGAAACAGCGCCAGGTCACTGCCGGTTCGACGCCAAGAGCGTTTTTAGGCTTTTCATTGTTGTCGTAACCAAAGAGCAGGTTCCCGGGACGGACGGCGGTGCCGTATGCCTCTGAAAACCATACGGCGGCGCAGCCGTTGCAGGCGTGTATGTAATCCAGCTCCACGCCGCAGGCCTTTATTTCCCCGATTGCCTGTTTGAAAAGCTCGAATTGTCCTAAAGTAAGGCTGTGATCCTCGATATGGCTCGCCGCAAAGTGAGTAAAGGCGCCGCGCACTTTGATATGCGTCTTTGTTTTTATATATCTGACAAAGTTTGTGAGTTCTTCCCCTGGCTTAACGCCGATACGATTCAATCCCGTATTGATTTTTATCTGGATCTCGGCGATTTTTCCCTGTTTCTCCGCTTCACGGTCCAGCAGGTCGACGTATTCGCGCTCAAAGGCGGTGGTTTGTATTGAATAGGCTACAGCGGCGGGTATATTGTTGAAGGGAGCCCCGCCGAGCACCAGCAATTCGCAGCTGATCCCCGCTTCGCGGAGCTCCGCGGCTTCGCGCACATGCGCGACGCCAATCATTTTAGAACCCAATGTACCGGCATAAAACTTAGCCAACCCAACTCCGCCGAGCCCGTAGGCGTTTCCCTTTAATATGGGGATAACCTCAACGCCTGATCCTACGCACGCGCGAATCTTCTCAAAATTACTTTTTAATTTGTTAAGATCCACCGCCATGTATGAGTTATATACATCAGGGCTCATTGTGATATTCTCAAAGCCTACAGTTTACAGCTCGCACCCCAGAGCCTGTTCCACCGCTTTAAGGATGGCGCCTTCCTGTGTCAGGCGGATGGCGGGGACAGACTGCCTCTGCATATAGATGTCGTCCATTTCGTAGGGGATGGCGTCGGTGAGAACCTTGTAGGCGGCCTTCGTTCCTTCACCCAGTTCAAATTCTCCCAGGTCTTTCTGCGTCACCCACACGCCCCTCGCGCCGACGAGGAATTCAATGCCGAGGATTTTATAGAGATTGTCGATTATTTGCTTCGTCTTGCGGCAGGCCCAGGGCGCCATGCTTACGTGATCTTCCTGGTTTGACTTGGTGGGGATTGAATCCGCACTGGCGGGGAAGCAGAGCGTCTTGTTCTCGGAAGCGAGCGCGGCGGCGGCGCAGGTGATGACCGGGTAGCCGCAGTTGAGTCCGTGCGGTTCGCCGCTGAGCATGGGCGGCAGGCCATAGCTCAAGGTCGGGTCGCAGATGGAGAAGCTGCGGCGCTCCGAAATATTTCCGATTTCAGCCAGCGACATAGCCAGTATATCCATCGCGAACGCCACCGGTTCCCCGTGGAAGTTGCCGCCGCTCAGGAATTCCAGCTTTCCGTCTTTGCCCCAGAATACCAGCGGATTGTCGGTGGCGGCGTTGATCTCGCGCTCAAGCGTCTGCTTGGCGTATTCAAGATTGTCGCGGCACGCTCCGTGAACCTGCGGCACGCAGCGCAGGGAATAGAGGTCCTGGACTCTGGCCTGATAGACGGGGTGCATGATGTCGTTCTTCAAATGTACCTTGCGGCATTCATCGGTCGCGCGCGTCGTGCCGCGAACCAGACGCCTGATATTGGCCGCCGTCTTTTTCTGCCCTTCCTGCTTGCGGACGTCCTGTATGCGGGGGTCGAAGGCGGCCTGTTCGCCGCGCATGGCCTCAAGGCTCAGCGCGCAGGCGATCTCGGACTGCTTGATAAGCTGCTCGGCGTCAAAACAATTCAGCGCGGCCATTCCGGTGAAAATCGTCGTGCCGTTGATCAGCGCCAAAGCGTCCTTCGCTTTCAGCTGGAAGGCAACGGGGGTAATACCGGCCTTCTCCAAAGCCTCCGGCGCGGAAAGCCGTTCGCCATTATAGTACGCCTCCGCTCCTTCATAACCCATCAGCACGGCAACCATGTGCGACAGCGGCCCCAAATCACCGCAAGCGCCGACGGAACCCTGGCATGGGATAACGGGATGTACTCTCTTATTAAGCATCTCAACAAGGCGGTCAAGCGTTTTCATTCGCAGGCCGGAAACGCCCTGGCACAGCGCATTGATGCGCACCAGCATACCGGCGCGCACGACTTCCTCCGGCAAAGGGTCGCCCACACACGCAGCGTGAGAAAAAATGGCGCGCTTCTGGAACTCGTCATTCTCCTCCATAGAAATGGTGAAGTCTTTCAGCTTACCGAGCCCCGTGTTAAATCCGTAGGTCGGGGGAGCGTCCTCCGTGATCCAATGTTCCTCTATATACTCGCGCACACGGTTGATTTCATCTCTGCTCTCCTGTGCGATCTCCACTTGGGCATTCTCCCTGGCGACTTTGACTAGATCCTTAATGGTAAGATTGTGTCCGTTCAATACTATGCGTTCCATGAGCAGCCTCCATAATTATTGATAATATAGGTCAATCTCTTTTTGCTTGTACCGATTGGGGATATGCGCATCTCCTTGTGACAAGGCAAATATACGCCATTGACTCTGACATGTAAAATTGTAAAATATATATGTACCATTGGTAAAATACTATAGATGCTGTGATTTTAATTTTTTAATAAAAAGCTATCGGTAAGTCAATATATTTTAAGACAGGGGCGAGCCTGATGACGATAAGGGATATGGAAATACTGGTCGAGGTAGCAAGATGCCTGAACATGACCGAGGCTTCCAAGAACCTTTATATTTCACAGTCCACGGTGAGCCAGGTCATCGCCGGGATAGAAAGGGAATACAACATCAGGCTCTTCGAGCGTATAAACAAAAGGATCATCCTCACCGAACAGGGCAAGATCGCGGTCAGCCATTCAAAAAAGGTCCTCGATGCGTATAACGAGATGGAGATCGCGGTGCGCTTTGCGGGCGAGGAAGTGATAAGGGTCGGCAGCGACCTCATCACCTCCAGCAGTATACTGAACGATATTTGGGTGAGATACCATCGGGTATGTCCCAAGGTAAAGACGCGTATGGTGATCGAAGACGGCCATCTGCTGAAAAACAGACTTCTGGACTACGACCTGGACTTCGTACTGCTCGAATACCGCCTGCCGCACGGCGATCTTGTCAATCAAAAGATCGGGGAGGATTCTTATGTTTTGATCTGCAATCAGGAGAACGAATTTGCCGCCAGGGATTCCGTCTCGCTGACGGAATTATCCGGCGCAAACCTCATCATGAGAGAGCAGGGAAACCCCACCCGGGACCTTTTCGACAATACGGCCCGGCGTTATCACTACGATATAACCGTCGCGGATACTTACAGCAATATCGACGTTATAAAAGCAGAGGTCGTAAAGGGCGGATGCGTTTCGATCATGGCGAAAAAACTGGTGACGAACGAGCTTGCCCTGGGCAGGCTGCACAGCTGCGAGATCAGCGACTTCAAAGAAAAAAGAGAGTTTTACGTTATCTATAACAACCGCCTGAAACTGACGCCGAATTTCAAGTCGTTCATAGAAAACTGCGGCTGCTGGCCCGAATAGAAACAGGCGCGGCGCGCGGAAGCTGTCTGCGCCGCGCCAGCCTCTTCCTTTTACTTTTAACGGTCTTTCAGCTTCTCCAACAGCTTCAGCGCCGCCGGGCTCTTGCCGAGGCCGCCGAAGGTGCAGCGCAGCTCAAGCGGCAGTTTGAGGCCGACGTCGTACATCGCGGCGATCGTTTCGTCGAGCGGTATGACTTTGTCATAGCCCGCGAGCGCCATGTTCGCCGAGGCGACGGCGTTTGAGCCGCCCATGACGTTCTTGCCGAGGCAGGGGACCTCGACGCGGTTCGCCACCGGGTCGCAGGCGAGGCCGGTGATATTCTGCAAAGCCATCGAGGCGGCGTCGACGCACTGCTCCGCGCTGCCGCCCATCAGCTGCACCAGCCCGGCCGCCGCCATGCCGGAGCCGGCGCCGCACTCCACCTGGCAGCCGCCGACCTCGGCGGCGAAGGTCGCCCCTTCGGCGATGAAGATGCCGATCAGCCCCGCGGCGAGCATCGCGCGCGTGATCTCCTCTTTCGGCTTGCCGAGCGCGAGGCCCGCGCCAAGCAGCGTCCCAGGCAGACAGCCGCAGGAACCGGCGGTGGGAGCGGCGACGATGACGCCCATCGCGCTCTTCGTCTCCATGATCGCGGTGATCGATTTAATGACATTGTTGAGGATGTCGCAGGGGATGAGAGCCCCCCTTTCCCGCGCAGCCTCTATCAAGCGGGCCTGCGGCCCGAGTATCCGGTCAGCGTACTCCGTGCCGGCCAGACCCTCTTTTAGAGATCCTTCCATTATCGAGACCAGCATGCGCATCTTATCCAGGGCCTCGTCTTTAGAGGTGCCTCCGCGCGCCGCCTCATATTCGGCGGCAAGCTCCCACATCGGCATATTTCCGCCTTCGCTGAAGGCGAGCATATCCCGCGCGGACGAGAAGGGGACGGAACAATTCGCGCGCGAGAGCGTCGGCAGCATCGGCTTGACGAACACGAAGTCAAGCGCGCCCTGTACTGCCGCGGCTGCGCGCAGCGCCTCAATGTCCGGGGCTTTTGAATATTTCAGCAAGAGCAGCGAACCGTTCCCGCCCTCCACGACCTGCGCGAAATCCGGAGCGGAACCGGCGACAAGCGGCGAATCCTTCATCGCCGCCGCGCCGCCGCGGGGAAATTTCACCAGCGCCTCGCAGAAGTCGCCGCATATCGAAACGGGGAAGCCGTCATAGTTTCTCATCTCGATCATGCCGCCGCCGACCGAGACGCCCTCCCACAGGTGACGCTCGCCGCCGCGCCCCCATACCTCGATCCGGTAGTTGTTCGGATGCTCCGCGCCGTAGTCGAGTATACGGAATTCGATCTCGACGCCGGCCTCGCGCGCTAGCCGCGCGTAACGGTCGACATCCGGTTCCGTTATCTCCTTGCCGAGCATGCCGCAGACAAAGCCCATATCGGTGCCGTGGCCGTCGTGCGAAGCGGCGAGCGAGCCGTTCACGTCAAAGTCGACGACGGCGCGCAGCGGATCACCGCCGACCGACTGCCGCACGACGGCGGCGATCCGCGCCGCGCCCGCGACATGTGAGCTGGACGGCCCGCGCATCACGGGCCCGATGACGTCGTTGAAGATACTGGCTGGCATTTTATCCATGATTACATCAGCTCCCGCAGGGTTTTTTATTTTTTTCAGTATAATATTCCCGGCCAAGCCAGCCGGACATTTCGCTGTTGAGCCGCGCCCGCCGCGAACAAAGCCGCGGGATACCTTTAGCGCGAGCCAGCTTGTTTATAGTATAGTTCCAACTCCGGCTTTAACCGCCTTTTCATAGACCCTGTGCGCGATCACGATGTCAAGCGTCGCAAACCCCACCGTCTTCATCAGCGTTATCTCATCCCTGCCGCCGCGTCCGGCCGCGCGGCCCAGCAGCAGATCGCCAAGTTCTCCCGTGATCATATCCTCCGAAAAACGCCCCTCCGCCATCGGAATGAGAAACTCCCCCGCCTCACTCATGACCGCTTCACGGTTGTCGATAAAGATCTTATCCGCGCGCCTCACGATATATTCGTCAAGCTCACGTTTGTGCGGCATGAAAGTTCCTACGGCGTTTATATGCGCGCCGGCCTTCACGCGGCGGCCGTCAAAAACGGGCTGCGGGCTGGTCGTCACCGTGGTGATGATGTCCGCCCCCGACACCGCCGCCTCCGGGCTTTCGGCGGCGACAAGCTTCGTGCCGAATTTCGCGGCGGTCTCCGCCGTGCGTTTAATAAAATCAACTACTTTATCGGGCGCCATATCAAAGACACGCACCTCTTTAAGCGGCCTTGCCGTCAACACCGCCTCCAACTGCGAGGAGGCCTGTCCGCCGGTACCGAACAGCGCGCCGACCTCGGCCATTTCATTGGCTAAAAGTTCCGTGGCAAGGCCGGAGACGGCTCCCGTACGCATGCGCGTCAGCTCGGTACCGTCAAGCAGCGCGTTGACCACGCCGGTTTCGGGGTCGGCGAGCAGCACCGTCGCCGATACGGCGGGCATCCCCTTTTTATGATTCCCGGCATACGTCGAGACTATCTTGATCCCCGCCTGAGGATATTTTTTTATGTGGGCCGGCATAAATGAGGTGATGCAGCCCTCGGCTATCGCAAAATTCGTCCTCACCGGAACATCGGCCAACCCCTCTCCCTGGATCATAAAGGCCTCGCGGTCCGACTCGATGGCCTCCCTCATTGAAAAAACCTTTCTTATCTCCGCGGCGTTCAGGTATAACATACGATTCGACCTTTCTATTTTTAACTTATCAGATATCTGCTAATAATCATTATACTCACGCAATAAATTACTTTTGTCAAGCGCTACCTTCATCGGCGCGTATAATTTATAATAAATGCAGTCTCGATATTAGATGTGATAGTACGCCGCTGTTGATTGAGTAAATTTTGTCGAGAGGTGATCGGTGATGGAACTGAGAAGGGAAAATACGCTCTCTCAACTCGTTTTGGACAGCATACAAAACTCGATCAGGGATGGGGAGTTCAAGCCGGGAGAACTGCTCCCGTCCGAGCGCGAGATGGCGGAGCGGTACGGCGTGGGAAAGTCTAGCATACGAGAGGCGATAAAGATGCTGCAGGTGCTCGGTGTCGTTGAGTCGGCGCAGGGAAAGGGCACCTATCTGAAAGAATCCATCGGCCCGCAGATACTGCGTCCGCTGCTTCTGGACATGATGCTCCAGCGGTCAAGCGCAGAGGAGCTTTATGAGCTCCGGCTGATGTTTGAACAGGCCTACATGCCGCTCGCCGCCGCCAAGGCCACGGAGGATAAAAAGGCAGCGGCGCGGCGCGCGCTCGACGAATACCGGGAGCTTCAGCTGTCCCACAAGTCGGAGGCGGGAGAAGCGGACAGGGCTTTCCACAGCATAATGCTCGAAGCGACGGGCAACCAGTTCATAATCAAGATGGGCAAGCTGATAATGGAGCTCTGCCGTTCTTACATCAGCAAGAGCAGCGAGGTGCTCGACAACACGGTGATGGAAAACCATGAAAAATTGCTGCGGATATTCTGCACCGGCGACACCGAAGGATTGGAAGAGGCTGTGAAAAAATCACTGCTCGTCTTCCGGCATACGCTGGACGCGGAGATCGACGGCGGCGGGACGGACGCTTCGGTCAAGCCGTAGTCTCCTGAAAGAAGAACCGTCCGCGCGCCTTCACCGGCTGCGGAGGACTTCCAGGTTGTGGCGATATTCCGGGACCGCTTCCCAGACGGCGGTCCCAAGGTCGCAGGGAAAATCGGGGCAGAAGCCGCAGTGCGGAATGTGGCTGCTAAGCGCGCAGGCGCGGATGGCGCATTCGGCGCAGCTGACGCTCTTTTCTCCGGGCTCGAGGCATCCGGTACAGCGCAGGCGCGACGGAAGGATGAAGGAACCGCGTCCCTCGCTCTCCTGCGCGGCGGCGATCTTAGCCAGCGCAGCGTTGTCGCGCCTGGCGGTGGCCCGCCTCGCTTCGCAGGCGTCGCAGTCGATGCCGCAGCAGCCCATGTTCGCCATTTATTCTATCTCCGCCGCCGGCGAGGCGGCACGGACGACGCCGCTCGCGCGCACCTGGCAGCCGATGGCCTCAAGTTCCCCCGCCAGCGCGGCAAGGCCGTCCTCAACGGAACGCCACTCCGTTTCAAAGGCGCAGTCCACCAGGAAGAGCGCCTCCCGTGTATTTTCGTCCACGCAGGCGTCGCGCGTGTCACGGTAATTCCAGAGCCAGCAGCAGACCTTCTCGCCGTCGGCGTAAACTATCTGCGGCGGCGCGCAATCGACGACGCTGTCACCCGCGCCGAGCGGATAGAATTTTTCTCCCTCGCGGGCGTAACGCAGCACCATGTCGCCGCGCAGCTTCGTCATATCATGCGCCCCCATTGGGAGCAGGTTCAGCGCGGAGACGCAGTCATAACAGTCGACCACATCAGAAACGCTCCAGATGTCACCTTTAAAGATGCGGCGCAGCAGCGCCTCGAGCGAACAGCGGTACTTGCTCGGTTTGACTCCCATCTTTGAATAGGTCTCGCGCCAGCGGCGCACGTCCGGATGGAGCGTCAGCGTATCGGCGGATATCCCCATGTCGTTGAGGTTTGCCTCAAGCTTTTTTTTCATCTCCGCTATGCGAACATTGCGGCCCCCGGCCGCCCCTGCCCCGTCCGCTATGCGCGCGCGAAGCCAGCCGATCTTCGCGTCGGGAAAATCCTGCGTGATTTTTTTATCGATAGAAAGTTTCATTCTTTTCTCCTCCGATCCTTCGGCATACGGCGTCCGCGAGCCAGCCTACGGCCCAGCCGGCGACAGCGCCGACGGCGAAGAGCGGCAATATGTAAAGCGCCACCCTCGCGTCTCCCACTATATATGATACCACGGCGACCTGCCCCGCGTTAAAGGCCCAGGCCCCCGCCACGCTTATCCACGGCAGGGAAAAGTCCGCGCGGAATTTTTTGTACAGCAGCGCCATCACGGCGACCGCGGGAAGCGCGCCCCCCAGGCTGCAAAGGAACGAGAATATGTTTCCCGTCACGAGCCAGGCGAGCGCCACGCGCAGCAGCGTTACGGCAAAGGCCTCTTTCGTTCCCAGCAAAACGAGCGCCGCGAGAGCGAAGACGTTCGCCGCGCCGAGCTTTATCCCGGGCAGCGGCATCGGCAGCATCCCCTCGGCGACGTTCACGACGAGCGCGCAGGCTGTGAAAAGCCCTGTCAGCACTATCCTGCGGGTATCCATTGCCATCACCAGCTCACCCCGTCCACACCGCCGCCCGCGCCCTTGATCCTCACCACAAGGCGGTGCGGCAGACAGACGGCCCCGCCCCCGGCGTGCGATATCCATCCCCGGCGCACACAGGCTCCGTCAGGGCAGTCGGCGGAGACGACGGCGATACGCCCCCTCTCGACCCGTATTATGTTGAAGCCATGCGCAGCTCCCCCGCCTTGACGGACTTCGGTAATTTCATTGGGGGGCAAGCCTGCGGATGCGTCTGCCGCGCGCGCAGCCCCCTTCGATTCCACCCTGATCTCGCGCGGCGGCCCCGTCAGCGCCAGCGTTTCTATCACCATGCCGTCGCGCACGATCTCGGCTTCGAGCGGCTTCTTCTCATCATACCGGCGCTGCTGCTGGATCAGCGCGCCCGCTATCAGCAGCGCCGCGCCGGCCATCGTGACAATAGCCATCCAGCGGTCGCCGCGCCTCATGCGCCGCCCCCTGTTCGCGCAAGCGAACATGCAAAATTTCCTTCGGGGGCAAGCATGCGGGTGCGCTTCATCTTGTGCCGCCCCCTATTACCTCGACGGTGAATTTTTTATCCGTCAGTTCAAATATCTCCCTCGCCGCGGGCGTGACCAGCACTTTGTCCCCGGAGGCGAGGACGAGGACCGCCGCCAGGTCGGTGTTTTTTTCAAGGAATTTCTCCGCCCGGGCGCGTCCCATGACGAAGAGCGCCGTGCAGAGCGCGTCGGCGCGCGTAGAATCCGCGTCGATTATCGATACGGAATCGAAGTCCGATTTTGCGGGATACCCTGTGGCGGGGTCAAATATATGATGGTACCGTACGCCGTCCCTTTCAAAAAAACGTTCGTAGGGACCGGAGGTGACGACGGAGCCGTCCGAGACATTCACGACTCCGAAATACTCGCCGCGCTGCTTGTGCGGGTGCTGAAGCCCCAGCCGCCACGGACGCCCGTCGGGGGATGAGCCGATAAGGGCGAGGTTGCCGCCCAGGTCTATTATCGCCCCTCTCACTCCGTCAGAAACGAGCCTCTCCTTCAGGATATCCGCAACGCGTCCTTTAGCGATCGCGCCAAGGTCAAGCCACAGGCCGTCCGGTGCTTTGACATAGCTTTCTCCGTCCTCTTCCCTGACCTTCACGTTTTTATAGCCGCCGCCGCGCAGCACCGCCCTGACCTCGGACTCATCGGGCACGCGCGCGGCGGAAGTACCGATCCCCCAGAGGCGCACGACACGGCCGATGGCGGGGTCAAAAGCGCCGTCAGTTTCCGCCGCGATGGCAAGCGACCGTTTTATAAGATCCGCCGTCTCGGGGCCGACCTTCACCCATTCGCCGCCGGCGCGGTTGACGCGCGAGATGTCCGAGGAGGCGATGTTAGCGGAAAATAGGGCCTCAAGGCGGACGATCTCCGCGTCCGCCGCGGCGAGTTCCTTTTCGAGAAACTTTTTATCATCACCGACGAGCCGCAGCCGCACATATGTGCCGAGGCGAAAATTCTCGCCGGCCGCCTCCCGCGGACTCTCCGCGCCGCCGCCGGCGAACAGATAGAACAGGCCGGCCGCCAGCAGCAGGACCGCCGCGAAGATACATCCCCTTTTCATGACCCCACCTCCAGTTCTCTATTCATTAAAATCACAGCCGCCACTAATTATATTACAACAAACGGCCGCGGGGCGGCTCCGTCGTGGAACCGCCCCGCGGCTTTAAAGAATCTATATTGAACGTATGGGAAGAAGATTTATCGCCGTTCCATCTTCCATCCGTTACGGGCGACAAAATCGCCTGTGAGGGTCAGCTTTTCCCCGTCAAACGCAACGCCTTCGACCGTGAGCCTGTAGGAACCGCCTTTAGCGAGGCCGGATATCCCCAGCTTAAGCCCGTCCTTTTCCCTCTCTATCACGGAGACCGGATACTCCTTGCCCTTCGTGTCCCTGACCGTCACTTTTTCGGAGCCGCTCCAGGCGATGCGCGGCTTACTGCCGTCAACTCCCTGAAATTCCACCTCAAGCCTCCCGCCGCGTTTGAACTCCATCTCTTCGATACGGAGACCGCCGCCTTTGCGCGCGCCGTCCGCGCCGGACACCTGAATGCCCCCTACGGTGACATAGGGATCACGCTGCCCAGCCGAACGAAATTCTGCCTTCCAGTCCGGCGTCGCCTTGAACCAGCTTGAGAGCGAGACTTTTTTCTTGCCGGCGAAGCTGAGGCCGCTGAGTTTGAATGAATAGCGCTCCCCATCCTTCACCTTTGGAAGAAATATATCCAGCGAATCTCCGTCACGCGGGCGCAGCCCCGCCTCCACGAGCATCCCCGCGGAATCGCGGACCTCGACCTTCTCCGACTTCGTCCATACCAGATCGTCCCCGCGTACGGAATCGTCGGCCAGTTCGACATATACCAGCCCAAAATTCGCGTACATCACCTCTTCGACATAGGGCTGCGCAAAGGCCGCTCCCGCTGACAAGAGGATAAAGGCGGACAAACATACTGCCATTATTTTCTTCATCAAAGACATCCTTTCCAAGATACTTTCTTCCGTCTTGCTGCCGTAAATGATAACAACCCACCCGCGCCCTCGCGTAGTGGAAATGCCTGAGAATGAAAGAAGCAATTTGTACGAATAAGGAATAATGTTACGGGCAGGCGCCGCCAAAGAAAAAAGCGGGAGGACAACCCTCCCGCCCCGCTGATATTCCGGCTTTGTCAGCCCCTGGTCACTCGGATATCCCCTCGTCGGGATTGCCGACGAACTTCATCTTCGCCTCGAGTATGCGGTGGTTCTGCACCTCAAGCACCTTTATCTCCCAGGGGCCGTAACCGACCGTCTGCCCCTTCGAGGGGAAGTTGCCCGTTATCTCAAGGATCATGCCGGCGAGCGTGTCCACGTCCTCAAAGACCGTGTCGAACGGGTAGTTGAGCGCCTCGGCGAGGTCCTCCAGGTTGACCTGCCCCTGCACTATATAGGCGTTCTCCCCGGCGGACATTATCTCCGGCGTCTCCTTGTCATATTCGTCCTGTATGTCGCCGACGATCTCCTCTATGAGGTCCTCTAGCGTAACGAGCCCCGCCGTGCCGCCATATTCGTCGACGACTATCGCAAGGTGCTTGCGCGACTTTTTCATGATGTCCAGCGTCTCGTCTGTCTTCATCGTCTCGGGGACGTAAAGCGGCTTGCGCATCAGCTTTTCGATCGAGATCTGTTTGTCGCCGTGCGAAAGGGGGCCGAGAAGGTCCTTCGCGTAGAGGATGCCGACGATGTCGTCGATATCCTCCTTATAGACGGGAATGCGCGAATGCCCGCTTTCAAGGAAGATCTTGACCGCCTCCGCGACGCTGTCCTTTTCGTCGATCGCGTACATATCCGTGCGGGGAGCCATCACTTCCGAGACTCTCGTATCCTCAAAGGCGATGACGCCGTGTATCATCTTGCGCTCGTCCTCTTCAAGCGCTCCCGCCGCGCTGCCCTCGCTCACGATGTGATCTATCTCCTCACGCGAGATAAGGGCGCTGTAGGAGACGAGATCCATGCCTATAAGCTTGCCGATCAGTTTAAGAATGATCTGCAAAAAGGCCATCACCGGCGTCAGTATAAAATTGAAGGCGCGCAGAAAGGGGAGGCAGATCAAAAGAACGCCCTCTTTCTTGGCTATCGCCACGTTTTTAGGAAGTATTTCGCAGAAAATAACTATGAGCACAGTCATGATAGCAACTGCGACCGCGGGGCCGGCCGCGCCGAAGAGAGAGATAGCCACCGATGTGGCCACGGCGCTCGCCCCGATGTTTACGAGGTTGTTTCCGATGAGAGTTACGTTGATTGCCTTTGCTATGTTGTCTGCGAGCCAGAGAAAACCCTTTTTGCGATGCGGGTAATCGTCGGCCAGTGCTAACAGTTTTCCTTTGCCTGCTGCCGTAATCGAGGTCTCGGTCATCGAGAAATACATTGAGAACCCCATCAGTACGACGAGCAGGATAATACTGCCTGCTATGTCAGAACTCAACAAATATCATCCTCCTGATATTACAACGCCCGTTTTGGGCGATATAGGTTAGCATATCATATTATAGTTAAGTTAGCACTAATTCCGTCATCATATTTAACGCAAACACGGTAAATCGGCGTTTATAAAAATCGGCGCGAATAAGCACCGTATGCGTCATAAGCCGGCCCCTGAGTGTCCTGCGGTAAACGCATCCGCATGCTGCGGCAATTTGGATAATTTGAAAGAGTTCCCCGCCATTGGCGGGGAACGTTGCCTTGCAATCGCCGTATTAATATACGGCTCCGGTTCCAGAGCCCAAAGTTATTTAGCAACTCGCACTTCTAAACGCCGATTTACGCGATGGGGAGGGAACGGTAAACGCCGATTTACGCTTCGCCGCAGATTCCGAAAAATCCAACTTCCTCCTGCGACATTTCGTAGGGCGCGCGCCGCCCCTCCGCGTTCTTTCTTACGGGGATGCCGCGTCCGGCCAGGTATTCTTTCAGCGCGGGGATCGGTATTTCGTTGAAGTGGAAAAGCGAGGCCGCCAGTACCGCGTCGGCGCGGCCGCGCGTCAGGGCGTCGTAAAAATGCGAATATCCGCCGGCGCCGCCGGAGGCGATGACGGGGATGTTCACCGATCCGCTGATAAGCTCCGTCAGCTCGAGGTCATAGCCCGCCTTTGTGCCGTCGCGGTCCATGCTCGTCAGCAGTATCTCGCCCGCGCCGAGCCGCTCGGCCTCAACAGCCCAGCAGAAGGCGTCCATGTGCTCGGGGCGTCTTCCTCCCGCCGTATAGACCTCCCAGTAGCCGTCGCCTTTGCGTTTCGCGTCTATCGCGACAACCACGCACTGGCTGCCAAAAACTTTGGCCGCCTCGCTGATGAGGGCGGGATTTTTTACCGCCGCTGAATTCAGCGAGACTTTATCGGCCCCGGCGCGCAGTATTTCGCGGATGTCGCCGACGCTCCGAATCCCGCCGCCGACGGTGATCGGCACGAAGACTTCGGCGGTGACGCGGCGCACAAGGTCGACTACGGTCTTACGGTCGTCGCTGGTGGCGGTGATGTCAAGGAAGACGATCTCGTCGGCCCCAGCCTTTTCATAGGCCTTCGCGCATTCCACGGGGTCGCCCGCGTCGCGCAGTCCGACAAAGTTCACTCCCTTGACGACTCTTCCCTCTTTTATATCAAGGCATGGTATTATTCTCTTCGCAAACATTTTCGTTTATTCTCCCTTCGCTATTTCTATAAAATTTTTCAATATCACAAGCCCGGCCGCCCCGCTCTTTTCAGGATGGAACTGGCAGCCAAAGATGTTCCCCCGCTCGACTGCGGCGTCGAATATGAGGCCGTATTCCGAAATGGCGCTCACGTCGGCGCGCTCGGCGGCTTTTACATAGAATGAGTGTACGAAGTACATGTATGAACCTTTGGGCAGCCCGTCAAGCAGACGGTTTTCTTTGAGTGGCATGACGGAGTTCCAGCCCATGTGGGGTATCTTGAGCCCCATCTCCGCGGGAAAGCGGGGCACGCGCCCCGGCAGGATGCCGAGCCCCTTCGCCCCGGGGCTCTCCTCGCCCGCCTCAAAGAGCAGCTGCATACCGAGGCAGATCCCCAGCAGGGGCCGGCCTCCGTTCGCCGCCTCTATGACCGCCTCTTTTATCCCGCGGCGTTCAAGCTCCGCCATCGCGGTGCCGAATTCGCCGACGCCGGGCAGTATCACCGCGTCGGCGAGCAATATCTCTTTCGCCGTGGAGGCGCGCATGTTCGCAGCACCGAGGTGGTCGAGGGCGTTTTTAACGCTTTTCAGGTTTCCGGCTCCGTAGTCTATCACCGCGATCATTATTTCTTCGCCCCCTTGTGGCGCGAGGCGAGCTCGCGAAGCACTTCGTCAAAGGGCACGCCGGCCGCGATACATGCCGTAAGCAGGTGGTAGAGCAGATCGGCCGCCTCGTAGCGAAAACCATCGCGGTCGCCGGTCGCGCAGGCAAGCGCCGTTTCAACGCCCTCCTCGCCGACCTTCTGGGCTACGCGCGAAAGCCCGGACCGCAGGAGCCGCGCCGTGTAGCTCTCTTTCGGATCGTCGTCCTTCCTGACGTTCAGGTATCGCCAGAGACGGCCGAGGAAGGTGGCCTCCGTCGAATCCGCCTCTCCGCAGAGGCTGCGGTAAAAACAACTGCGCTCGCCCGTGTGGCAGGCCGGGCCCAGCGGCTCGACGATCGCCAGCAGCGTATCCCCGTCGCAGTCGACACGCAGCTCGCGCAGGCACATCCGGCTGCCGCTCGTTTCGCCCTTGTGCCAAAGTTCGCCGCGAGAGCGGCTCCAGAAGACCATCTCTTCGCACCGCGCCGTCTCCGCGAGCGCCTCGGCGTTCGCCCAGGCGGTCATAAGCACTTCGGCGGTGACGGCGTCCTGAACGACTACGGGAACAAGTCCCTTTTCGTCAAATTTTATCAATGAAAGGTCTATATTCATCATTTATCTTTTCCTCTTTTTCATCTATTCAGAGCAGGCATCCAGGGCCTCTGCGAGCGTTATGCCGCCTTCGTACAAGCTTTTTCCGACCACGGCCGCGTCAACGCCGGCCGCGGCGAGCGCGCGGATGTCGTGCAGGTCCGTCACGCCGCCGGCGGCGGCGATAAAACGGCCCCGGGCCGCGAGCGATCCGTATACGGAGGCGTCCGTTCCGGACATCATTCCGTCACGCTCCGTCTGGGTCACGAGAAACGACGAGAAGCCCATCGCGAAAAGCTTGTCCACCGCCTCGGCGGCGCTGAATTCCGTGGCGGCAAGCCATCCCGAGTGCACTACTTTGCCGTTTTTTATATCTACCGCCGCCATTATCTTGTCTCCGAAGCGGGCGCTGAGTTCCGAGGCGCGCCCCAAATCCTTGAATATGAGGCTTCCCGCCATCACGCGCCCGGCGCCGGCGGATACCGCCCGCGCCACCGCTTCGGCGCTGCGCAGGCCGCCGCCGTACTGGACGAAGAGTCCGAGGGAGGCTATCGCGGAGAGCTCTTTCAGATGTTTCGGCTCCCCCGTCCGCGCCCCTTCTAGGTCTACGACGTGGATGCGCGGGCAGCCGGCGTCACGGAAGCTTTTCGCCGCGTCGAGGGGCGAGAGCTCATAGACGCGGCGGCGCGAGTAGTCGCCCTGCGTGAGGCGGACAACTTTGCCTTCGTATAGATCCACCGCGGGAAATATCTTCACAGCCACAGCCCCTTCGTGCTGGGAGCGGTCTGCGCGGGAGCGAGCGCCTCTTTAAGCGCCAGCCCCACGCCTTTGAAGGCCGCCTCGGCCGCGTGGTGTGAGTTGTCTGTCTCAAGCAGGGCGATGTGGAGGGTCAGCCCCGCCTCGCGCGCAAAACCCGCGAAGAATTCGGGGACCAGCTCCATATCGAAATCGCCGCACTTCTGGGAGGGAAACTCCCCCTTCCACCAGAGGCCGCCCCTGCCGCTGAAATCAAGCGCCACGCGCGCGAGCGAGCCGTCCATCGGCAGCAGCGCGGAGCCGTAGCGGCGTATCGGCGCGGCGGCCGCTATCTTGCGCAGCGCCTGTCCCAGAGCGATGCCGGCATCCTCCGCGAGGTGGTGGCTGTCGACCTCGACATCACCGCGGGCTTTTATTACAAGGCCCAGGGCCGTGCGGTGACAGAGCAGGTCCAGCATGTGCGAAAGAAAGCCGCAGTTTATATCGATCGAGCGTTCGCGGCTCTCATCGCTCAGCGTCAGTTCTATCTGTGTCTCCTTGGTATTGCGTATTATCTCCGCTATCATCAGGCCGCCCTCACCGCCGAGTCTATCGCCTCCACCACGCCGAAGAGCGAGCCCCACCGCAGCTGTACGGATGAGATGCCGGCGACGAGGCGCAGCGAGACGGGCATCGTCTCCTTGATCACGCGCAGGCCGTTGGCCTTCAGCGTGCCGCCCGTCTGCACGACGTCGAAGATGCAGTCGGCAAGGCCCAGCGCCGGCGCGAGTTCCACCGAGCCGTTCAGCTTCAGCAGCTTTATCTGAACGCCCCATTCCGCGAAGGTCTTTTCGGCAAGGCGCGTGTATTTCGTCGCCACCTTAAGCCCCATGAGCCCGGAGACATGGCCGCCGAATTTTTCCGCCATCTCCTCCGGGCCGGCGACCGCCATCACGCAGCGGCCCCTGCCGGTATCGAGAAGTTCGGTGAGCTCGATGCCGGCCTCCTCTATCACGTCGCTGCCGGCGAGCGCCAGATCCGCCGCGCCGTAGTACACCATCGCGGGGACGTCGGAGGGCTTTGACAGCAGATAACGGAAACTGGTCTCCTCTATCACGAGGTTGCGCCCAGCGTCCTTTAATTTCGCGGTAGGCAGTCCCGCCCGCTCCAGAATATCCACGCAGCTGTCGAGCGAACGGCCCGTGGGAAGTGCGAATGTCAGCATGAGAGTACCTCCGATTCAAACTCGTTCAACGAGATCTCGCGGCCGCCGGGGAGCAGCGTCACCCGCCTGCCGCCTAAGTCTATCCACCACTTGTAGCCGCGCAGGGAGGCGGTCGAGAGGGACTCTTTCCTGTCTTTCGTCCAGCTCAGCTCAAAGGCGATGTTTTTCTTTGAAAGCGCGTCGGCGTAACGCAGCGCCTCCGCGTTGGCGCAGGAGCCGCCCCAGAGCATCATCAGCGGCGCGGGGGCGGGGGAGGCGCAGTGCGCGGCAAGCTCCTTAAGATTGAGGGCGAAGCCCGCGGCCTGTCCCTCTATCCCCTCTTTCGCGAGCAGCCCGTCGTAGCGCCCGCCGCCTCCGAGCAGAACGCCGTCGACAGACGAATAGGCGTTATATATGGGGCCGCTGTAGTATCCGAGGTCGCGCACGAAGCTCAGGTCGACACGCAGCCGCTCCGCATAGCCGAGCTTGCAGAGGCTGTCGCAGAGACGCTTGAGCGGCATCAGCACCGATGGATCTTCAAACAATCCCATCGCTTCGCCGATCACCGAAACGTCGCCCTTTAACGACGGCAGCCGCCGGAGCAGCAGCGTCTTATCTTCCGGAAGCGCGAGCCCGTCGAGCAGCATATTGTATTTCGTATAGGCCCGTTCCTGTAAAGCCTCTATCAGTTTCCCCGCGCGGCTCTCCGGCAGGCCGCCGAATATCCCCGCGAGGACGGAGACGTCGCCGAGCACCAGCGCCGACCGCTCGATGCTGAGCAGGTCGAGCGTGCGCAGCAGCAGCACCGCCGTCTCCGCGTCGGCCCCCGTATCCTCCCAGCCGATCAGCTCCACGCCGACCTGATTCTCCTCAAGGTTATCCTTTGGCGGCTGCGGCACGGAAAAGATACGGTCGGCATACGAAAGGCGCAGCGGCCTCTCGCTGCATGTGTGGTGGCTGCCCAGATAGGCGACCGCCGTAAGCGTCAGGTCGCCGCGCAGCACGCAGGGCTCGCCGAGCGGCGACATCAGGGGAATGAGGCGGCGCGCGCGCGCCGGAGCGATCTTGCTCCAGACGTCCTCCACAAGCTGGAACTCAGCGGGGCTGAACGGATGGTATCCGTAAAGGGAAAATAGATGCATCGCCGCGCCTCTGCAATATTCCATATTGGCCGCGATCGCTCCGCCAATGTTGCTGCACCCCTTCGGATTCCTGTTCATCGTCTTCATCCTTTCACTGTTCCAGCTATCATTTTACTTAGCTAAAGTGATAGCTTGATAATTTCGTAAGCGGGATATATAATAGCACTCGTTTGCCGCTTTTGCAAATGTGAAACACAATAAGTCCGGCAAAAACATATAATATTGAGTCATGCCCCCCGAAGGGAGGCTGACAAGAGACTGAAGGAGCCGGTAGAAATGGAGACAAATTTTAAAGCGGACGCCCTGATATTTGATATCGACGGAGTGCTGCTCGACGTGGCCCGGTCGTTTCCAGAGGTGATACGGCAGGCGGTCTTCGGCGGCTGGGAGAAATTCTGCGGCGGCATATCCGACACGCCCGGCTACAACGCGGGACATGAACGCGTATTGAAGCGTCACGGCGCTTTCAACGACGACTATGACATCGCCTGGACGCTACTTTCAATGGCCGCGGCGAGCGGCGAGAAACTTCTCTCAAAGGCGCTTCCCTCCCCCGAAAGGCTCTATTCGGAATTGGAGGACTGCCGCGCGCCGTCCCACGAATGGGCGGCGGCGCGATACGGCGCCCTCGTCCCGCGCCGCGATGTGCGGGAACTATGCGCCGAACTCTACGGCGGCAAAGGATACGGCCTGCATCTGCTCGAAAAGCCGATGATAAAGATGCACTGGAAGGAGCTGGGGCTGCCCGCAGCGATATATTCTGGGCGCAACGATCTCGAATGGGAGCTGGGCAAGGAGAGTCTCGGGTGGGAAGATTTTCCCGACGAGCTGATAATAAATTCCGACAGCGGCATCACCAAACCGTCGCCGGAGGGACTTGAGATACTTTGCCGCCGCCTCGGCGCCGCTTCGCCGGTATTCTTCGGAGACACGGCGAGCGACATGCAGGCGCAGGCGGCCTTCGGCAGGGGACGCTTCGCGGCGGTAGGTCACTTGCTGCCGGAGGCCGAGTTCCGCTATGACACTACGGAGGAGGCCGTGCGCGCGTCTGTCGCGGCGGGCCTCCTCACAGACGCCCGGTAAAGGAGAAAACAGATCATGCAGGAGACAGAAGAACTCTTCCGTTCCATGGCCCGTCCGGCGATATGGGGGATCGAGCCATACGACGCCTCGACCATAGAAGAGCCGAAGATCCGGCTTTCGGCCAACGAAAACAACGAGGGGCTCCCGCCCTCGGTCCTTGCGGCGATGCGGAGGGCGCTCGCCGGGGGCAACCGCTATCCCGACAGCAGGAATACGGCGCTGCGTGAAAAGCTCGCCGCCTGTTTTTCTCTGAGGCCGGAGCAGATAATGACCTCCAACGGCCTCGACGGCCTCTTCACGATGCTCGGCCGCGCCTTCCTCGCCCCCGGAGACGAGGTGATCTGCGGAGAATGCACCTTCGGCGTCTACGCCGATACCGCGCTCATCGCCGGCGCTTCGGTGAAAAAAATCCCGCTCGGCGAGGGATACGGACAGATACCGGCTGATTTCGCCGCCGCCGTAGGCCCCGCGACAAAGATGCTCTTCTTCTGCAACCCCAATAATCCAACCGGCACGCTGGCTGATGCCGCCTCCCTGCGCAAGATGCTGGAAGATATACCGCCGAGGGTCGCCGTGATCCTCGACGAGGCCTACTTTGACTTCACGGGAGAGGACGGCTCGGAGTCGTTCAAACTCCTTGAAGAGTTCCCCAATCTCATTATCTGCCGCACCTTTTCAAAGCTCTTCGCCCTCGCGGGGCTGCGTGTCGGCTGGGCGGCGGCCCATCCGGGACTGCTCGACTACCTCTACCGGGTGCGCGAGCCTTACTGCGTCACCTCTGTGGCCGAAGCCGGCGCCATCGCGGCGCTTGACGAAAAAGAACATCTCGGGAAGACATGCGCGGCGGTCGCCGCGGAACGCGGCAAACTCTGCGCCGCGCTGCGCCGCTGCGGGGTGGGATACATCCCCTCGCGGACAAATTTCGTGCTGATATTTCCGCGGGAAAGATACGACGGCCTCGCCGCGGCATTCGCCCAAAAGGGTATCGCCGTGCGCGGCCTCTCGCTGCGCAAAGAACGCGTCATGCGCATCTCCGTAGGATTGCCGGAAGAAAACCGGCAGGTCGCGGGAGCCATCGAGGAAATTTTCGAAATAAGTCAAACTAAGGTATAAACAATAAGTACCCCCGGGAGACAACCGTCGCCCGGGGGTATGGCGAAGTGACGCTCATATCTCAATCAGTTCAACAAAAATCCCGGCAGCAGCTGGTCTCGACTTTGTTCTATAAGCCAGCTAAATCCGGTGATATTGGCCTCGCCATTCACATAGGGGATAATGGCGTCAAACCCGCCAACCTTGGTCTTCTCGGTGTAATGGCTATTAAAAACCGTGCCTATTATGCTTTCGTGTTTAAAAATTTCATTGACTTTAAGCTTTTCCTGTGCCGCTAAGAGAGCCATCTTTGCAGACGTTCCGGTTCCGCACGGGGAACGGTCCACATTTGACGCGCCAAATACTACGCAGTTCTTTGCATTTTCACCTTCTCTATGAGCGCCAAATTCCACCAACAAGATCTTATTATTTTGCGGAATCAACGGGTGCTGAACTTTAATTTGTCTGTTCGCCTCTTCAAGTATCTCCATCCCCAGTCTGCTCATAGCCTCTGCTTCGGACGGAACTACCTCGAAACCTAAATCTTCCGCCTCAATAATAGCGAAGAAACTGCCGCCAAAGCAGATATCAACCTTAACCTTTCGAGCAAGCGACGGTATATAAAGAGAGCGGCCGGCAGCATAAACAAAGGCGGGGACATTGCGCAGGGTGGCCCCGACAGCCTCTCCATCTTTGACGTCCACAGATATCGTTACCAAGCCGGCGGGCGTATCGAGAACAACCTCCGTAACAGGTTCCTTTACTGGCACCATCTTCAAATTTACCATTGCGGAAGCTAGGCCAATGGAACCATGCCCGCACATTGACACACTCCCCCCTGTATCGCAAAACACAACCCCTGTATCAGCCTCCTCCACTGTAGGGAGCACCATAACCGCCCCAAACATATTAGCGTGGCCACGGGGCTCCATCATGATAAAACGCCGGAAGTCGTTGTGGTTTTCTCGGAAATCGTTCCACTTATCCGCCATGCTGTGCCCTTTGAGCACCGGAGCACCGCCGATCACAATACGTGTCGGTTCGCCGCAAGTATGGGAATCAACAACGGCCACCAGCTTTCCTATCTTCATTTTATTTCACCTCTCATGAATATTGATACCTCTCATAAAAAGCCAACGGTCCTTTGTTAGAAACCATGTTATTTTTAAGCTGATATAATGTATTGAATTATTTTGCTGTATTTTTCTATTTCATTTTAGCCACAAAAAACTAACAGCAAAATTATTCAAGATTATCTAAAAAAATTACCTTATCATTCTTTCATAATCTTTAATATGTGTCGTAACGGCCAGACACAGATCTACAGCGATCATAACCAAAGGAGGGAATGTTTTGAGACTTGATTTTAAGACCCTCAATATTAAGGGACTCGAGTGGGGCAAAAAAACGACGGTAATCAACAACGTCTTGTACATTAACCCCATAGAGGCTGTCGTAGCCTGCGGGACTCACCCCTATATTGAGAATATTACCCTTCACATCGCGCGTCCTGGCGAAAGCATCCGCATCATGCCAGTGAAAGATGTGATCGAACCCCGGTGTAAGACCGGCGAAGAGGGAGCTATGTTCCCCGGATTTGTCGGAGAACTTAAGCAAGCTGGTATTGGCGGAACGCTGGCTCTTAAAGGTACGGCTGTTGTTGTAACGGAAAGCAACGACACCAACGCTGTTTGCCGTACCGGCGGGTTTATTGATATGACCGGTCCAGCCGCCGAATACTGCCCTTTCTCCGTTTTGTATAACGTCGTGATGAACATACGGGTAAACGAGGAAGCGCAAGAAAACGACACACGGGTTGTAGATGACGCCTGTAAACTAGCCGGCCTCCGCCTCGCCGTCTATCTCGCCGAACATTGTAGAGACATTAAGCCCGATGAGGCAACAGTTTTCGAGACACCAGAAACGGATCCGTCACTGCCAGGCGTAGTATATGTGATGCAGATGCTGGCGCAGAACCCGCTTATAAAAGACTTCTATATTTATGGACAACTTGCTGGGGCAACCATGATACCGACGATACTTCACCCCAACGAGATTTTAGACGGCGCGCTTGTCTCTTTTGTTGGATCGCACAATACTGTATGTTCGGATAAACAGTATATGTACGAAATACAAAACGCGCCAGTGATCGAAGAATTCTACAGGCTTCACGGCAAAGACGTGCGTTTTCTCGGCGTTATCGCGCATAACGAAGTCCTGACGTTGCCCGGCAAAATCCGCAACTCTCTTTTTACGACAAAACTCGCGAAGATGCTTGGAGCCGACGGAGCGGTACTTGTCACGGAAGGACATGGAAACCCCGATGAGGACATCATGCTGAACGTGAAAAACCTTGAGAATGCCGGGATCAAAACGGTCATCGTTTCCGATGAGCTCGGAGGCAGGGACGGCAAGAGCCCAGGGTTGGCAGATTGGGTCAAAGAGTGTGACGCAATGGTAAGTGTGGGAAACACCCATGAATTATTGGCTATCCCACAAAAAATGGATACCTTCATCGGCAACGAAGCTAGCTCGGAGATACTTCATGTGTCGATAGACCATCAGCCAGAAGAGCCCGATTACTTCTATACGGAGATGATTCACGTTACCGGTTCGTGCGCTCAGGCCGGGCTTTGCAGTCTCTCAGCCAAATGGATGTAAGGAGGTGTCTATACAATGACATATAAAATACTACATTATATAAATCAGTTCTTCGCCGGCGTCGGCGGGGAGGAGACGGCAGACTACGAGCCAGAGATTAAAAAAGGCGCAGTTGGCCCGGGACTACAGATCAATAATCTCTTTCAAGGCGAGGCGGAGGTGGTGGCCACCTTCATCTGCGGAGACAACCATTTTGCCACCCATACCGGACAAGTCTTGGAGAAGTTTGACGCCGTTCTTGAAGAATACCGGCCGGACATCATCATCGCCGGGCCCTCGTTTTATGCAGGACGCTACGGTCTTGCCTGCGGGAACATCATCAAAGAGGCGGCCAAGGTCCTAAGCATCCCCGGCGTTGCCGGCATGAACGTCGAAAGCCCCGCCGTGGAGATGTTCCGCAGCAACGTCTTCATCATAAAGACAGGCGATTCCGCGCGTGACATGAAAAACGCTTTGGAGAAAATGGTGCGTTTGGCTGAAAAGCTTCTCCACAAAGAACCGATAAGCGGCGCCGATGAAAATGGCTATTTCCATAGAGGTTTCAGAAAAAATTTCCGTTTAGAGAAATGCGGCGGCAAGCGTGCCGTAGAAATGCTTCTCCGCAAAATATCCGGCAGGGAATTCGCCTCCGAGTATATACAGCCAATCCCAGAGAAGGTAGAGGCCGCTCCTCACGTCAAAGATATGAGTAAAGCCACCGTCGCGTTGCTCACGACCGGCGGGATGGTCCCAGCGGGAAACCCCGACCACATAGAGGGCTCCGCGGCGACAAAATTTGGTGTATACTCAATGAAAGGGCTTGATGCTCTTGAAAAAGGCAAGGTCGTCTCCGTTCACGGGGGATATGATACTAGCTTTGCTTATGAAAATCCCAATAGAATCGTACCGCTTGATATTTTGAGAGGCCTGGAAAAAAATGGAAAAATCGGCAAAGTCCACGATTTTTTCTACAGCACCTCCGGCACAGGAGCTTCCCTGCTAAATGGCGAAGCTTTTGGGCGAGCAATCGCGGAAATGCTGAATAAGGCGGGAGTCGACGCTGCAATCATGGTCTCAACTTGAGGATCCTGCACACGTTGCGGAGCAGCGATCACCAAGGAAGTCGAACGTTCGGGAATCCCCTGCGCGCATATTACGGCTATCGACCCGATAGCGCACACATTTGGAAGCAACAGGATCATACACGGCGACGCCATCCCCCACCCTCTCGCACCCCCCGATGCAAACCCCAAGGCCGAATATGAGGCACGTAAAACAACTGTTATGAAAGCTCTCCATTCATTGCTTGAGGAGGCTAAATAGGCGGCCGATAAGCGCATTTAGGTTCTGTGGTATTATTACGGGACCTAAATGCTCATTGTTATTTCACGGAAATTCAATGTATGGAGGGATATAGATGGCTGGGAAACGTTCCGTCCAATTAAAAAAAATCGTTAAACGTTACTGGAAATCGCGCCTTAGTGACGAGATGCGTTTCCTGGCTGCGATGTCTGCAGATGACTTACAGATATCAAGTATTCCCAAACCTCATTTTCATAATACCTTTACGATGAGCGCTCTGGAAGATGGGAGCCTGCCGATTTCATTCCATGGAGGCACCGTAATCCTGCACCCCGGAGAAATGTTGATCATCGGCCATAACATACCCCATATGGTCGACTTGGCCCATATCAACGACGCTTGTTACTACAGGACGGCAACGATAAACGAGAGTCTCCTCGACTATTCTGTTCTCGCAAAGATAAAAGAGGCAGAAAACACTATCTCAAAGATATCAGATAAAAGCCTTTGGGAAAAGTTTGTTCGTGAGCAGAGAAACATTGAAAGCGGCGATACAGACAAAATCAACACCATGAGATCACTTTCCGAGACGATGCTCTCCGAAATATCCAAGAATGTTCTGCTGCGTTTTCAGGTAACATCGCCATATATAAGGCGAATAATGAAATACATGGAAGATAATTATATGGTTGCACTTAGCCTGGAAGACCTAGCGAAAGAGGTAAACTTGAGCCCCTTTCATTTTACTCGATTATTTAAACAAGAAGTGGGGATGTCTCCTCACGCCTACGTCACACAGCTTCGTGTAAACAGGGCACAGGACTTGATACTGCGTGGTGAATCGCTGTTAGGAATCGCCTACGAACTGGGGTTTGCGGACCAGAGTCATTTCTCAAGAACCTTTTTAAAACTCACCGGCGTATCGCCGGTAAGGTTTAATACGACATCCAAAACAGATGTTATATAGGGAGGTATAAATTATGAACGCAAAACGTATGGCGGCAATTGTAGACACACATACCAGCGGCGCTCCTACAAGAATAATTATTGGAGGCGGCCCGCTTCTCAAAGGAGAAACTTTTGCCGACCACTGGCTGGATTTTAAAGAAAACCATGACGATTTTCGCCGTTTTGTAATGTGGGAACCACACGGACATGACAACATGTTCGGCGCTCTTTTGACGCGCCCTGTAAATCCGGAAGCACATTACGGGATCGTTTTTATGGACAGCGACAGCAGCGTTTCCATGTGCGGACACGGCTCAATAGGAGTCTCACGTACATTAATAGACTTAGGGATGATCGAGAAAAAAGAACCCTATACAGAGGTAGTACTAGAAGCTCCGGCTGGGCTGGTAAAAGTCAAAGTCGAGGTAAGAAACGGCGTCGTCGGGGACGTAATTCTGCGAAACGTTCCTTGCTTCGTACAGATGAAGGATGTTGGGATAACTCTTCCATCTACTGGTCAAAAGATCAAGCTTGATATCGCCTTTGGTGGAAATTATACGGCGATGGTCCCCGCAGATCAGTTCGGCTTCAATATCGACCCCAATGAGATAAAGGAGATGATCCCGTTAGGGATAGAGATCCGAGACGCGGTCAACGATCAGATAAAATTCCAACATCCGACCAATCCGGCACTGAATAAAATAATTCTCACAGAATTCACTTTGGACGCTCCCCAAGGAGAGGCGAAACGCAATTTGGTCACTTGGGCCGCGGGGCAGCTCGCCCGCTCCGCCTGCGGTACAGGGACAAGCGCGCGTCTGGCCTGCCTGGCAGACAGGCGGCAGCTCGCCCCCGGCGTATGGTTCGACCACGCGGGCGTCACAGGCAGTATTTTCAACGGTTCATATGAACCCGGCCCAAAGGTCGGCGAATTTAATACCATTATCCCTTACATAAAGGGGCGCTCCTATGTAACCGGTTTCAACTGGCTCATCCAGCAGGAAGGCGATGAGTTAGCGGACGGATTCCTTATCAAGAGATAACGAATCTATTTCAGCAAAATTTTATAAAACAGATCATATGTCTCTACGGAGATGTACTGTTGGTTTGTTGCTTTTTGAAATAGAAACAAAAAACCAGAAGGGAAGTGATTTTATGAATTATTTGGTAGTTAAAAATCTCGATATTATGGTGATCGTTATATACTTTATAGCGGTTATCGGCAATGGCATCTACTGGAGCAGGAAGGCAAAGCAAAGCAACGATTTTCTGCTGGGTGGCAAATCCTTCGGCATATTCTCCACTCTCTGTACTCAGGGCGCGACAATGAAAGGCTCTGGGGCTCTGATGGGGTACAGTGCGGGAGCCTACGTCAGCGGGACTGGAGTTCTCATTTCCAGCCAATGTTACAGCCTCGGCGCATGGGGAGCCATACTTTCCGGAATTGCACGGAAACTTAAAAAATGTTCCAATATCATAGACATACGCAGCTCAGGCGATCTTTTTCTCAGAAGGTTCGACAGTCCCCTGCTAAAAAAACTATCGGGACTTGGCGGCGCGTGGCTGGCGCTGTCAATAATGAGTGGAAATATGGCGGCGGTCGGACTGCTCATACATCTGCTATTTAACAAATACGGGCTAACCTTTGAGGCTTCACTCATTATCGGCATGACAGTTACAATCATCTACACAACTCTCGGCGGCCTAGTCTCTGTTGTTCACAACGACGTGCTGCAATGGCTGATCATGACGCCGCTAATCTTCATTGTCGTTCCGGCGATGCTAATAATATACGGCGGGGCGACACCGACGGCGATCCATGCCGCGCTGAATGCGGAACAATATTTCTCCTTGAGACCTAACATCTGGTGGCTGGGTTATCTTTTAAGCGGTGTATTGGCGGCCTGCTGCGACGTAAACCATCTTACAAGATTTATCACCGCCAAAGATGAGAAGACCGCCGTCAAAGGAAGCATGCTTGGCTTCACCTTCTGCACTCTGCTTGCCGGGCTAGTGATCTTCTTCGGCCTTACTGCGGCGATGCTCATCGAACCATCCGTTGTCGCTTCAAATAAAGACGGCGTGATCCTCGCCCTTATTTCTAGGATACTGCCAGCAGGCCTCGTCGGCCTCTTTATCGCGGCAACTCTCGCCATGACCATCTCTACGATCGACTCAAACCTCAATACCTCCGTCCTTTGCATAATGGTCGACATTCTTGAACCCTCGCTGCCCAAGGAAACAACGGAAAAACAGAAACTTTTCTATTGCCGCGTAATCAACTTTATCATCGCCGGACTCTCAATATTCTTCGTACTTAAAGTCAAGGGGATCGTGGCAATAATGGGAATGGGGTTCAACGTCTACTCTTCGGCGTTCTTTGTTCCGCTTATGTCCTGCATGTTCTGGAAAAAGGCTACGAGAAACGGCTGCCTTAGCGGGATCGTCTCCGGAGGTCTTATGGCAATCATCGCCATTAACATGAAACTGCCGTTACCCGTCGTGTTGGGCGTAGCTGTCTCGCTGGTATTGACAATTTTAGTCTCCTTGGTCACCTGCAAAGGCAATGCAAAGAGAGGCCTGCTACCGGGGTTCAGCGACAGCGGGCAAAAGATCGACCGTCAAGTATTTATAGCTTGTATGCTCGGAGCCTCCGGTTCACTGATTTTTTCTATCGGCGTGGGGATGTGGATAAACTGGATTTGTATTTTTATTGGCACGGCGGCAATGTATTTCTGCGTACGTATTCTCGATAGAGCGTTTTCAGAGTATCAGCTAAGCGCCTAGAAGAAAAACCAAAAAGGTTTGTCCATTAGCCTGTATCATGCTTCGGAAGAGGCCCTGCCGAGGTAAATGGTACGGGCCTTTCTTGATGCGACAGTAAAAACAGGCCATAGCGCATCTCCGCAGGATCACCGGAAGAAAACCGGCAGATCGCGGGAGCCTTCGGGGAAATTTTCGAAATAGAATCATAGCGGGAAAAATAACGCCCGGGAGGGACGAAAATGGAAGATTTTATATATTCCTATAAAAAGATGTTCGCCAACTACTTCGTTTTTGAGGGCAGGACCTCGCGGACGGATTACTGGCGGGCGGCGGCGGTCAATATCGTCATCGGCCTCGCCCTCCTGCTGCTGAGGCACTTTCTACCGGCTTTCGGCCTCATAAGCTATCTCTACGGCCTCGCCGCCGCCGTACCGGTCCCCGCGCTAACGGCGCGCCGCCTGCACGACGCCGATAAGAGCGGCTGGTGGACGCCGACCGCCTTCTTTCCGGCGCTCAACATCGCGCTGGTCGCCTATTGCTGTCTGGCGGAGGCAAGCCGCGGCCGGAACAGATTCGGATATTAAAAAACTGCGGCCTCCGATTACCACTAACGGTACAGTCAAAGACGATATACATAAAGAACGCGATCGGCAAGTTATATGAGCAGATCTCGGACAAGCTTGGTATAGAGCCGCTTCATACATACAGTATGAGGGTAGAACTGGGAAGAGCGCTTCATAATAAAATTGCGCGGTAATCTGCGCACTACGCTGAATTACACTTGGTAAAGAGAGCTTAACCCTTGGTATTAGCGGGGCAAGCTCCCTTTTTTACCCATTTTCATGACAAAGTCAGGAGGGACCATCGTCTGCCATGACAAAAACCCTTCGTAAGATGGACTGCTCAGCCTTCCTACGGAGGGCGTCTTTTATATACTTACCGTATATTTTTTATTATATTTACACTTTCGATATAATTGATACCGCGCCTTTTTTGTTCGTCTATTACGAAATTATAGAGTTTATCCGACGCCGCCAGCTTTTCCGGAGCTATCACACCCTTTTCTTTTATCAGGCCGGAAGTCACCGCATGCGCAAATATCGAACAGGTGAGCCCGGTACAGCGCCCCATCGAATTATTCCATGACGCCTCGTCAAACCGGTCATAGAGATCCCACGTGTATGTAACGTAATCACGGCCCTTATACCCTTCGACGACTATTTTCATGATCGTCAAATCTCGGTCGCCTGCTTCAGGGTCCATCTTCCACATGGGAAAAAGGAGGTCGCAGGCAACATCACGCGGCCTGAGCATGTTTCCCCCTAGAAGCCTCTTTTCCTCGTCAAAGAGCCCCATCGTACGCAGAAGCCGCATCTGCTCAACATGCCCTGGCCATCTCATGGTACGTTCCTGCATGTTCCTCGCCTTTATGTTCTTCATAAGAGAACGGAGCCCGTCGGTAATGAAGGTCTCAAGGGTACCGACTTTGGGAAATTCCTCAATATCCAGATCACCCATCGCCTCTATTACCACCGGCTTGAAATCGCTGATGTAGCGGGCTGGCCGTGTATATTCCTCTATAACGTCGGTCGCAGACCATGTAATCTGATAGTTGAACGGAGGAATTTTCTTTTCGGGAATGCCGCCGACGCATATTACCGCCTTCTCCACTTCGTCGAGCAGAGCGGCCCCGCGCCCCACGAGAAAATTCGACATGCCGGGCGCGACACCGATATCCGGCACCACAGTAACGCCATTTTCCTTTGCCAGTCCGTCAAGCTCCTCAAAATCCTCCGGCATGAACGATATATCGCAAAAATTTTTCCCAGACTTTATCACGGCTTCCATCATCGCGTTCCCAAAGCGCCCAGGGACCCCCGCGGTAACTATATCAGCGCCCTTCAATATACCTGAAAGTTTTTGGGCGTCGGTACATGAACAGACGGCCGTTTTCACAGTGGGGTTTTTTGCCTTTATTCTCTCGAGCACGCTTTCGTTTAGATCCACCACGGTAACGTCAAAATCATTGCTCATATCGCCAGCGATGATATTCCCCACAAGCCCTCCGCCGATTTGTACTGCCTTCATAGATAACGCCTCCTGTCGGTGATGTTTTTTATTACAATTCCACTATTTCCTGATGTATCTTAACGTTTCTCTTCTTTAACTCGTTTATAAATATTTCTACGGCCTTGCCGTTTTTCCCGACCATCTCCGGAGGGTTGACTCCTGGGTTGTTAAGAATACCTTCGGCGATCAATTTTCCCACAATGACACACGGAAAGCCGGTCGTTCTGGACATGGACGGGTAGAATGTTTTCATGTCTTTTTCATCATACAGGCTGAACTGATACTGCAGACGCCGGCCGTCTTTTCTGCCCGTAACTTCGATATAATAAAACGTAAATTCGTTTTCATCTTTTTTAAGTTCCATTTTCGGGTAGGCAAGCCCGGCAAACACATCTCTTGGCCGCACGCTCATTCCGTTGATATTTACCGGCGTCAAATCAAATAAGCCTATTTCACGAAGGAATTCCATCCGCGCCGCGGTACCTGGATATCTTAGGGTATACTCCGTTACGTTGGGGCTGGGGATCGTATCGAGAAGCGTTCTAGAACCGTCTGTGAAGAATCCTTCCATTTGCGGAAGTTTCAACCCGGGTATCTTGAAATCAATAGTTTTACAACCGGAAAGCGCCGGCACGCTGACAATTTTACCCTCTTTTTTTATCCTTGCTGGCCGCACGTATTCTTCCACAAGGTCATCGAGAGAAAAGACAAGTTTATAATTGAATGGCTCTTGAGGAGAAAGCGGCAATCCTGTAACATAATAGGTGACATCTTCCACCTCATCCAGCTGATCACAGGCATATCCTATCAAAACGCTTGAAGATCCTGGAGCGACGCCTACGTCTTCAAAGGCGGTGACTCCGCATTTTTTCGCCTCGGCATCCCAGTCGCGATAGTCTTCTCCCATAAATGAAATATCGGACATATTGACGCCTGCCTTTATCACGGCACCGACCATCTGGTAGCCAAGAGCGCCGGGAACCGCGCCTATCACAAGATCCTGCCCCCTGACTGCCTCCGTTATCGATACTGGAGAGGCAAAATCGACTTCGCTTTTTCCCGTGATCTTCCCTTTCGATCTCTTGATAGTTTCTTCAAGTTTCTCTTTCCTCACATCACAAACTGTTACGTCATAGCTCTCGTCCGCCGCCATATCAAGCGCCATCACAGAACCTACGAGCCCATTGCCAAGTACAGTAACTTTTTTCTTCATTGCAAAATTCCTCCTCTTTCAATCGGTTCATAAAGAAATGTTTTTTACTGTTCTTTCTTTACATGAAACACAAAAACACCCATATATCCAAACACCACCGCAACCAACGGATTTACCCAGTTCAGGACAGCATAGGGAGCGTATGAGAATGCCGCCGTGCCCAGAGTGGCCGACATATAAGCTCCGCATGTCGTCCATGGTATGAGCGGGGAAGAAAGTGTGCCGGCATCCTCAAGCGTTCTCGACAGCATGTGTGGGGCCAGTCCGGCTCTCTCATAGGCCGGTTTCATCAGACGCCCGGGCAGCACTATTGCTATATATTGGTCCCCTACGAAAAGGTTCACTCCTATACACGACACTACAGTGGCAGCAATAAGATTCCCGGGTCTTGAGAGGACCCTGGCGGAGGCGTTCAGAATAACGTTCAGGTACCCGACAGCTTCAAGTATCCCTCCAAACCCTATGGCTATCCAGCTTAACGAGATAGTCCACATCATTCCCTGCAATCCGCCGCGTGTCAGAAGAGTGTTGACCATTTCCGCAATTTGATCGCCAAAGACATCCGCCGATACCGTCCCCGTATATCCATACTGCGCCGCGCTAATAATATTCGCAAAACTTTCGCCCTGAATAAACATTCCGCACAATGCGCCAGCAACTATCCCAAGCATCATTCCAGGAATGGCAGGAACCTTCAAAAGGGTAGAGACTATAACGATAACTGGCGGCAGCAACAGGAATGGGCTGATCAGCTGTACGGACGCAAGCGCTTTTCTTATCTCAAAGACTCTCGTGGGGTCATAATTTCCCGAAATATTGATCGAAAGAGTAATCACGATAAAAATCATTAACGTTATCGCGTAACTGGTACCAGTCGTATAGAGCATTGATTTAATATGATCGTACAGCTTTGCGCCGGATACCGCCGGCGCCAAATTCGTCGTATCCGAGAGAGGGCTCATTTTATCGCCGAAATACGCCCCGGATATCACCGCCCCTGCCGTCATACCCGGAGATATTCCCAGCCCCGCCCCCACTCCCATCAACGCAACGCCGATACTGGCGGCGGTCCCCCAAGAAGACCCAGTAGCCAGCGAGACGATGCTGCAGATCAACAGAGAAACTATCAGGAATGTTTTAGGCGTTAAAATGGCAAGTCCGTAGTCAATCATAGTGGTAATCACGCCCGACGTCATCCAAACGCCGATCATGATCCCCACCATCATCAGGATAAAAAAGGCGGACGTCGCCGCGTTGACAGCCGATACATATCCATCCTCCAAGACCTGCCATTTATTCCCCAGGCGCAGTCCCAGAACAATCACGATGAGAATACAAACGAATAAAGGGATATGAGCGTCCAGTTTCAATTTCACAACACAAAACATCACGATCGCCGCTACGGCGGCAATTATGGCAATTGACTCAAAGAGGCCTGGCCGCCTGCCGTGAGGGCTGTTTTTTTCAGAAAGATGATTCAACAATATACACCTCCAATTAAATGGTTTTTTCAAATAAAATATAAAAATGTTTTTATTAAGTGATAAAATTATATAGTTTTGTATGAATTATTTACATATTTTTTAACCCCTATTGCACACATTAAAAAGAATATATTGTCTGTTATAATCATATAAAAAGAACATTGCCCTGTATATACACTATAAATTTTTGAAACCTGCGACAATCGGGTATAATATCTTACATCAATGAACGATTAACGATATATTCTTTACACGGAGAAGGGTTGCAGGCCTAATATGTAAGACTAAATAAAAGGTGGTGAGATACCTTGGGACGCGGCAAAATTATTAATCTGGATAAAATCGGATGGGAAATTTTAAATGAGTTACAAAAAAATCCACGGATATCTTACCGGGAGATTGGCAGAAAGGTCAATTTATCCTGTTCCTCTGTTCTGGAGCGTATTCGGAGAATGGAGGAAGACGGCATCATACAGGATTATCAGGTCGTCCTAGATACGCAAAAGGTAGGATATATGATACAGGCGATCATAAAAATCAAGATCTATTCTTTAAATGACGAAGATATCCTTCTAAAAAAGCTTCGCTCAAATATTTATGTCCGGCAACTTTGGGTCACAACAGGCGACAGCGATTTTATAATGGAAGCCGTTTTTCCAGTTATGAAGGACATGAATGATTTCCTTGTGATACTGGGCAAGCACGGGCGGACATTTTCATCTGTAGTCATAAACAAACCAATTTTCAACAAACGCCTATACTCCTTAAATAGTCAGGAAAACAGAATAAACGATTAAAAATATGATTTGCAGCAGCGTACCTACCAACATCATATCTCCCGCACCACGCGGCAAGGGCTGCCGTAGGCGACGCTTCCGGCGGGGATGTCGCGCGTTACGAGACTGCCCGCGCCGACGACGCATCCGTCGCCGATGGAGACGCCGGGCAGGATGATCGTGCCGCCGCCTATCCAGACGTGCGCGCCGATCGTTACCGGCGCGGTACAGGTGACGGGGAATTCAAAACCGTCGACAATATGCTTTTCCTCCCAACGCGCTTCCGGCGTCATTGGATGAAAGGCAGTATATATCTTCACATCGGGGGCGATCAGTGTGTAGTCACCTATCGTTATCCTGTCGTCGTCAAGGAAGGTGCAGTTCATATTGATAAAGCAGTTTTCGCCGAGAAAGATATTTCCTCCGACATTGGCATAAAAGGGCGAACGGACGCAGAGCCACTCCCCGCGGCCTCCGAGAAGCTGCGTGAGCAGGGTATTTCGCCGCTCTTTTTCACCGTTCGGCGTTCCGTTGAGTTCCAGCAGCAGTTCCGAGCAACGGCATATCCGCGCCACCAGTGGATCTCCTCCATAATTTCCCGCGCTGTTTTCACCCATCGTCAATTCCCCCGCTCATGATGCTGCCTTGCCGCCCACACGCGGCGGAGCGGCATACTCGCTCATTTTACCCCGTGTTCTGTTCAAATTCATCACTACCCATCGACAGGACATCGTATTGTGTATCCTTATTTTGCATCGTTATTTTGTGTGGAAAGGCATATGGGAAAACAGGCATCCATCAATATAAACAGTGTGATGCTATACTACGCTAAAAAGCAAATTTCATGCCTGCGTTAAGGACAACCGAACATGCGATGCTATGCATCTCTATATTGCGTTACAAATTTTTTATACCAACCTCTTTCAAATAATTATATGTTCCATCATAAAATTCTCTTTTGCGGGAAATATCGGTATCACTACCTAATGGGATAAATATAGCCATACCTTGCCGTGCCCGAGTGAGAAGTACGCGATAGGCGTTTTTAAGGTATAGGCGTTTTTCTTCAGAGATTACATTATTCCAGCGATTACCTACAAAATTATTGCGACTCCATTGTTCATTGGAAAAACGGAAGTCCGCACCCCAAGCAACAACGGAATAATCCAATTCTAGGCCTTGTATATCAAATTCTGTAACGACATCTTCAAGAGCATAACTAGAACGCACATCATCTTTTCCATTTAGGAACCAGTTAGCAACGTCAATGTCGTTCTTTACGAAAAGACCTTCTGCCTTCAGTCTAAGAGCGCCACTACTTGCAAGTAGGCCGTATCTGGTAGTACCTTGAGAATGTTCTCGTACCCATTCTTTGGCTTTTTTTAGATCTCTGGTGATTACAATAGGATAGTTATTCTTTATTCGCTGATATAACTGTTGTGCTCCTTTGGTATTTACATCAAGAACTGCTTTCACAAACGCTGCTAGTTCCGGCGTTCTGAAGGAACGTACTGAAGTAGATAGATGCATTTTGTCTCTTTTATAAACTTGAAGTTTGGAGATCATACTTTCCCACCTCCGACCACGGCGATATTCATCATCGTTTAGTTGAGGTGTGACATATATATCCCAATTTGAAAAGGAACGTCGTAGAGAGTCAAACCATTCAGGAAGGCCAGCTTCTCCCGTGTTTATCTCCTGTCCTCCGCCAACGAGACAAATGATAACTGCCCAGTCTTTGTGGCGATCCATCGTGCTGATTAAAAACTCCGGCTCGCTGTATGGAAATTCCATAATATCTTTTTTTGTGGACATGAATTTTTTAATCATATCATGAGTCCAAGCACGCTGTGCTTCGTCAAAGATAACGACATGCTCGGGCGGAATATTCTCATTTTCCACAAAGGAATCCCGATATTTATGAATAATCTGTATGAAAGCAACTGTTTCGCGCAGTGCTGTTGCTTTAGATATTTGGTTGTTTTGTTGTGCTTTTTGTACGACCTCATCGCGTGCCAGAGCTTCTTGAAGCACTGTTACAAGAGGATAGTTGCCCGACAGAAAAACTGCACGTTCTCCGGTTTCCGCATTTGAACGTTCAATAGCAATATTTAAACCTACCAAAGTCTTTCCTGCACCTGGTACTCCCGTCACAAAGCATATTGATTTTCTTTTTTCTTTTTTACTGTAGTCAATTATCTTATTAATTTCGTCAGTAGTAACTGTCAGGTTTTCTGCGCCAGCATCACTTCTTGTAATGTCATGCACGTTGTGCCCTTGGTACAATGCTTGGGCTGCTTCAACAATCGTTGGTGTAGGGTAATAGGCCGAAGTTTCCCATTTGTTATAGTCAAAATCTGGTTCATCATTATAATGTGACGTTACAGCATGAATCGCGTTAGCAATATTACTCGCATTACAGCAAATTGGTTCAAGAATACGTTCATGTTCACAAATAACACAAGGCATTGCGCTAGCTTCCGTAGGAATCATAATCGGAACCAGCAATTTATCAAGGCTTTCTTTATGAAAATTACGAAGGTCCAATGCATAATCACATACTTGGTCGGAGGTTGACTGCCGATAGTTTGCGTCACCACACTTGAATTCCATGAGAAAGACAATGTTTTGATAGAGTAAAACAGCATCGACACGTTTACCCATTCTGGGAATGGTGTATTCAAAAATGATCTTGCCACCATAAAAATCCCGTAGTTGCCCTTTTAAAATTTTAATTTCACTTTTCCAAGAATTGCTTTGTAATGGTGGCGTTTCGGCAGAAGAATTATTAGAATTTATGGCTCCAAATATTCCAACCTCAGACCGACAAAGAAAGTCTTGAATCGATGCTGAATAGTAGGCTCTTTGATTCCTAATGATCCTTCACTCCCTAACAAAGTAATGAAGTTATATTGTAAATCCAATGACGTAGATCATAAAGGGCCACTTCTTAGAAGAGGCGGCCCTCTTTAATATATTTACCAAATTTTTACTGCTTCTTCAGCACGCCGCCCTCTACTCCCGAGGTGGCGAAGGCGCGGTAGCGGTTGAGGAAGGGGCTGTCGACCTCCTGGACGTGGGGGACGAATTTCCGACGGCGCTCTGCGAGCACCTCTTCCGCGACGTTTAAGTCGAGGCGTTTTTCCGGGATGTTGATCGATATTTCGTCGCCCTCTTCAACGAGGCCGATGGGGCCGCCGACCGCCGCTTCGGGCGAGACGTGGCCGATCGCCGCGCCGCGCGTCGCGCCGGAGAAGCGTCCGTCGGTGATGAGCGCGACGGTGCCGCCCTTGCCCTGGCCCATGATCGCCGAGGTGGGGCCGAGCATTTCGCGCATCCCGGGGCCGCCTTTCGGACCCTCGTAGCGGATGACGACGACGTCGCCGTCGTTGATCTTGTTGGCCATTATCGCGGCGCTCGCCTCTTCTTCACAGTCAAAAACGCGCGCCGGTCCGGTGTGTACGAGCATCTCCGGGGCTACGGCCGCCTGTTTGACGATAGCGCCGAGCGGCGCGAGGGTGCCCTTCATGAAGGCGAGCCCCCCCTCTTTATGGTGCGGATCTTCCAGCGGGCGGATGACTTCCGCGTCTGTGACCTTTGCGCCGGCGACGTTTTCCGCCGTCGTCGCACCGGTCACCGTTATCGTTTCGCCGTCTATGAGGCCGGCCGCAAGCAGCTGCGCCATCAGGGCCTGCACGCCGCCCGCGCGCCAGAGGTCTTCGATATGATGCGCGCCTCCGGGGCTCATCGAGCAGAGATGCGGCACCTTCGCGCCGACTTCGTTGAAGATATCCAGCGGCAGTTCAAGCCCCGCCGCCCAGGCGATCGCCGGCAGGTGGAGCGAGGTGTTGGTCGAGCCGCCGAGCGCGAGGTCCACCGCAACGGCGTTTTTGAAGGCCTCTATCGTGAGAATGTCGCGCGGACGGATATTTTTTTCGACAAGGTTCATTATCGCGCGCCCCGCGTCTTTTGCAAGGCGGATGCGTCCCGCGTGCACGGCTGGGATCGTCCCGTTGCCGGGCAGGCCGAGGCCGAGCGCCTCCATCATGCAGTTCATCGTGTTGGCGGTGAACATGCCGGAGCAGGAGCCGCAGCCGGGACAGGCGTTGTCTTCGATATCCTGGAGCGCCGCGTCGTCGATCTTTCCCGCGCCGCGCTGTCCGACGCCCTCGAATACGCTGTTCAGGTCAAGAGTGCGTCCCTTGTGCTGTCCCGCCATCATCGGGCCGCCGGAGATGACGAGCGCCGGCAGATTCAGCTCCGCCGCCGCCATCGCCATGCCGGGGATGATCTTGTCGCAGTTTGGCACGAGTACAAGTCCGTCAAGCGCGTGGGCGCGGGTCATGATCTCGACCGAGTCCATGATGAGCTCGCGGCTCGGCAGCGAGAATTTCATTCCTTCGTGGTTCATTGCGATGCCGTCGCAGACGCCGATGACGGGAAATTCTATCGGCAGGCCTCCCGCGGCGTAGATGCCGGCTTTGACGGCCTCCGTTATCGTGCGCAGATGCACATGGCCGGGGATGATCGCGTTATAGGCGTTCGCCACGCCGATCCATGGGCGCTCTATCTCCCAGTCCGTGTAGCCCGCGGCCTTCAGCAGCGAACGGTGGGGGCTGCGAAGGTATCCTTTTTTCGCTTTATCGCTGTTCAATTCACTGTTCACTTCCTATCCTGTGACCATATTGTCTAACGAGTTTCCGGGGTATACCATCGGCACGACGAGGGCTCCCTGCGGTATCCTGACGTCGACCAGCGCGGGGCCCGGTTCGGCGAGCGCCTTTTCCAGCGTCTGGCGCAGCTCTTCGGGACGCGAGGCGGAGTAGCCCGGGACTCCCATCGCCTCCGCGATCTTCACAAAGTCGGGCGTACGGTTGTATATCGTGTTCGAGTAACGGTGGTCGTAGAAGAACTGCTGCCACTGCCGCACGTTTCCCAGGCAGGCGTTGTTGAGCAGGATCACCTTGACGGGAATGTCGTAACGGGCGCAGGTATCAAGTTCCTGTATGTTCATCATCAGGCTGCCGTCGCCCGCGATGCAGCAGACCGTCTGTCCCGGACAGGCGTATGCCGCCCCCATCGCCGCGGGGAAACCGAAGCCCATCGTGCCGAGGCCGCCGGAGCTGAGGAAGCGGCGCGGGGCCTCCACGCGGAAATGCTGCGCGGCCCACATCTGGTTCTGCCCGACTTCGGTCGTCAAGACGGCTTCGCCTTTCGTAAGGTCGTGAAGCGTCTCCAGTACCTGCCAGGGCGCGATCTCACCGCTGTACTCGTGGCGCGGCATCGGTTCCTTCTCACGGACCTCGGATAGGTGTCTGTTCCATTCGCCGTGGTCGGCGATCTTTTTCTTCATCGCGTCGGCAAGCGCCTCAAGGACGCGGGCGGCATCGCCGACAAGGTAGACGTCGGTCTCTATCGCCTTGTCTATCTCCGCCGCGTCGAGGTCGATATGGATTATCTTCGCGTCGGCGGCGAAGCGCTGGCGGTTTCCCGTCGTACGGTCGCTGAAGCGCGAGCCGATGGCTATGATGACGTCCGCGCCCATCAGCGCGCGGTTCGCGACAGGATGACCGTGCATTCCCGCCATGCCGAGCGCAAGCCCGCTCGGGTGAGACTCCGGAAAGGCGCCCTTGCCAAGCAGCGTCGTCGTGACGGGGATCTCATATTTGAGCGCGAAATCTATGAGCAGCTCGGAGGCCCCGGAACGGATCACTCCGCCGCCGGCGAAGATCACCGGGCGTTCGGCGTGCTCTATGAGCGATACCGCCGCTTCAAGCTGCGACACGTCGTAGAGGTTTTCCGGATGATAACCCAGGAAGTCAAGCTCGGTCGAATATTTATAATCCCCCATGCCCTTCTGGACATCGGCCGGCACGTCGACCAGAACGGGGCCGGGACGCCCCGTAGAGGCGATGTAAAAGGCCTTGTGTATCGTAGACTGCACCTGGTCGGGGGTACGCACCTGGAAACTGTGTTTGACAAGCGGGAGACTCGCGCCGATAATATCCGCCTCCTGAAAGGCGTCCGTGCCGATCATCGTCGTCGCCACCTGTCCGGTGATCGCCACCATCGGCGCCGAGTCAAGGTTTGCCGTGGCGATTCCCGTTACAAGATTCGTGGCGCCGGGGCCCGAGGTTGCAATGCAGACTCCCGGCCTGCCGCTCGTGCGGGCGTAGCCGTCCGCCGCGTGCGAAGCCGCCTGTTCGTGGCGCATCAGTATGTGGTTTAGTTTTGAATCATAAAGAGCGTCATAGAGATGGATGACCGTACCGCCCGGCAGCCCGAAGACGGTGCTTACCCCTTCGTCTTCCAGCGCCTTGACGACCATCTGAGCCCCGTTCATTTTCGCCATGTAAAATGCTCCTTTTTGCTTTTTTGTTTTTCTTTTTCCGTTACGTATGTGAACGGAAATTTTAGGATTAGATGGGCCAACTCCTAAGTAACTTGGCTTTGCGCCCCCGGAGCCGCACTAATGGTGCGGCGAGGACGGCGCAAGGCCAAGTTGCGACGGAGATGGCCCATATAAGCCTAGAATTTCGGGACTTCTTTCTGCTCCATCCACGGCATCATCTTGCGCAGCTCTTTGCCTACGGCCTCGCAGGGAGCCTCCTGTGCCGCCTTCGCCCACTTCTTCATGCGCGGGCGGCCGGTCTGGTTCTCGAGTATCCAGTCGCGCGCGAAGGTGCCGTCCTGTATTTCGGTAAGAAGCTGTTTCATCGCTTTGCGCGACTCTTCGCCGATGACGCGCGGGCCCGCGGTCATGTCGCCGTATTTCGCGGTGTCGCTGATGCTGTAGCGCATCCAGCTCATGCCGCCCTCAAAGATCATGTCTACGATGAGTTTCATCTCGTTGATGCATTCAAAGTAGGCCATCTCGGGCTGGTAGCCGGCATCGACAAGGGTCTTGAAGCCCTGCTGCATCAGCTCCGTCACGCCGCCGCAGAGTACGGCCTGCTCGCCGAAGAGGTCGGTCTCGGTCTCCTCGCGGAAGGTCGTCTCGATGATGCCCGCGCGTCCTCCGCCGATCGCCGAAGCGTAGGCGAGCGCGAAATCCTTCGCCTTGCCGCTGGCGTCCTGATAGATGGCGATGAGGCAGGGAACGCCCTTGCCCTCTTTATACATGGCGCGCACCATATGTCCTGGGCCCTTCGGGGCCACCATGAATACGTCGTGCGACGCGGGGGGGACGATCTGTCCGAAATGCACCGCGAAACCGTGCGCGAAGAGGAGCTTCGCCTCGGGCTTCATATTAGGCATCACCTGATTCTTGAAGATATCGGCCTGCATGTGGTCGGGCATGAGGAACATGATAAGATCAGCGATCTTGGCCGCCTCCGCCACCGTGTAGACCTCAAATCCGTCGGCCTCGGCCTTCGCCTTCGACTTGCTTCCCTCGTGCAGCGCGATGATCGCTTTGACGCCGCTGTCGCGCAGGTTCTGCGCATGGGCGTGTCCCTGGCTGCCGTAGCCGATGACCGCCACCGTCTTGCCGTTCAGAAATTCGAGGTCCGCGTCGCGGTCGTAATAAACCTTTGCCATAATAGAAAACACTCCTTAATTAGAATTTTATGTATATCGCTATAAGTGGGTCCGCGGATCGATAAACCGCGCCGACGAACTTAGTAGTTTCTCTGATAATACCGCCGCTAATTTTCAAAACCGGTGCGCGCGAGCGCCACCTGTCCCGAACCGGCCGTTTCGAGGATGCCGTACGGTTTGAGCGCCGCCATGCAGGCCTCCACCTTGCCGCGGTCGCCCGTGACCTCGAGCGTGATCGCGTCCGAGCCGAGGTCCACCACGCGGCAGCGGAAGATCTCCGCCGTCTGCAGGATGTGGGGCCGGCGTTCGACCGGAGCCATGACCTTGACGAGCGAGAGCCAGCGTTCGACGAAAGGCCCCTCCTTGGTGAGATTCTGCACCTCGATGACCTCGATCAGCTTCATCAGTTGTTTGCGTATCTGGTCATATACCCCCTCTTCGCCCTCGATGATTATCGTGAAGCGCGAAAGGCCGGGGACGTCGGTGCGTCCGACGCTCAGGCTCTCGATATTATATCCGCGGCGATAGATGAGGCTCGCGATGCGCATGAGCACGCCCGGACTGTCCTCGGAAACGATGCTGAAAGTACTCTTCAATCTTAAAACGTCCTTTCTCAAAAAACTTTTTATTGATAACCTCAGACGGCGCAAAACAGCTGGCCGATATTGCCCCGCACACCACAACTTCGCAACAAAAAAAAGACCGGAACCCTCAGCGGGTCCCGGTCCGAAAGTAACGCGGCTATTAAGCGCCGGCCATCTCGGGGGACCCGCTGCTAATAATGCGTACTACGACGACTATATTCGCTACGTTGGATATAAAGTGATCTCTTCGCATTGCCGCCTGTCCCTTCGCTGCCGGATTAAAAGGAAACCTGTCCTTTTTGCATATTACGGGACATAATAAAAGCACTTTCGTGAAATGTCAACTATTACTTTTCCGCGATGATTTTAATTTTTACACGGTCTTTTTTATATGGACTTAATTAAATAACGGCACAAAAGAGATCACAAACCAGAATAAAAGGCGTTCGCCCGTTTTTATAAGCATAACACCTTTTTCTGTTTTTAGAAACTGTCGTCTATTCGGAGCACGGCATCTTTGAGTACCTTCGCGCCGCGTATGAGATCGGCATCGCTCGTAAATTCGTCTTTTGAGTGGCTTATGCCGTTGTGGCTCGGGACAAAGATCATCCCCGTCGGTATGACATGGGCCAGCGGAGAGGAATCATGGGACGCGCCGCTCGGCATCACCGCAGCGGAATATCCGGCCTTGCCGGCGCTCTCTTTTATCGTCTTCACGAGCCTCTCGTCAAGAAGCACCGCCGGCTTCGCGCCAAGTTTTTCTATTGATACGGAGCAGGGAGCGGATCTCTCCGCCATCGCCGAAAACTCCGAGCAGGCGCGTTCGACGGCCGCGTCGTCGATCGAACGCAGTTCAAGTACGAAGCGCGCCTCTTCCGGCACGACGCTGACGTGGCCGGGGGAGAGCTCCAAGACGCCGATATTGCAGACAAGCTCTTTTTGCCCGTCCATCCAGCCGAACCAGTTGTGGATCAGCTCCGCCGCCGCGCGCATGGCGTCTTTTCTCTCCGCCATCGGCGTGGTGCCCGCATGGTTGGCCGCGCCCTTGACGCTGACCGCCAGCCGCGTGATGCCGACGATGCCCGAGGGTACGCCGATCTCGATTCCCCGGCGTTCGAGAAAGGGGCCTTGTTCGATGTGCAGCTCGATAAAGGCCGCGTATTTGTCCAGCTCTCCCTTGCTTTCCGCGATCGCTTTTTCGCCGACGCTGAATCGCGCGAGCTGTTCGCGCCGGTAACCGGTCGGCAGCAGTCCCGCGAAGGCGCGGCTGCCGAAGGTGCCGCCGAGCGGTTCGCCCTCTTCGCCGATGAAGGCGACGACTTCAAGGCTGTGTTTAGAGAGCTCACCGCTCTCTTTTACCGTCCGCAGAACTTCGAGCGCCGCGATTATGCCAAGCGGACCGTCGTAGATGCCGCCGTTATCCACGGAGTCAAGATGCGAGCCGGTGAGGATCGCCTTTTTGCTTTTTCCCTCAAGACGCCCGAAGAGGTTTCCCACCCCGTCAACCCGTGTCTTTAGGCCGGCTTCTTCCATTTTGCCTTTGAGCCACGCGCGCGCTTCGAGGTAGGACGTACTGTAGGCGAGGCGCTGGAGGCCGTGTCCCTCCCTCCAGCCGATTTTTCCCTGCGCGAAGAGGTCGTTAAGAAAACGGTTCTCGTTAATGGCGGGAGCCATTATGCTTTTCCCTTCAGCAGGCATTTGCCGTAGCCGGGTTCGCCCGTTACCTGCCCATCTTCATACACGACTTCGCCGCGCAGGATGACTTTGTCGATCACGCCGTTGAGTTTCCAGCCGTCGAAAACTTTGGCGATGTCTTTGGCCATCGTCCGCATTTGTTCTTTTTCCACCGTGTATTCGGCTTTCGGGTCGCAGAGGACGAAATCCGCGTCGGCGCCGATCTTTATCGCGCCTTTTCGCGGATAGAGGCCGTAGGCCTTCGCGGGGTTTACCGCGATCAGTTCCGCGGCGCGGCGCAGGGAGATCCTTCCGTCCGCGACGGCCTTCATCATGAGGCCGAAGCGTGTCTCAAGTCCGGGGAAACCGGCGGGGGCGAGGAAGATGTCCTGCGGGTTGCGCTCTTTTTCTTCCACCGTGTAGGGGGCGTGGTCGCTTCCCACTGTATCTATCGTGCCGTCCTCTATATAGTCCCACATTTTTTCGACGCGCGCCTTGTCGCGCAGCGCGGGATTGCACTTCGCATAAGCTCCGTATTCGTTGAGGGCCTCTTCCGTAAGGTAAAGGTACTGCGGGCAGGTCTCGATCCAGATCTTCATGCCTTTGGCGCGCGCGGCTTTGGCGGCCTCCACCGCCTCCGGCGTCGAGATATGGACAAGATAGAGGGGACAGTCTATCGTCTCGGCGAGACGGATGAGGCGGTCCACCGCCAGCGCTTCGGCGACGGCGGGACGCGAGGCGGCGTGGTCGCAGGGGGCGACGCGCCCCTCCCTGCGCAGCTCGGCGATCGCTCCCGCGACGAGGTCGTTGTCTTCCCCGTGCGCCGCCATCGGCAGGCCGGTCTTTTTGACCTCTTCCATGACCTTCAGCAGTTCGTAATTCGTTTCGCTCGTGAGGCCGACGAATTCCTTTTCGCGTCCCTCCGGCGCGGCGTGGAGGAAGGTCTTATATCCCCAGACTCCCGCCTCGGCGACGCGGCCTATCTCCTCTATATGCTTGCCTCCCGCCGCGCCGAGGAAGGCGACGTCGACTATCGCCTGCTCCCCGACGGCAGCGACGCGCGGCGCGAGCGTCTCGGGACTGTACTGCGGCGGAGTGGAGATGGGATGTTCGATTATCGTGGTGACGCCGCCCGCGGCGGCGGCCGCCGTGCCCGTCACAAAGGTCTCGCGGTGCGCCCCGCCAGGATAGCGGATATGAACATGCGGGTCTACTCCGCCTGGAAGCAGCGTCAGCCCTCCCGCGTCGATCACCCGGTCGGCCGCGGGAAATTCCTCCGCCGACCCCAGCGCGGTTATCCTGCCGTCTTCCGCCAGCACCCAACCTTTAAAATAATCATCCTCCGTGAGGATCTGCGCGTTTTTGACCAACAATCTTTCCATAATAAAATCGCCTCCGGCTTTGACGGCCGGACTCGATTTTACCGGGCCGGCGTCAGATTTTTAGTTTCTTCGATCAATACGGAGAGCCACATGTCTCTGTCTCTCTCATAGTCAAACCTCGTGCCCGCGACCGTCAGCGCCATGATCAGGTCCGTCCCGCACATGTCGATGTGAACGGATATCGCGGCGACGCCGGGATCCATCTCTTCGACCGATTCGCAATATCCCTTTTCCCTTATCTGTTTCAGATCTTCCCTCAGCAGCTTCGGGTCTGTCACCGTAAATGGCGTGAACGCCTCTAGCTTCTGAGAGAGCACCTTTTTCACAAGCGCCTCAGGAGCGTACGCCAGAAGCATCCTGCCGCTGGCCCCGGCGTGAAAGGGCTGTTCCTCGCCGATTATCGAGGCGATCCTTACAACGCTGTTCGATTCTATCTTGTGCAGACAGACCACCCGTTCGTGGTCGATAATATTGAGGAAGGCGGATTGCCCGCACCGTTTGACCACATTCCGCAGCACGGGATCGATCCTTTTTACCGTGTCGAGATTCACGCGCCATTCGTTGGCCAGCGAGAGGAATTTCAATCCGATATAATAATTCTTGTCCTCTTCGTCCTGATAGGCCCAGCCGATGGCGGTCAGCTCCTGCAATATGCGGTGGACCGTGCTCTTCGGCACCCCGGTAAGCTCCTCTATCTTTCTTACGCTGTGCGCCTCTTCCGAATCTTCGAGCGCCTCCAAGATCGTCAGGATCGTATCTATGGAATCAAAAAACTTTCGCATCGGTCATCCTCCCCGCCTGGCCGCTCTCCGCAACAGGCGTGGAGAATCACCGGACAGCTTTTTATTTGTGCTCGCAGCCGCAGGGCGGCAGGTCGTCCTGTATCCAGACGCCGTCCTCAGGATCGTCAAGAACCTCGCCGTTGGCCACGCTCATCACAGCTTTGAATATCTTATCATAACCCGTGCAGCGGCAGAGGTTCCCTGAGAGGGCCTTTCTCAGTTCGTCCATAGTCGGGTGCGGATTGCGGTCGAGCAGCGCCTTCGAGGAGAGAAGCATACCCGGCGTGCAGTAGCCGCACTGTATCGCGCCGTAGGCGACGAACGCCTTCTGGAGCGGATGAAGGGCCTTCTCGCCGCCGAGCCCCTCTATCGTCAGAATATCCTTTCCCTCGGCGTCGGTTGCGAGCATAAGGCAGGAGTTGACGGGCCTGCCGTCAATCAGCACCGTGCAGGTGCCGCATTCGCCGCCGCCGCATCCGCACTTGGTTCCGGTAAAATGCAGATCGTCGCGCAGAAAATCGAGCAGGGTATGATTTACCGATACCTCTTTAGTCATCGCCTTGCCGTTCAGGATAAAACTTACCTTTTTCTTAAGCATCTCTCTCACCCCTAAGCCTATCTGCAAAGCTCTCTCAGCAGCCCGGCCGCCGCCGCCCTGAGCATGTGGCTCCGGTACGCCGCCGAGCCGCGAACGTCGTCTATCGGCGAGGCCGCGGCGGCGACAAGCCCGGAAATCTTCTCAATATCACGCGCGGCGTCCGAACCTTCAAGCGCCCTTTCCGCTTCCGCCGCCCGGATCGGAGTCGGGGCGACCGAACCCATCGCGATACGGGCCCTCGTACAGACTCCGCCCGCGAACGAAAGGGAGACGGCCATATTCATCACCGCGATATCGGCGGCCTTGCGCGGCCCCATTTTGAAAAACGCCTGCCTGGTATCCGCCGGCATCTTCGGGAGGCGCAGGGCCTTCAATATTTCGCCGCCCTCAAGGCAGTTCTTTCCCGGTCCTTTGAAAAAGTCTATCAGCTTCGTCTCACGCTCATGCCTGCCGTCGGTGATCACCGCGACGGCGTCCGAGACCAGCAGGCCGGGCACCGTGTCCGCACAGGGCGACGAATTGCAGATATTGCCGCCGATGGTGCCGAGGTTGCGCACCTGCGGCGTTCCGATATTGTCCGCCCCTTCCGCGACGGAGCGCCATCCGTCATAAAACTCCTCGGATTCGGCAAGCGCCGCGATCTTCGTCAGCGCTCCGATGATGACCCCGTCGTCCGAGAAGCGCATCCCTCCAAGCTCTTCTATACCTTTAAGATTTACGACCACCGCCGGCTTTCTGACGCCGTGCTTGATCTGCACGACAAGGTCGGTGCCGCCGGCTATCGCCCGCGCGCCCTCCGCCGTCAGCAAATTGCAGGCCTCGGCGACCGTCTTCGGCTCGTAATAATCAAACTCTCTCATAACCTACGCCTCCTTCGCCCACAGCGCTTTGAGTATCTTTTCCGGCGTACAGGGAAGATCGGGAATCCTCACCCCGCACGCGTCATAGATCGCGTTGGCGATCGCCGGAGCCACGGGGTTCGTGACTCCCTCGCCGACGCCCTTCGCCCCCAGAGGCCCCGTTGGCTCCCAGGTCTCCTCCGTGATTACCTCGACAGGCGGCATATCCATCGACGTAAGGATCTTATAATCCCCAAACTGTGCGTTGAGAGGGCGTCCGCTCTTTTTATCAAAAACGGTGTCTTCCATGAGCGCGTATCCGGCCCCCATGTGCACGCCGCCGACGATCTGCCCTTCGACGTTGTTGAGATTCATGATCGTCCCCGCGTCGGCTCCGGCGACGACCCTTACTATATCGACCTTGCCCGTGATAGTGTCTACGTCCACCTCGGCGAAAATGACCGTGAAGTGCGGCGGGCAGGCCTGCGGCCGTATTGTGGAAGTGGCGCAGACGTTGCCCCAGCCGCTGGAAATACCCTTAAGCATCACCTCTCCGACGGACCTGCTCACGCTCGGATCGGCCACAAGATAGATGCGGCTGTCTTTGATGTCGATCTCTTCCAGCCCGCAGCCGAAGACGCGCGCGCCCCATTCGATGATCTGCCCGCGGATATCCGCCGCGCATTTCGCGACCGGCTGCCCCGCGCCGTAAACACCGCGGCTCGCGTGCGTCGCGCCGTCAAAGATCGTGCAGTCGGTATCGCCGTCCTTTATATGCACGTCCTCGTAGCGCAGCCCGACGATCTCCGCGACCATCGAGCAGTAGACGCTCATGTTGCCGCTGCCGCAGTCCGCCGCCGAATTGAGGATCGTCGCCGTGCCGTCCTCGTTCATCTTGACGATCGCCCCGCTCACGTCGATGATGAACTTGTTCGGCTTCTCGGAGCCGCAGCCCGACGTATGGAAGCCGCGGGCGAGCCCGATGCCGCGTTTGATCCAGGGCTTGTCGGGATATGGCACCCGTCCGCTGCCGCGGCCCCTCTTTTCCCAGCCGATGGCAGCCGCGCCTTTTTCCAGGAGCGGCAGCGTGCCGTTTGAACGGATGGTGCTGATGACCGCCGGTCCCTGTCCGTAGAACTTATCTCCGACGGAAAGAATATTCATCTTGCGGAATTCTATCGGTTCGATGCCGAGCCTCTCAGCCGCCTCGTCCATCAGGCTTTCCATCGCCCAGGTGGCCTGCGGGTTTCCGGCGCCGCGCATCGCCGTCAGCGGCGGCGTGTTCGTATAGACGGCGCGCCCAGACATGCGCAGATTGGGGCACTTGTACATCGAAAGCGTGAAGCCCGCGGCGAGCATCATCTTTGAAGATCCGCTGAAAGCATAGGAGCCGGTGTCATCCGTAACATCGGCGTGAAGGGCGATGATCTTCCCCTCTTTCGTAAATCCGGCCTTGAGATCGAGGAGCATCGGGTGGCGGCCGCAGGAGAGGAACATCTCTTCGCGCGTCTTCTCCGCCTTGACCGGAGAACCGGTCCTTAAAGCGAGGAAAGCGCAGATATTTTCAATAAATCCGGTCTGGATGTGGGCGCCGAAGGCTCCGCCGAGGAATACTCGGTGGCAGGTGATCTTTGAAACGGGCAGGCCGAGGGAATAGGCGATATTCATGCGCATGGCATGGATGCCCTGCGAAGTGGCCCAGACATCAACATGCCCGTTTCCGTCGGGCACGCAGAGGACGGCGGTCCTCTCAAGCGGGGCGGGGTTCGGCTTTGAAGTACGGAAATGCTTCGTCAATACTAAATCCGCCTCATCAAAGGCCTTTTCCACGTCTCCGATGGTGATGTCGACCGTGTCGAAGACATTGCCCCTTATATTGACCGGATTGTCGCCCTTGAGCGCCTCCTCGTGTATCACGGGCGCCTCCGGCGCAAGCGTCGATTCAAAATCCAGAGCTGACGGCAGCACCTCGTATTCAACTTTTATCTTTTCGAGGGCCGCCTCCGCCGCTTCTACCGTCTCCGCCGCCACCGCCGCCACGCGGTCACCGACATGGCGCACGTGACGCTCCAGCAGATAACTGTCCTTATACATGATCTCCGGGACATGGAGATACTGATGCATGCTCAATATCTTCGGCACATCGTCGTAGGTTATGATATCGACCACGCCCGGCACGTTCAGCGCCTCGCTTTTATCGACGCTCTTCACGACCGCGTTTGCGTAAGGGCTGCGCAGTATCTTGCAGTGAAGCATATTCGGCACATAAAGGTCGCCGGTATACTTGAGCCTGCCCATCGCCTTGAGGCGCGCCTCCTGCTTCTCCTGCCTTTTGCCAACGATCTGGAAGTTCTTCAAAAGATCTCACTCCTATACTCTCTTAAAATTTTTAATCAGACCCATCGCCTTTATCAACGCTGTAAATCATTTGCGGGAAATATATTTGGGACATTTGTCCCATAACTAAGTCTAATATCATTTACATCGTTTTGTCAATACCCCCTGATAGATAAAATTTTCGCTTAGGTCCGGCCTCTTCAGCTTTTTGTTTACCATGGACAACTTCTGATATTTTTATCCGCAAAAAATCCGCGCCACAGCTAAATGCAATCGACTTGCATAAAGACATGACGCTGCCGGAAGCTGTTAATTTATGTGAAATTTTTTATCGTAAAAATAAACATAAATATATTTATAAAATGCTATTGACAATTCTTACCGCATGGGTATAGAGTATTTGGGACAGATGTCCCTTATGCATAAAAACTATCGGGGCGATATCGCAGCGGCGGCATGAAAGAAAGGAGTGAACGTAGAGCCCTGCCTCCCGGTAATTTATTTAATCATCACGAAAACAGCAAAGCTGATTTCGTATACGGATATCTCTCCCAGCAGCAGGAGGACGACGTCACATGGCAGCGGATGATTTTCCGGCAGGCATCGCCGTCGGCGTGAGAGCTTTTTCCCGGCAGGATCAGCCTCACGGCACACTCACTGAATCATCCAAGCCGCAGCGGCAAAATTCGCGTCGTTTTGTATTAAAGGTCCGTTTTGCTTTTGGCTTAACCGAAAAAACGATCAAAAGATACAAGGGGGAACGCTTCGTGATCAAGTTTATCTTATCAAGTGCCGTAGGGATATTTCTATTTTTCGCTCCTGTCTTCGGCGGTAATGTGCCGCTGGTCGCGCTGGTGGATTTTTTGAAAAAACTGCTTGGCGCGGCATGTATCAACTATCTGGTTCTGCTTTTCTGCCTTTCTCTTATCGTCACCGTGTTTTTGGGCAAGGTGATGAAGATAAAGGTATTTGCGGAATATCATAAAGAGGATGGCCTGGGAAAGATCTTTTTTTACGTACTGGCGGTAATTTTTACCGTGATGGTCATCACCGGCAGGGGGCCGGCGCAGATACTGGATCCGAATATCGGCGGGCTCGCCCTTCCGCTTGCCGGATCCGTGATGCTCACCGTCACTTTTGCCGGCTGGTTTGTGGTAATGATCCTTAAATCCGGGATCGTTGAATTCATGGGCATCCTCATCGAACCGATGATGCGTCCTTGCTTTACGCTCCCAGGCTGCGCCGCGGTCAACGGCATCGCCTCTTTCGTCTCGGCACCGGCCGTCGGCGTGTTTATGACAGAGCAGCTCTATCGCGGGAGGGACTACACCGATAGAGAGGGACTTACCGTACTTACCTGTTTTTCCGTCTGCAGCCTCGGTTTCTTTGGCGTCCTGGTATCTCTCGGCGGCATCGAACATCTCTATGCCCAAGTAGTCATTACATCGTTCGTTCTTACGTTCGTCATCGCCGCTATCTGTGCGCGGATCCCGCCGCTCTCCGGTAAAAGGGACCATTATATCGACGGGACGGAACAGACCGCGCAGGACCGCGTCCCGCGCAAGATCGACCACAGGTTCAGGGCCGCCGTCCAGGCGGGAATAGCGCGGTCGAAGGAGCTGGATTTTAAGGTTTTCATGGCCACACTCTGGAGCGCGATCACTTTTACGCAGAAAATCGTCGCCTATGTCGTGTCGGTCGCGATCGTAGCGCTTCTCCTCGCCGAACACACGCCGCTTTTCACATGGCTGGGAATGCCGATAATTCCCGTGCTTAAGCTGCTTCAGATACCAAATGCGGCTGAGATCGCACCGGCAACGCTGGTCGGGATCGCTGAGATCGCTCTCCCCGTGATCATGATATCGGGAAAGGGCATCGCCGAAGAGAGCATTTTCTTTATAACGGTGCTTTCATCGGTACAGATAATTTTCTTCACGGAAAGCGCAAACGCGATGCTTGAGAGCATCATTCCAGTCACGGTGCTGGATCTTATCATCTGCTTTCTCGTAAGGACGGTGATAGCAATTCCGCTTTTAGCGCTTGTATGTCACTTTTTGTTTTAGATAAAACTGTCCACTGAAAGAAATAGGAGGGAGTGCTTTTTATGAAGCAACTGGGTTTGAAAGAGTACCTTATTCCGGGATCACTTGAGGAGGCCGTCGGGATACTTGACGAATATCCGGGGAATATCGAGATCATCGCCGGGGGGACGGACGTCTTCGTCGACGAGCATCCGGAGCTTGACGCGATGCTCGACATAACAAAGCTCGGACTTGACCATATCGTATTGAAAGAGGGCGTGCTTATCATTGGAAGCTGCGCCACCTACCACGACGTAATCAAGTCGCCGGCTGTTAAAGAAAATTTCAGAGCCCTGTGGGACGCCTCAAATGTCCTGGCCGACATGACGGTAAGAAATATCGCCACCGTAGGCGGCAACATCTGCTCCGCCGTCCCCTCGGGAGACGCCATTCCCTCAATGCTGGCCTGCGGCGCGGAATTCGTGCTCGTCTCAAAGAATGGGGAACGCACGGTCGGAGCGGAAGATTTTTTCATTGGCCCGCGCAAAACCGTTCTCAAGAAAAATGAGCTAATAAAGGAATTTAAAGTGGCGCTGCCCAAAGAGAGGTTCTCAAGCGCCTTTGAAAAGGTGGCGAGAAATTCCGTGGATCTCGCAAACGCTAACGTCGCCGCTTTCGTAAGCTGCGCGGAGGACAAAAGTATCGGCGATATCAGGATCGCGCTCGGCGCGGTCGCCCCGACGGTGGTAAGGGCGAAAAAGGCGGAAAAATTGATGTTGAGCAAGAGACCGGACGAGGAGCTGCTAAATGAGCTTTGCGCGGCAATACCGGAGACAATATCACCGATAACGAACATCCGCAGCACGAAGGAATACCGCACCGAAGTAACGGGCGTTCTTGTAAAGAGAGCCGTCCTGCGGGCCTACGAATCCGCGGCGGCATAGCGGACGGCAATCGGGAGGGGAAAAATATGGGAAAGAAATACGCCATTACTTTTACGCTCAACGGCGCGGAGCGCACGGCTGAAATCGAGGCGGGGACGACAATGTCAACGCTTCTTAGGGAGATATTCCACCAGACGGGGACCAAGGTCGGCTGTGATATCGGCGACTGCGGGGCCTGCACGATAATAATGAACGGCAGGGCCGTGAAGTCCTGCATTCTCCCGGCGATGAAAGCCGACGGCGCAGATATCGTGACTATAGAGGGGCTCGCGGGCAAGGACGGCCTTCATCCGCTGCAGAAAAAGTTCGTAGAGTACGCGGCCGTTCAGTGCGGCTACTGCACGCCGGGCATGATCCTCGCCGCGAAGGCATACCTTGACGAAAATCCCGATCCGACGGAAGAAGAGGTGCGTATAGCCATCTCCGGCAACATCTGCCGGTGTACGGGATATGCGAAACCCGTTCTTGCGATACTCAGCGCCGCAGAAGAGATGAGGGGGGAAGGTAAGTAATGAGCACCAAGCCAGAGGCGAAAAAAATAGAGATACCGGCCCCGGCGACATGGAGAAAGCTCAATGTCGTAGGCAAGAGCCTGCCGAAGGTCGACGTCGTGAATAAGGTCACCGGTGCGGCGGTATACACTTCGGACATATACCTGTCGAATATGCTCACGGGACACCTCGTGCGCTCGCAGCACACACGCGCAAGGATAATATCGATAGACAAAGAGGCGGCGATGAGGGTCCCCGACGTCGCGGACATCATCACCTGCTTCGACGTTCCGGATGTGCATTTCTCCACGGCCGGCTATCCGCGCGAGACGATACTCGGGGTTTGCCCCAATGTGGACCCCAGATATATGGAAGACAGGACGCTCATGGAGCGGGAACTTCGCTACGAGGGCGAGATCGTGGCGCTCATTCTCGCGGAAAACGTTCAGGCCGCCCGCGAGGCGGAATCGCTTCTCAAGATTGAATACGAGGTGCTGCCCCACGTGGCGGACACCGCTTACGCCCTTTCGGAGGAGGCGCCGCTCATCCATGGCGGGACCGGCAAGAACGTCATTGAGACGGAGATGTCCTACGGAGACTTGGAGGAAGGTTTCAAAAAATCCACCCATATTTTTGAGGATTCCATTTCCGTACAGGGACAGCAGCATACCTGCATGGAGACCTCATGCTCGATAGCGCAGATAGAACCGTCGGGAAAGGTCACGCTGTGGAGCACGACGCAGGTCCCGTTCCACATCAGGAGAAACATCCACGAGGTGCTCGGCATCCCGATGAGCAAAATACGCGTCATAAAGCCGGCGATCGGCGGCGGCTTCGGCGAACGCCAAATGGTCCAGAACGAGATACTGTGCGTCTATGCGGCGATGCGCACGAAACGCTCGGTGCGCATCGAGCTGACACGCGAGGAGAACATCGCCTACACTTCGCTGCGCCATCCGGCTGACATTACGCTCAAGACGGGCGTGGACGACGACGGCAAGATACTCGCCTATCAAATGTACGTCCGTTCCTGCGCCGGCGCATACTCCGGGCACAGCAACTACGTCACCAAAGCGATGTGCACGAAAAACCCATATAAGCTGGGAGCGATGTTTTTTCACGCCGATATCACCTTCACCAACAGGCCTGACTCCGGAGCCTACAGAGGCTACGGAAACCCGCAGATGTGCTTCGCGCGCGAATACCACTTCGACCGCATCGCGAAGGAACTGGGCATGGACCCGACCGATTTCAGAAAACGGAACATCGTGCAGGTGGGAGAGCAGAACCCCATCGCGCTCAAGTCAGACTGGGTACTCCAGAGCAACGGATTGGAAGCCTGCATCGATGCCGGCAAAGAGGCGATAAAGTGGGACGAGCGTCGGGAACCGCAAGGCTCAAAGCGTTACGGCAAGGGGATGTCCGCCGCGCTGCACGTGACCGGCATTTCCGCGGAGCCCGACTTCTCATCCGCCACGATAAAGCTCAACGAGGACGGTACGGTCAGCCTCCTCATCGGCTCGCCGGATCTCGGGCAGGGCAGCGATACGACTCATGCGCAGATATGCGCCGAAACGCTGGGGATCAACCTCAAAGACGTCAACGTCCTCTCCGCGGATACCGACGTGACCTCGTTCGACGGCGGAAGCTATTCCTCTCGCCAGACATTCGTCGCGGGAAACGCGATAATCCTCGCGGCCCAAAAGGTGAAGGAGCAGGTGATCAAATACGCGGCGGAAATGACGGGTCAGCAGCGTGGAAATCTTGACACCTACGACGGCTGGATCGTCCGTAAAGAAAACGGGCGCCGGGTGACGTCGATGGCGGACCTAGCCTATTTCGCGGCATACAAGGCGACAGAGCCCATCCACATCTGCGAAAGCGCCAGCTACAACGCGCTTAACTGTCCGCCGGCATTCGCAGCCCACTTCGCCGACGTCGAGGTCGACGTTGAGACTGGCGCGGTGAAGATACTTAACTTCGTGGCGGCACACGACGTCGGCAAGGCGATCAACCCCGACCTGGTGACTGCGCAGGTTGAGGGCGCGGCCGCGCAGGGCATCGGCTACGCGCTCACGGAAGACATGATCTATGACGGTAATGCCAAGCTGCTGAACAACAGCTTTACCGACTATAAAGTACCGCGTTCGACCGACATGTGCCCGATAGAGGTGATCGTCGTCGAGGCTTACGAACCGTCCGGGCCCTACGGCGCCAAGAGCGTCGGCGAAATGGCCGTCGCTCCCGTCGCTCCGGCGATAGCCAACGCCATCTATGACGCGGCGGGAATCAGGATTCCCTCGCTGCCCTTTACAAAAGAAAAAGTGCGGGCGGCGATAAAGGAAAAAATGGCCAAAGAGAAAAAGTCATAAAGCACGATATAAAGATATAAAAACATGAGGAGTCGCCCGCCGCCTCTCCGGCGGGCGGCCCTTAAAGGGGGAAAGAGAGATGGGCAAAAACAAACTTGCGATAGTGCGCGGGGGCGGAGACCTCGCCACGGGAGTGATATACCGGCTTTGGAGGTCAAAATTCGACGTGCTCTGTCTTGAGACGGCCCGCCCTCTTGTGGTGCGCAGGACCGTAGCCGCGGCGGAGGCCGTATTCGACGGGAAGTTTGAAATAGAGGATATGTGCGCCGTAAAGATCGGATCGCTTGCGGAATGGACCGACCGGCGCAAGGTGGCGGTGCTGGTCGACCCGGAGGGAAAATCGATCAGGGAGCTTTCTCCGTCCGTAGTCGTGGACGCGACGATGATGAAGCGTTACTCGGGGACTTCAAAAGATATGGCGCCGCTGGTACTTGCGCTCGGCCCCGGGTTCTCAGCGCCGGAGCAGGTACACGGCGTGATAGAGACGAAACGGGGACATTACCTCGGCAGGCTCATCACCAACGGCTCCGCGATCCCCAACACGGGCGTCCCCGGGATGGAGATGGGCTACACCACGGAACGGTTGCTGCGTGCGCCCGCCGGCGGCTATGTAAAGAATGTGCGCGATATCGGCGACCACGTCGAGCGCGGAGAGCTGATCGCGGCAGTTGGCGAGGCAGAGGTCCGCGCCCAGATAAGCGGTATGCTTCGCGGCCTCATCCACCCAAGCGTAAAGGTGGAGGCGGGGCTCAAGATAGGCGACGTCGATCCCAGAAACGTCAGGGAACACTGCTTCAGCATCACGGACAAAGCTCTGGCGATCGCCGGCGGCGTGCTAGAGGCGATAATGGGCTTCGCCTGCCGCTGACTTCAGGCGCGGCGGCCTTATGAAACGAAACGAGGGGCATTCGATGAAGAAGATACTTGTCCTCAACGGGAGTCCGCAGAAAGACGACGGAACAAACATAATACTGAGAAGGCTCACCGAGGCATTAAACACCTCCGCGCCGGGTGCTGAAGCGGATAAATTTGATCTCGCCGCAAAGAAGATAAGCATCGGGCACTGCGGATACTGCGGCAAATGCAAAAGTATCAGCGGCGGCGAGTGCATATTCAACAACGCGGCCTCCGTCTTCATCAGAAAGGTATTCGTCGCCGACATTGTGGTGATAGGGACGCCGGTCTATTCGTGGGGGATCTCCTCGCAGCTCGAGATCGCGGTGAAAAAGCTCTTCGCGGAGGCGGTGGAGCTTCAGCGGCGCAGCCGCGGACTGATGCTGCTCACGGAAGATATGGAGGAACACTATAAAAAGACTTCGGCGAAGCTCGACGGGTATTTCCGCTTTGTCTCGGAACATCTGAGATGGAATTATCTCGGCTGCGTACCGTTTCCCGCCGTCGGAGGAAAGAGCGGCGACTGTGAAAGCGAGATACTGGGCAAAATAGCCGCGGTAAAAGAAAAATTGGCTTGATTATATATTTTTTACCCATTCCAACGCCTGCTGCCGGAAGGGTGTCCCGCGCCAAACGCGGCCGGGGCGCCTTCCGGTTCTTTTCACAAACAACGGGCTGGATCCACTTTGACGCGGGTTCCTTATTGATATTAACGCCTGACGAAATGCTCTGGACTGGGATATAATTAATTGATGCAACACAATTGAAGGAGAGAGACGATGGCTGCTGCGGCTGGTGCGAATATAAAATACATGTCAAAGGTTTTCGAACTTTTTTTCCGATACAGGCTTGAGCTGTCGCTTCCCGAGACCGCGGCGCAATGCAGGACGACCGAATCTCAGGTCAAACCGATACTGGAAAAACTTGCCGAAAGGGGCTGGCTTTCCTTCTCAAAAGAAAAAAAGACATACCGCTATGGGATGATGCTCCTTCCGTTCACAAGGGAGGAGGTCATAAAGGCGGAGCTTGTACGCCAGTTCACGCCCGTAATGAAGCAGCTTTCAGAGGATTGCAGCCAAAGCGTGATGCTCAATTTTCTTGAGGGCATAAAATCCATCTGCATACAGAAGATAAATCCTAAAAACGCGATACACATCGCGGCAAGGGTCGGCAGCGAATCGCCGCTCCACGCCGGGAGCAGTTCGCGGGTGCTTCTTGCCTACGCGCCGGAGGCGGTGCGTAAAGAGGTGATGTCGTCTCCGCTCGAGAAATACACCCCCTTTACCATTACCTCTCCGGAAGAACTCAACGATTCGCTTTTTGAGATCCGCAGAACTGGCTGCTGCTGCAGCATAGAAGAACGGGACCCAGGAGCCGGAGCCGTCTCCTGCGCAATACTTGACGACAGCAACAACCTTTTGGCGGGGCTCTCGATCATCGGCACGCGCTTTGCTTATGAGACGGAAGGGGCGCTCTGGAAGGCGCTTCTTCTTGAGGCCGTCAAAAAAGTCAAACTGGCATAGACAAAACAGAACGTTGTAACCTCAACCTGCTTGCAATATAATTGCAAGCAGGTTGCCGAGAGGGGGAGTTTTCTTGAATACGGAAAAAATCTTGAGCAGCGCCGGACTGCGTACTACGCGCCAGCGCAGGGTCATACTTGAGCTGCTTATCCGGCATGGTTCGCCGATGTCGCACAGCGAGATTCTTTCGATGATCGACGACCACCTGGACCGCGTCACTCTTTACCGCACGCTTGATACGCTGAAAAACTCCGGCATCGTCCATCAGGTGCAGGGCATTGACGGCGTGTGGCGCTTCTGCGCCCACGAACAGGACACCGACGGCTGCCCCGGAGATCATCCGCATTTTCTCTGCCTCTCCTGCGGGAAGATGTTCTGCCTCCCCGGCCAGAAGATGCCGCGCGTGAACGTGCCCGAAGGAATGCATGTGGAGGGGAAGCAGCTTGTGGTATACGGCACATGTCCCGACTGCGCCGTCCAAAAGACGGAAGAAGAAAAGGAAGAGAATAAATGAAGATCACAACGATCCCGCTGGAAGAGGCCGTCGGACTGCCGCTGGCCCACGACCTGACACAGATCGACGCGAAAAACCACAAAAAATCCGCCCGTTTTAAAAAGGGACAGGTGATAACCGAGGCCGACCTAGAGACGCTGCGCGGCATGGGACGTGAAAATCTCTCGATAATGGAGATGTCCCCCGGCGACGTGCATGAGGATGACGCCGCCCGTCAGCTCGGCGAGGTCCTCTGCGGCGACAATCTGCGGCTGACGGAGCCATCCGAGGGACGCTGCAATCTCGTCGCCGAAAGCTCGGGGATACTCTGGTATCTCGCGGAGACGGTGAACCGCGTCAACCAGGACCCAGACTGGGTGCTTTCGGCGCTCGCGCCGCACCGCCCCGTGCTCGCGGGACAGGTGGTGGCTGGGTTCCGCATCCGCCCGCTCGTGATGGAGGACTACCGCGTGGAGCGCGCCGTCGCGGCTGTACGCGGAGGCAAACCTTTCACGGTACTGCCCTTCAAACCGCTGAAGGTCGGACTGATAACGACCGGCAAAGAGATCGTCGACAAGAAGGTGGAGGACGCCTTTCGTCCCAAGCTGCTGGAAAAATTGTCGCGCCTCAACGGCACATTGATGGGGCAGCGCTTCCGCACCGATTCGCTTGAGCAGATAAGCGAGGCGATCGCCGCCTTCCTCAGCGAGGGGGCGGACGTGATAATCTGTACGGGCGGCATGAGCGTCGACGCGGACGACAAGACGCCGGGCGCCATTCGCAGCCGCTGCCGCAAGATCTCTTTCCAGGGCACGCCGGCGCTGCCGGGAGCGATGCTGATGCTCGGCTGGGCCGAATCGCCTGAAGACGGACGCGACGTCGCGGTCATCGGCGCGCCGGCCTGCGTCGCCTTCGACGACAGGACGGCGCTCGATAAGCTGCTGCCCTTCGTATTCGCGGGCATGGAACCGGGAGACCTCGTGCGCCGGTGGGGCGTCGGCGGCCTCTGCGAACACTGTCCCACCTGTCATTATCCCGCCTGTTCTTTCGCCGCGGGCAGTTAAAATTTGAGCGTTATACGCGCCGTGCGGTTTTCACCGTATAAAATATATAAAAAATAGAGGCGATAGGATGAATATCGAACTTTTAAATAAAATCAACGAAGAGGTGCAGGCGGGGAGATATGGCGTGCTCTGCACCGTGACGGGCGAGAGCGGCTCCACGCCGCGCAGCCGCGGGGCGTCGATGTGGGTGCGGCCTGACGGCAGCATCGCGGGGACGATCGGCGGCGGGCTCATCGAGTATGAGGCGATACAGGAGGCTCTGCGGCTGATGAACAGCGGCGAGCCTTCGCGCACCTGGCATAAGAACTTGACGGAGCGCGACGGCATGGCCTGCGGCGGCAGCGCCGACGTCTATATGGAGACGATCGGCCGCTGCGACGAGCTCGTCATCTTCGGCGGCGGCCATGTCGGGCGCGCGGTCGCCGAGCTGGGGGCATTCGCCGGCTTCCGCGTCACGGTCTGGGACGAGCGGCCGGAGTTCGCCAACGACGAACATATTCCATGGGCGCGCAACATCGCCTGCCCCATCGATAAGATATATGAAAACGGCATAACCCTCCACGAACGCAGCTACATCGTCATAATGACGCGCGGGCACGCGCTGGATGCCGAGGCCGTCGCCGTCACCGACAAAAAGCCGGGGGCCTATTACGGCATGATCGGATCGCGCAGCAAGATAGCGACGGTGCGCAAGATGCTGCTTGAGCGCGGCGTGAGCGAGGAGCACCTCGACCGCATATACCAGCCGATCGGGCTGCCGATCAAGGCCGAAACGCCAAACGAGATCGCCGTATCGGTAATGGCGGAGATAATAGCGGTAAAATACGGCGCCGATATCAAGAAACTGCGCGGATAGACAAGAAACGCATCCCAGGATCCGTTATTTACCCTTTGAGGCGGGACTTTCGTACTTTATAAGTATGAAAGTCTCTTTTTTCATGCCGGGGTGAGGGCGGTCAAAGGTGAAACGCCGGCGGCGGCGCTTCACACGACGGGCGCCCGTCATACTGACGCGGCGGGATGGAATCAAGGGACGCCCGCTACAGTCTGGAGGAGATCTCCCTCGCCGCCGCCGCTACCTTGGCACCAAAAATGGCCGCGTCATAATCCGTGAAACGAAATGACGGCGCGGTGAGGCTGATGGCCGCCACGGGATAATTTTTTCGATTCAATATCGCCGCACCGATACAGCGGATATTTTCTTCATTCTCCTGGTTTTCTTCCGCGTATCCCTGATTTCGGAAGCGGGCTAGCATCTCTCTGAGCCTATCGGGAGAGGTCACTGTAAGCTTCGTCCTCGGCGTCATCTCCGCCCCGGCGAGATAGGCGTCCAGTTCAGCCTGCGGCAGCGCGGCAAGGATCGCGCGCCCGGCAGCGGTGCAGTAAAGCGGCAGCGCGGAGCCGAGCCGCGACCACCGCAGGACGACCGTCTGCGGGCTGTTCAGCCTGTCCGCATACTGCGCGCAGCCATGTTCGTACACCGACAGATGAACCGTCTCCTTTGATTCGTCGCGCAGCTGCCTCATATACGGCTGAGCCATCTCCGCTATGCCCGAGGCCAGATGAAATCCGTTGCTCCACAACAGCACAGTAGGCCCCAGGCGATAGAGCCCCTCCTCCGTCTTAAGGATGACGTTGTCTTCGCAAAGAGTGTTCAGTATCCTGTGGACGGTGGCTTTTGGCATATCCAACTCCTTTGAGAGCTCGGAGATGCCGCTTGCTTTGTCGTTGTTGGCTATATAGTTCATCAGTTTTATCGTCTTTCTCAATACGGCCACACCCTGGTCCATTCTCAATGCCTCCATTCCATGTTATGGAACAATATTCTACATAGAGTCAAAAAGCTGTCAAGCTGACTTTTTATTATTTTATAGAAAATACTTGACAAACAATTATTACTTTGCTTTAATTAGCTCAACGATTCCGAATTACGATATACTGTTTCACAATACAGAACATAAGGGTGCGATATGATACTCCGGCAGGGCTGCCGTCTCTTTTGGGCGTCTGCGGCGGGCTCAAACGCGATACC